>DATEHY010000014.1:0-4022 GCA_035279325.1 Gaiellaceae bacterium
GCTCTGACGCCGGATCAGATCGACGTGCCGCTGGACTACGACTCGCTCGGCGCGATCGGGACGTTCTTCGGCGCCGCCTCGCTGATCGTCGTCGACGACCGCTGCTGCATGGTGCAGCTCGCCATCCGCTCGACGAAGTTCTACATGCACGAATCGTGCGGCAAGTGCACGCCGTGCCGCGTCGGGACGCGCTGGATGGTGCAGATCCTCGAGTCGATCGAGAACGGCACCGCGACGTACGCCGACCTCGAGCTGCTCGACTCGGTCGGCGACAACATCCTCGGCAAGGTGCTGTGCGCGCTCGGCGAGTTCGCCGTCTATCCGGTCGCTAGCTATCTGCACAAGTGGCGCGACGAGTTCGTCGCCCACGTCGAGCAGGGCGGCTGTCCCTTCGGCCACTCCTCCTCGCTCGAGGGGATCCTCGCGCCGTCCGACCAGCACGCGCACACGCCCGCCGGCGAGGAGGCTCTCGTTTGAGCGCCGAGCTCGTCCGGGTCACGATCGACGAGCGCGACGTCCACGTTCCCAAGGGGACGGGCATCGTCGAGACCGCGCTCGCGGCCGGCGTCGAGATCCCCGTCTTCTGCTACGAGCCGCGCCTCGGCGCCCCCGTGGGCGCCTGCCGCATGTGCCTCGTCGAGGTCGAGGGCATGCCGAAGCTCCAGACCGGCTGCACGCTCACCGCGCAGGACGGGATGGTCGTGAAGACGGCGCGCACGTCGGCCAAGGCGGCCTCCGGACAGAACGCGACGCTCGAGTTCATCCTCGTCAACCACCCCCTCGACTGCCCGGTCTGCGACAAGGGCGGCGAGTGCCCGCTGCAGGACCTCACGTTTCGCTACGGGCCGGGGAACACGCGCATGAGCTTCGAGAAGCTCACCTTCGAGAAGCCGATCCCGATCTCGCCCACGATCTCGCTCGACCGCGAGCGCTGCATCCTCTGCTACCGCTGCACGCGGTTCAGCGAGAGCGTCTCGGAGGACGGCCAGCTCGTCGCCGCGAACCGCGGCGCGCTGTCGGTGATCACGACCTTCGAGGACCTGCCCTACACGGGCGCCTTCACCGGCAACGTGACCGAGCTCTGCCCGGTCGGCGCGCTGCTGCCGACGCAGTACCGCTTCGAGGGCAGGCCGTGGGAGATCGTCGACGTCCCGACCGTCTGCGGCCTCTGCCCCGTCGGCTGCAACATCAACGCGACCGTCCGCGAGGGCAAGGTCAAGCGGATCCTCTCCCGCAACCACCCCGAGATCGACGAGGGCTGGATCTGCGACAAGGGCCGCTTCGCGTACACCCACCTGCGCGCCGAGGACCGCCTCGCGCAGCCGCTCCGGCGGCGGCGACGAAGCGGGCTCGAGGCCGTCTCCTGGGACACGGCGCTCGACGAGGCGGAGCGGCTGCTGCGCGAGGCAAATGGGCGCGTCGTCACCGTGCTCTCCGGCTCCGAGACGGTCGAGCAGGCGTACGCGCTCGGCAAGCTGCTGCGCGTCGGCCTCGGGTCGCACCAGGCGATGCTGCCGGAGGAGATCTCGGGCGCGCTCGACGCGTACCGGCTCCCGCTGTCGGCGATCCGCGACGCCGACGTCGTGGTCGTGCTCGGCGACGTGCCCGTCGCGGAGCGGGCGCCCGTCGTCGACCTCTGGATCCGCTCGGCGCGCCGCAACGGCGCGCGGATCCTTTCCGACGCGAGCGATCCGGCCGTCGCCGGTGCCGAGCGCGTCGTCCTCGTCTGGTCGGGCCCCGGCGGCCGTGGCGGCGCGACCGTCGCGAGCCTCGCGGAGAAGCTCGGCCTCGCTGGTCGCGACGGCTGCGGCGCCTTCTATCTCCCCGAGACGCCGAACGGGCGCGGAGTCGCCGACGCCTGGGCCGCCTGCTGCGACGAGGAGGGCGAGGCGGCGGGCTCGATCGGCCTGCTCGTCGTCTCGGGGGACGAGGCTGCCGCCGACGACAACGTCCGCGCGCTCGCCGAGCAGGCCGACGCCACGATCGTGATCTCGATGTTCGGCGGCCTCGCCGCCGGCTGGGCGGATCTCGTGCTTCCTGGCACGAGCTACCTCGAGCGCGACGGAACCTTCGTCAACCTCGAGGGCCGCCTGCAGCGCCTGCGACGGACCGTCGAGCCGCCCTGTCCCGACGAGCTCGAGTGGATCGCGCAGCTCGCCGCGCGCTTCGGCGTCGACGTGGCGCCGTACGCGGCGGCCGTCTTCGCGGAGGTCTCGGAGCGCGTCTACGGCGGGCTCGCCTTCGGCGAGGTCGGCGAGCGGGCGCCGCTGCGCGGCTATCCCGAGGCCGAGGAGCGAGTCACGCGCCAGGCGCTGCCCGAGAAGCAGCAGAAAGCGGGACGCGGCCAGATCCGCCTCGTCGCCTACAAGCCGCTCTTCTCCGGCGGGGCGGTCGAGCGCGTCGCCGAGCTCCAGTTCCAGCGTCCGCAGCCCGAGCTCGAGCTGTCGGCCGACGACGCACGCCGGCGCAAGATCTCGACCGGCGACCGCGTCACTGTCGGCTCGAACGGCAGCGCGATCACGCTGCCGGCGCGCATCAACCGGCACCTGCGGGCGGGGGTCGCGCGCGTCGCGATCGAGCACGCCGGGGGCCTCGCGGGCATCGTCGAGATCGAGAAGGCAGCCGCCGAGGCGGTGAGCCCATGACGCCGCAGGAGCCGTGGTGGATCGCGATCATCGAGGCGCTGATCATCGTCAACGTCGTACTCGGGCTCTTCGCCTACCTGACGCTGATCGAGCGCAAGCTCATGGGCCGGATGCAGCTCCGCTTCGGGCCGAACCGCGCCGGCCCGTACGGCCTGCTGCAGCCGATCGCGGATCTCGTCAAGCTCGTCCGCAAGGAAGCCTTCTCGCCCTCGTCGGCGATCGAGCTGCCCTACATCCTCGCGCCGATCGTCTCGGCCTTCACGGCGATCGCGGCCTTCGCGTTCATCCCCTGGGGGCCGGGCTGGACGGTGCACGGCTGGCGGATCAACGGCGAGATCGCGAACGTCTCGATCGGGCTGATCGCGATCTTCGCGCTCGGCTCGGTCGGGATCTACGGCTTCATCGTCGGCGGCTGGGCGTCCGAGTCCAAGTACTCGATCCTCGGCTCGATGCGCACCTGCGCGCAGCTCGTCTCGTACGAGGTCTCGCTCGCGCTCAGCGTGCTCGGCGTCGTCATCCTCGGCCGCTCGCTGAACCTGCCGGAGATCGTCGCCCGTCAGGGATCGTTCCTGCCGTACGCCGCGCCGGAGTTCATCGGGCTCGTCGTCTTCTTCTTCTCCGGGATCGCCGAGACGAGCCGCGCGCCGTTCGACCTGCCCGAGGCCGAGCAGGAGCTCGTCGCGGGCTACCACACCGAGTACTCCGGCATGCGCTGGGGCCTGTTCCAGATGGCCGAGTACATCAACATGATCACGCTCTCCGGCCTGATGACGACGCTGTTCTTCGCCGGCTGGCACGGGCCGTGGCACATCGGGCCGATCTGGTTCCTGCTCAAGACGATGGCCGTGCTCTTCGTCTTCATCTGGCTGCGGACGACGCTGCCGCGCCTGCGCTACGACCAGCTGATGCGCTTCGGCTGGAAGATCCTGCTGCCGGTCGCGACGGTCAACGCCGTCGTCACGGCCGCGCTCGTCGTGGGGTTCGGAGGCTGACGTGAGCCCGCAGCCGGTCGAGTCGCTGAAGGGCTTCGGGGTCACCTTCAAGCAGATCTTCAAGAAACCGATCACGCAGCAGTATCCGGAGTACAAGCGGCCCGTCTACCCGCGCTTCCGCGGCCGCCACCGCCTCTGGCGGCACGAGAACGGGCTCGAGAAGTGCGTCGGCTGCTCGCTCTGCGCGGCCGCCTGCCCGGCCGACTGCATCCGCGTCGTCGCCGCCGAGAACACGCCCGACAATCGCGTCTCGGCCGGCGAGCGCTACGCGCGGATCTACGAGATCAACCTCAGCCGCTGCATCTTCTGCGGCTACTGCGAGCTCGCGTGCCCGTTCGACGCGATCACGCTCGGCAACGAGTTCGAGATCTCGGAGCACAACCGC
>DATEHY010000015.1:0-7739 GCA_035279325.1 Gaiellaceae bacterium
CGGCTCGCTCGGCGGCGCCGGCCCGACGCCGATCTCGGCGAGCGGCTCCACGCCCGCCCACTTCTCCAGCTCGACCCGCTCCGAGAAGAACTCCCAAACGGCGCGCCCGGCCGCGAGCAGCGGCAGCGAGACGAGGATCCCCGGGAAGCCGTAGATCTCCCCGCCGGCGAGCAGGCCGAAGATCACGAGCAGCGGATGGAGGCGGAGCGTGCGTCCCATGACCTTCGGGACGACGAGATGGCCCTCGAGCTGCTGGATCCCGAGGAAGAGGAGCGCGACCCAGAGCGCCGAGAGCGGATGCTGGACGAGGGCGTACAGCACGGGCGGGACGGCGCCGAGCCACGGCCCGATGTACGGGATCAGCTCCGTGACTCCGGCCCACGCGCCGAAGGCGGCCGCGTATTTCCCGCCGTGCGGCATGAGACCCACCATCCCGAGGATCCAGAGCCCGACGCCGACGCTGAGGCCGATGATCAGCGAGAGCAGGAACTGGCCCTTGACGTAGCTCGCCACGGCCCGCTCCATCCGGACGATCAGCCCGTCCCCTCCGTGCGGTGGAAAGCGGCGGTCGACGGCGTCGGTGAGCCGTTGCATGTCGAGCAGCATGTAGATCGAGACGACGACGACGAGCAGCGCGTCGAAGAGGAGCGTGACGACCGTGAGGCTGGCGCCCTCGGCCCAGCGCAGGGCCTTGGACGTGTACTTCTGGACGTCCTTCGTCCCGACCTGGTTGAGGAACTTCTGGCCCTGGTGCTGGACGTGGACGCTGCTCAAGTGGTTGTGGTCGAGCCAGCTCTGGAAGCGCGCGAGATCCTGCTCGGCGCCAGTCCGCGGTGGGTGTCCGGAATCCGTCGTAAAGTAGTTGTCGACTCGGTGGGCGGCAGTGCGCGTCTGCTGCACGACCACCGTGGCGAGACCGAGGATCGCCAGTGCGACGACTGCTGCAAAGGCGAGATAGACGAGCGCTACCGCCGGACCGCGTGGGAGCCAGGCCCGTCCGAGCCCGCGGACGAGAGGGTTGAGCAGCAGCGCGATGAGCAGCGCCACGAGGAAGAGAAACAGGACGTGACGCACCGCACCGGCCACCGTCCAGGCGAGCAGCAACAGCAGCGGCAGCAGCACGAGCTGCGCCCACCGCGGGATCTGGATGGTCACCGGCGCAGGCGGCGGCATGCGAGCGACGGTAACACCCGGATCGCACGGATCCAGGGAAATCTCGCGCTCGAGGTTTGGGACGAACCGCTCTCGTTCGATAAGGTGCCGCGCGACATGCCGTCCTCACGCTCTAGAGCGGTAACGGGGACAGGTTCGAGACTTTCGCCTAATCGCTCGGTGGGACGTCTAGACAGGAACCTGTCTCCGTTGCGATCTCCAAAGCGGCGGGTCGAACGCCAACGCGCGCGCGCCGCGCGCCGGGCGCGCAGGGTCGCGCTGCTGGTCGTTCTTTCCGCGGTCTTCCTCGTCGCCCTCGGCCTCACCGCGTTCGGTCCGTCGACGACGCCGACGTCCGCGGTCATCCCGCACCAGAGCCAGGCGACCGTGGCGCAGACGCGGCCGGCCACCGAGATCGTGGCCGTCCGTGGATCCCTCCACCTGCAGCTCCCGATCTCGCAGCACCGCGTGACGGCGATCGGCTACCACTCGGCCGACGGGGCGCTCGCGCTCTCGCCGATCGGGCATCAGGCGAACGAGGGCCTCGTGCAGCGGATCGTGCACGGCGTCTTCGGCGGCGGAGGCGGCTCGCCAAAGTGGTACTCGCTCGGCGGCGGCACCACCTCCGCGCTGGACGTCGGCGCGCCGATCGGCAGCGACGTCTACTCGCCGGTCGACGGCACGGTGGTGGCGATCCGGCCGTTCGTCGTGGAAGGGAAGACCTACGGCTCCGAGATCGACATCCAGCCGCAGACCGCTCCCTCCGTCGTCGTCGCCCTCACGCAGCTCGTCTCCGACCCGGCGCTCAAGGTCGGCACGCCGGTCGTGGCCGGCGCGACGAAGCTCGGCCGGGTCGCCGATCTCGCGGCCGTCGAGAAGCAGGCTCTCGCGCGGTACACGAACGACGCCGGGAACCACGTGACCGTCGAGGTCCGCTCGGCGCCCGCGATCGCCACCGGCTAGAGGGTGAAGATCCTCCTGCTCGCGGACGTCTTCGGCGTCCCCGGCCGCCGTGCCGTCGAGGAGCATCTGCGGGCCCTCCGCGAGCGGTACGACGCCGACCTCTCGATCGTCAACGGAGAGAACGCGGCCGACGGCGCCGGGATCACGGGGAAGCTCGCCGACAAGCTGCTCGCCGCCGGGGCCGACGTGGTCACCCTCGGCAATCACACGTACCGGCGCGGCGGCATCGCCGCCTATCTCGCCGGCAGCGAGCGCGTGATCCGGCCGGCGAACTCCGGCACGGAGGCTCCCGGCAACGGCCTGGCCGTGGTCGAGGCCCGAAACGGTATCGCCGTCGCCGTCCTCAACCTGCTCGGCCACCTCTTCCTGCCGACGCCCGTCTCGCCGTGGGAGATGGTGGACGGACTCGTCGAGGAGGCGCGTGCCGCGGCACCGGTCGTGATCGTCGACTTCCACGCCGAGGCCACGAGCGAGAAGATCGCGCTGGCGACGTGGCTCGACGGCCGGGTCACCGCGGTGATCGGCACGCACACGCATGTGCAGACGAACGACGCACGAGTCCTCCCCGGCGGCACCGCGGCCCTCACCGACGCGGGGATGACGGGTCCGCACGACTCCGTGATCGGGGTCCGCTCCGAGCTCGCGATCGCCCGGATGCGAACGCCGCTACCCATCCGGTTCGAGCCGGCGGACGGCGACGTGCGGCTGGAGGGCGCCCTCGTCACGTGCACCGAGGGGGGGCGGGCCGAGTCGATCGAGCTCGTCCGCGTGGCCGCCTGACACGCTGACGAGCTTGCGGAGCGGCAGCGCGGGGGCCAGCAGGGCGAGCGCGGCGAACGGATAGAACCACGGGATGTAGGTGTAGAGCCAGTACGTCACGACGAGCTCGAAGCCGGCGAGGAGCACGCCGGTGAACGCGGCGAGCTGCAGCGGCGACTTGCGGCGCGGGAAGAACGCAACCACGACGGCGCCGAGCACGAGCAAGACCTGCAGCACACGCTGCCCGAGATGGAGGTCCGGCAGGCCGCGCGCGTGGTACTGGCCCCAGTCCCAGAGCGACCACGGCGCCGCGCGCCCGATCTGGAAATCGACCGTTCGTTTCCAGAAGACGTGCGCCTCGTGGAAGGGATCGGGCGCGAGCAGCAGGATCGAGAAGGTCACGAGAGTCGCCGCCGCGAACCCCCAGGCGAAGCCTCGGCTCGGCCTGCGCCCCGGATACGTCAACCAGAGCGGCGCGACGAGCAGCGACGCGAACTTCGTCCAGCCGGAGAGCGCCGCGAAAAAGCCGCGGGCCGCCGGTCGCGAGACGAGCCAGAACCCCCACACGAGGAAGCACGGCATGATCGCGTCGTTCGTGTTCGAGTTCGAGACGTACTGGGTGAACGGATAGGCCGCCCACGCGAACGCGAGCACCGCGCCGAGCCGCTGGCCGCCGAAGCGCAGCCCGACGAGGAAGAGGCCGAGCAGCGTGAGCAGGTCGAACGCGATCGACGTGAAATGCGCGGCGGGCAGGTCGTCCCACTTCCCGGTCCACCCGAGGGCGAGACGGCCGGGGATGTACGCCTCGTACGCAGCCGGCCCGTACGTGTCGCCTTCGGGATTCGCGCTCTCGCAGCGCCCGTTCGTCTGGATCCGCTCGCGGATCTCGCCCGAGGCGTCCGCCGGGCCGCAGGGCCTCAGCGACTTCCCGTTCGGCAGCGTCTCGACCGGGAAGTTTCCCCACGGAGCCTGGCCCCTGACGATCCGGTCTGCTCCGATCACGCCCGAGTAGCCGACGTCGATCACGTTCGAGCGCTCGACGTTGAGCCCGACCCGGAAGCCGACGAGGAAGATCGTCGCGGCGAGCAGCACCCAGACCGGCCAGCGCGGCGCGCCGGGCGTCCCCCGGTTACGGACGCCGATCCACGTCCCGCGCAGCACCACCCAGATCAGCAGGGGATAGAAGAGCGGCACCGCAGTGAAGACGTCGCCGTGGTTGAAGTACCAGAGCGACGCCGTCGGCGAGAGCAGGAAGAGCAGGTCGAGGTTCCGGAGCGAGAACGGGCGCCGCCAGTCCCCGAGACCGAGCAGGAAGACCGCGCAGAGCGCGCCCCAGATCCACGGGTTGTTGATCGCGGTTCCGCCGAATGCGCCGGGCGAGCCGCGCGCCATCCCCCACGCCACCTGCGGCCCCGTCCACGCCTCGCTCACCGCGTCGGTCGCGTCGACGACGGTCCCCTGCGCGATCTCGCCGGCCGCGCCCCACCAGATCTTGACCGTCCACTCGCCGGACTTCGCGTCGTACGTGACCTCGTGGCTGCGGCCCTTGCGGGGGTAGCGCGAGAGCCAGTCCGCGACCTTGGGGTAGCTCTCGAAGGACTGCAGCGCCTTCTGCTGGGTGAGGAACCGCTTCGGGCCGGCCGGGACGAGCGGCGTCTGAACGAGGTGTCCCTTCCCGTCGTAGGTGGGGCGGGTCGGGGCCGGGCGCGTCGAGGCGAACGCCGCCGGAGAGAAGAGGGCGGCCGCGAGGGCAGCGAGGGCGACGGCGAGGAGACCCCTCACGCGGGTCAGGCTACTTACGACTTCGCACGACGGAACGACCAGAGCTTGTTCCCGACGAAGTTGAGCGGCATCACGACGACGATCGCGACGGCCTGCGCGGCGAGCTTGCCGAGCCCGCCGTACGCGATCAGCAGGTGGAGCACGACGAGGTTCGCCCCGAGAGCGGCGAGCGACACGAGGAAGAAGCGCATGCCCTGGATGCCGACGTGACCACGATCCTCTCGAAACGTCCAGATCCGGTTCCACGTGTAGTTGCTCGTGACCGCGACGAGGAAGGAGCCGGTCGCGGCGACGAGATAGTGGGCGTGCTCGTGGAGCAGGCCGTCGTACACCGCGAGGTTGATCGCGTAGCCCAGCGCTCCGACCGCGCAGAACTTGCCGAGCTGCTGCCAGTTGCGGACCGAGAGCAGCGACGCGAGCATCCGCGGCCGCTGGGGCTCGAGAGTGGCGGCCGGTCGGTTCACGATCGTCCGCGAGCGTAGCGCCTCTGCGGGCTCAGGTCGTGTGAACATGCTCGGTTAGGACGACCGCGCCGGCCGGGCTGAGCTCGCGGGCGCCGTCGTCCCCTTCCACGACGAGCGCCTCGACGCTACCGTCGGCGCGCAGCAGGACGTCGCGAAGCTCGCCGAGCCCCGGCGCGCCGTTCACGACGTCACGGCCGAAGAGCCCTCGCAGCGAGCGGGACCGGTCACGGTAGAAGTCCAGGTCCTCGAGCAGCAGGAACGCCGACGGCACGTCGATCGCCTGCTCGCCGAGGTCTCCCGCGGCGAAGACGAGAAAGCGGCACGTGTCGTCGCCGCAGAGCACGACGAAGCCGAGCGCGCGCCATTCCCGCGCATCGAGGAGCAGGTCGACGGGCTGGCCGAGGCGGATTCCGTTGAGCCGAACCGGGAGTTGGAGCAGCTCGGTGGCGGACCTCGTCCCCATTCGCTCCATCGTTTCTGACCCGTCGGCCGGCGCGGAAAACGCCGCTACCGGCCGGCCACCAGGGGGACGAAGCGGCAAGGCACGGTGCGGAGCACGGCGGGCCCTTCGGGCGTCCGCACGACGACCTCGAGCCATTGCCCGTCCGAGCCGCCGACGGGAACGACGAGGCGGCCGCGCGGCTCGAGCTGCTCGTAGAGGGCCTGCGGCGCCTCGAGCGCGGCAGCCGCGACGGCGATCGCGGCGAACGGCGCGCAGTCGGGGACCCCCCGCGTGCCGTCGCCGAGATGGAGGTGGACGCGGTCCCCGTAGCCCGCCGCGACAAGGCTAGCGCGGGCGCTCTCGGCGAGCTCCGGGATCCGCTCGATCGTGTGAACCTCGCCGGCGAGCTCGGCCAGCACCGCGGCCTGGTAGCCGGAGCCCGTGCCGACGTCGAGCACGCGCTCGGCTCCCTGCAGGGCGAGCTGCTCGCAGATGAGCGCGACCATGTAGGGCTGCGAGATCGTTTGCCCGCCGCCGATCGACAGCGCGGCGTCGGCGTAGGCGGACTCTCTCGACTCCGCGGGGACGAAGCGCTCGCGCGGCACGCCTCCCATCGCCTCGAGCACGCGCTCGTCGGCGATGCCGCGGCGGCGGAGCTGCCACTCGACCATCCGTCCGCGTTCGTCAGCCGACACTCGCGAGCGCCTCCATCGAAGCCGGCGTCTCGACGCCGAAGTGAGCGAGCACGGCCGGCGCGACGTCGGTGATCCTGCGCACCTCTGCCTCGACTCCGACCGTCACGACGGGGACGAACGAGTCGCCCGCGACGAGCGAGCCGTGGCTGCCGCCTCCGGCATGGTGGCGCCCTCCGAGGTCGGCGAGCTCCCAGCCCTCGGCCGCCGAGACGAGCAGTTCCCCCGCGTTCGGATTGGCGAGCGCCGAGCGCGCGCGCCACGCCGCGTCCGGGTGGTCGAGCTTCTCGACGGGAGCGTCGGCGCCGTCGCGGCGGGCGATCACGTCCTCGCCGTCGCGACGGAGCGTGACGTCGACGGCGGGGAAGCCGTCCAGCCGCTGCGCGAGGGCTGCGGGGTCGACGCTCGCGCCGGGGCGAATGTAGATCTGCCCCGCGCGGTTCGACGCGGCGACCACGACCTCGTGCGCGAGGTCGGCGAACGGCTCCTCCAACCGCGCCGCGCGGGCGACGGGAGTCTGTCCGTGATCGGAGAGGAGGACGACGGCGTACCGGTCGAGGAACTCGTCGGGCCCGCCGGCCGCTGCGAAGAGGGCGCCGACCGCCGCGTCGGCCTGCTCGAGCGCCCGCCCGGCCTCCTCCCCGTCCGGCCCGGACGCGTGCGAGGCGAAGTCGTAGCCGGAGAGGTAGTAGGCGAAGAAGTCGAAGCCGTCGCGCGTGACGAGCCACCGCCCCACCGCGGCCGCGTACGCGTCGACGGAGCCGGCGCGGCGGTTGCGGACCGCGAACGGCGCTCCCGTCCGGTCCGACTCGAAGAGCCCGTAGTAGAAGAAGCGGCGCGGCCCGTACGCCGGGCGCGTCAGGCCCGGCACCGTGGGCAGGTATCGGCGCGGCCCGCGATAGCAGGTGATGTTGACCGCGGCCGCGGCGATGCCCGCGTCGTCGAGCGCCTCGTAGACGGTCACGGCGTCGCGCGAGAGATGCCGTGCGTTCATGTCGTAGATCGTGTCGACCAGCGACTGCGACAGCCCGGCGGCCCGGATCGCGGGGAACGAGGAGCCGTACTCGACGATCCGGCCCTCCTGCCGGTTGCACCAGACGAGCGACGGAATGTGGTGGACGCCTGGGCCGGACCCCGTCGCGATCGAGGAGATGCACACCGGCGTGAGGGACGGGAAGACCGAGGTCGCGAGCCGGTAGTCGCCGTGCCCGGCGAGAAACGCCAGGGCGGGTGCGCGGCCGCCTTCGATCGCCCGCTCGAACGCCGCGGGGGTCATCCCGTCGATCACGATCAGGACGAGCTTCTTTGTCACGTGGGGCTACTCGTCCCGTGCGAGCGTTCGCAAACCGGCGTAGCGCTCCGGACGCGTCCGCCGGAGCCGCGTCGCCAGCGCCGGCAGCGCCACGGCCTCGAGATAGCCGACCGCGGGGATGAAGGCTGCTCCCGCGATCACGAGCGCGGCGCCGCCGACGAGCGTCGCGGTGC
>DATEHY010000016.1:0-14342 GCA_035279325.1 Gaiellaceae bacterium
CGACCGCGGGCTGCACCTGCGCCGAGAAGATCGTTCCGCCGAGCCCTCCGAGCATCGGCCGCGTCAGGTCGCGCGGCGGAGGGCAGCCCGACTCGTCGATCCCGCCGGCCGAGCGGAGCCAGAAGCAGTTGCCGCCGGTGCGCGACGGAGCGATCGCGATCGTCGCCCCTCCGCTGCGCAGGATCACGTGCCTCTTCGAGAGCTCGGCCACGTTGCGCCAGTTCGCCGAGGCGGGCCTCGGTGCGAAGACCGACGCGATGCGCGCGATCTCCTTCCGTGCGCGTCGACCGCGACGACGGCAGCGACGTTGTGATGCGTTCGTTGGAACTCGGTGAGGTCGTACGCGAAGAAGCCCGCATCGATCGGCCGGCTGACCCAGAGGAGCGGGACGTCGACCGGACGCTGGTCCTTGAAGTCGATCACGAGCTTCGCGATGCGCTTGTCGTAGACGTAGCCGGCGAACACCGACGAGCGGTGGTAGCCGATGGTGACCATCGCGATCGCGCCCGCGTTGCGATCGCCGTGCCGGTCCGGTACCCGGGGGTGCCGGGCGCCGCGCCGGGGAGCGCAACTTCCGCCGAGGCCGAAGTCGAAGCAGAAGCCGCCGCCGCGGCGCGGCGCCACGTCCAAGGGGAACGGTCTCCCGTCGCGCAGGCGGTAGACGGTGATCCGGCGCGCCTCGCCGGCCAGGATCTTCGGGTCGACGCCGAACCCGTGCGCCCCGACAACGTTTTGCATCCGGAAGTCCTCGACCGCCTGCTTGGGCGCGTGCTTCGAGGAGAAGAAGTCGGCGAACGGCGTGCCCAGCCCGAACGCCGGCGCGGCGAGGTACGCGATGATCGCGGCCGCGAGCGCGTAGAGGGCGGCTCGCCGCCGAGCTGAACGCCGGCGGGGGGGTTGCGCCCGCCGCAGGACCTCCTCCCACGCACGCTCGCGGACACTTGCGGGGGCGAGGCGATCGAGCTCTTCCAGGATCACGGGCTCTACGTCAAGCATCGGTCCAGACCTCTCTCATCGATTTGCGAATGGCCGCATGGGCCGCCGACAACGACGACGACACCGTCCCGACCTCGACGTCGAGCGCCTGGGCGATCGTCCGGTAGTCGAGGTCGGCGTAGTAGCGAAGGAAGACGATCAGCCGCTGCCGCTCCGGGAGCCGCGCGATCAACGGCGCAAGCTCGACGGCGACTGGCGATGGATCAACCGGTTCCGCCGGGTCGAGCGGCTCGGCCCGCGGCCTGCGTGCGGTCTTTCGAGCTGCATTGACGACGGATCGCCAGAGCCAGGCCTCGAGCGGGCCGTCTCCGCGGAAGTCGGCCCGCGCGCGCACCGCGCTCACGAACGCGTCCTGCACAGCCTCTACCGCCCGCTCGTCGTCGCCGGCGATCGCGCGGGCGACCCTCACGAAGTGGTGAAAGCGAGCTCGGTAGATGCTCTCGATTTCGCGCAGACGATCGTCGCGACTCCTCACCTACCTCTATTGATCCACAAGCACGGTGGTTTGTTCAGTGCTCCGCGAGATGCTGCCTGAAGATCGGCTGCCCGCTCGGGGAAAGCCCGACGACCGATACCGGCGTGGACGGGATTGCGTGGAGCACGAATCCGTCGATCGGCATGATCCGCTCGCTGCTCCCGTTCCGAAAGGCGAGCTCGACCGTCGCGATTTCCGGCTTCACCTGGGCGAAGTACACGCCGTTGAGCGCGGTGCCGTCGATCGCCGGGATGTGTGCGAGCCAGTAGCGCGACGGGCAGCCGAACCCGCCGCCGGCTCCGGTCCCGTAGAGGAAGCAGACGCCGCCGCCGGTGCGCGGCATGGCCCAGAGATAGGCGCGGGAGTGGTGCGCGGCCGGGAAGCTGAAGAGCTCGTGCGCGCGGGCCGCCTGTGCACGCCGCGGCAACGCGATCTTCCTGCCATCCGGCAGGGTTTGCATGACGTCCTCGTCGAGCGGCTTCGTCAGCTCGAAGGGCTGCCTGCCCCACCTCACGACCTTGCCGCTCGCGTCGAGGGCCGCCACGGACGTGAGCGGGTCCGTTCGCGTCAGGTGCGAGGGCGGAACGACGTAGGCGAAGAAGCCGGCGTCGATCGGAGCGGAAACCCAGGTGACGGGAATCGTGGCAGTCGCACCGCGGGCGAAGTGAACCTCGAGCGTCTTCGCGTCGCCGCGCATCCAGCCGTCGACGAAGCCCACGTAGTCGTTCTCCAGATCGCTGAGGCCGACCGAGCGCGCGGCCGGGTTCGTTCGTGCCCGCGCCGGATCCTCGGGGTCGGCGCAGCCGCCGCCGTAGCCCGTCCACAGATAACAGAAGCCGCCGCCCTTCCTCGGTGCGACGTAGAGCGTGTGCAGCGTCGCGTGCTTGGGCGGGAGGTGGTCCGCGTCGAAGGTCGCGGTCGTGATCTTGCGTGGCCGGCCGACAGTGGCCATTGGGTCCACACCGCTCGGGAGCGCCGCGTCGTGGGCGCCGAAGAAGGCCTTGACGCTCTCCGGCGCCGGCGGCGCATTGAAGAAGTCGACCACCTGCCCCGGCCAGCCGAAGGCGACTGCAGTGATGGTCGCCGCGAGGGCGGCGACCGCGCCGACGAGGGCGATCCGGATCGCTGCCCGCCGTGGCCGTGTCGCGGTCCGCGCGCGCGTGAGGACGTCGGTCCAGTCGGCGTCGTCGAGAGGGTTGGCCACCGCGTCGAACCTCGCCTGGATCAGCTGGTCGATCGTCTCTGTCATGGTCGGACTCCTTCTTGGTCCAAGGTCTCGGCGAGCGCCTGCCTGGCCTGTGCGAGGGTTGCCGCGACGGTGCCCTCGTCGATCGCGAGCGCCTCTGCGATCGTCCGGTACGGCAAGTCGGCGAAGTAGCGCAGGAAGACGACGAGCCGTCGTTGCGGCGGCAGCGCCTGGACCGCCGCGGTGAGCGCGAAGTCCCGCTCGGGCTCGACGAACGCCGGCTCCAAGTCGTCGAGCGCGACTTCCTCACCCGGTCGCCGCTGCTCGAGTGCGGTGCGGAGCACGATCCGCCAGACCCAGCCCTCGAGCGATCCGCGGCCCGAGTACTGCCGGCTCGCCCGCAGGGAGCGCGCGAAGCCCTCCTGCACGGCGTCGTGCGCGGTCTCGTAGCTACCGGTCACCGGCGCGACGCCGTTCCTGAAGCGGATGTAGCGCTCCCGGTAGAGCTCCTCGATCGCCGCGGCGGTCTCTTCCACTACGGAGAAGAGGCTAGGACGTCTCGCTTCCTTTAGGAGTGCGGTCCGGCCAACCAGCACCCCAAGACGACGCCCCTGCTGCCGTTGTTGTGCTGAACCTCCTGCTCCAGCGAGATGGTGCTCGCGGCGACGGGAGTGCCATCTTCGGACAGGGCCTCGATCTGGGGCGACCAGTTCTTGATCTCGCACGGGTTGCCCTCGATGCTCGTGAGGAAGAAGCCGCTCGTTCCGAGCGGGACCGTGCGCAGCAAGCCGTCCGGGAGCGGGAAACGGACGGATACGGCTCCCTCGACGGAGACCCGGCCGGCAAGCACCTGCTCGTTCGCCGACGCGGCGACGAGGCCGGCCACGATCGGCTTGTCCGCCGTCTGTTCGAGGATGCACAGCCCTCCGTCGGGACTGGTCTGTGGCCGTTTCCACGGCGTGCTCGCCACGAGGCAGTAGGTGCCCTCGCGATCGGTGGTCGCGTAGAGCTGATCGTCGCCTTCCTGGACGACCAGGACGGCGTTGCCCGGATCCGGGTGGAAGCCGAGTTGCGGCGTGTAGGTGCCGAGGTCGGCGCGGACGCTCGGCGGTGCGGGACCTCCGACGAGCCAGTCGCTCGCCGCGGCGTATGCGCCCGCAGCGAGCACGGCGGTCGTCGCGACCACGCCGGCGGTGAGCACGGCGCGCCGCACAACGCTCTGCTTGCGCAGGCGCAGGCTGCGTCGCTCGACATCCGTCCAGTCGGGCTCGAGCAGAGCGAGCCGCTCGACGATCTCGGTCATTCGTATGCCTCCTCGATTCGGTGCCGCAGCGTCCTTCGCGCGGCGTTGAGCGACGCGGCGACCGTGCCGGGCGCGACCTCGAGCAGGTGCGCGACCTCGTCGTAGGGCAGGTCCGCGTAGTAGTGGAGGAACACCGCGAGCCGCTGCCGCTCGGGCAGCTCCCGGAGCTCCCGGCGGAGATCCGGCGCCTCCGCGACGTCCGACCCGAGCGTCGCAAGCTCCGCGAGTTCGTCGGCCGAAAGGCCGGCGAAGCGGGAGCGGCGCGCCGCGTCGCGGGCCACGTTGACGACGATCCGCCACAGCCAGGCCTCGAGCGAGCCCTCGCCGCGGAAGCGGCGCCGGTCGCGGAGCGCTCGCGCGAACGCCTCCTGCACCGCGTCGCGGGCGGCCTCCGGCTCGCCCAGCACGGCGTAGGCGCCTCCGACGAAGGCGTGGAACCTCCGCTCGTAGAGCGTTGCGATCGTTCTCGTGTCAACCGCGCTCACAGAGGTAGGACGAGCGAGCCGGCCGGCTTCTTTAGCCGCCTCGACGGCGGTCATCAGCCCAGGACGGGATGCGAGCGGCGCCAGAGGGGCGAGCGCTGGTACGCGGCCGCCGTCAGGTTCCAGCTCCGGGCGAGCGCCGCGAAGCGGACGAGCTCGCGACGGCCATGCGCCGTGGGATACCGCGCGCCCGGCTCGACGAGCTCGTAGCGGCAGCTCCGCAGCACGTCGCCGGCGACGTGCTCGAACGCGAGCGCGTCCTCGGGCTTCATCTGGCTGCGCCAGTCGCGGAGCCCTGGGGTCGGGGGCAGGGCGATGTTGCGGTGCTCCGGCATCTCCGCGACCTTGCTCACGCCGGTGTGGTCGAGCATCGCCGGCTCCCACCGCAGCGACGCGTGCTCGCAGACCCGACGCAGCTCGCGCTCGGGGTCGGTGACGAGATCCTCGTAGCGGAGCTCCAGGTAGCGGCCGCCCACGTGCGCGCCGAGCCGCCGAGCGGACAGGATCTCCGTGCGCCAGCGCGCCGCGAACTGGGCCGGGGTGCGCGGCTGCGCCCACGTCCTGCCCGAGAAGCCCTCCGGCAGCCCGAGGAACGAGAGCGCGGCGTCGCGGCCGTCGCGGACGAGATGGACCCAGATCGCGTCGGGAAAGAGGCGCTCGAGCAGCGGCAGGTGCTGCATGTACAGCGGGGTCTTGTCGCCCCACCGCGGCTTCCCCTCGTGCTCGGCATAGACCTCGAAGACGGCGGCGATCGCCTCCCCGGTCGTCATCCCCTCGCGCAGCCTCGGGCGGACCTCCTCCGGCGCGATCCCCCACTCGTACAGCTGGTAGAACCGCCCCAGGTCGTCGACGAAGGCGTCGAGATCCGGTCGGCGGCCGTGCCGGTGCGCGAGCGGCGTGACGAAGAACGACTCGTAGGGGATCGCGATCTCGCTGCTCCGGTCGAGCATGACGCGCAGGAGCGTCGTGCCGGAGCGGCCGACGCCGAGCACGATCACAGGAGGAGCCATCGCCGCCGCAGCCTAGAGGACGAGCTCGGCGAGTGTCTGCAGCGCCTCGGGCTGGGTCGTGCCGAGCACGAGGGTCGTGACGGGCGTCTCCCGCCAGGCGTCCAGGCGCTCCGCGATCCGCTCCTTCGGCCCGACGAGCGAGACGGCGTCGACGAGCTCGTCCGGCACCGCGGCGATCGCCTCCCGCTGCCTGCCGTCGAGGTAGAGCTCCTGGATACGCTCGGCCTCCTTCTCCCAGCCGTAGCGGCGGACGAGCGAGTTGTAGAAGTTCCGCCCCTTCGCGCCCATGCCGCCGACGTAGAGCGCGACGTGCAGCCGCAGCGCGTCGAGGAGCGCCGGCACGTCGTCCCCGACGAGGACGCTTGCCGTGGCTGCGATCTCGAAGTCCGGCGGCGCTCCGCCGAGGCTCGGCCCGAACGTGTCGGCGAAGCGCTCCGGCGCGACGAAGATCGGCAGCCAGCCGTCGGCGATCTCCGCCGCGAGCGCGACGTTCTTCGGCCCGAGCGCGGCGAGATAGATCGGGATCTCGGCCCGCAGCGGGCGCAGCATGAGCTTCAGCGGCTTGCCGAGGCCGGTTGCGTGGGGGCCGTCGTACGGGATCCGGTAATGCTCGCCCTCGTGTGCGACGACCTCGCGCCGCAACGCGCCGCGCACGATCTCGACGTACTCGCGCGTCCTCCCGAGCGGCTTCCCCCACGGCCGGCCGTGCCAGCCCTCGACGACCTGCGGTCCCGACGTGCCCAGTCCGAGCAGGAAGCGGCCGCGCGAGAGGAGGTCGAGCGTCGCGGCCGTCATCGCAGTGTTGGCCGGCGTGCGGCCGGGGATCTGCATGATCGCCGAGCCGAGCTTGATCCGCTCCGTCCGGGCCGCGAGCCAGCCCAGGACGCTGACCGCGTCGGTTCCCCAGGCCTCGGCGACCCAGACCGAGTCGAAGCCGAGCCGCTCGGCCTCCTCCACGAGCGGAAACAGGTCGGCCGGGTTCGTCCCGGGCGGCGCGTAGCCGAGGCTGAGACCCAGCTTCACCGCTCGATCCTACGATGCGCCGATGAGCGGGTGGGAGTGGGATCCGGACACGTATCTCACCACGATGGCCGCCGAGATCCCGGGCTACGAGGAGCTGCAGGAGGCGGTGGCGGCGGCTGCGATCGGCCCGGCCACGCGCGTGCTCGAGCTCGGCACCGGCACGGGCGAGACGGCGCTGCGGGTGCGGGCCGCGCATCCCGGGGCCCGCTGGGTCGGCATCGACTCGAGCGAGGCCATGCTCGAGCGTGCGCGGGAGCGGCTGCCGGACGCCGACCTGCGGTTGCAGCGCCTCGAGGACGAGCTTCCGGCGGGCCCGTTCGACCTCGTCGTCTCCGCGCTCGCGGTGCACCACCTCGACGGCTCGGGCAAACGGGGCCTGTTCTCGCGCGTTGCCGGCGAACTCGAGCCGGGCGGCCGCTTCGTCCTCGGCGACCTCGTGGTCCCGCGGGCAGGCGAGGAGGGGCCGATCTTCGTCGACTGGGAGATGGACAGGCCGGACAGCGTCGAGGACCAGCTCGCGTGGCTCCGGGATGCGGGGTTCGAGGCCGAGGCTTCCCGCGTCCGGGTCGACCTGGCCGTGTTCCAAGCTAGGCTCAGCGGCTCGTGACGCACCCGGAGCTGCAAGCCGAGCAGGCCTACGTCGACCGCGCCTACGACCAGCTCGACCGCATGCGGTCGACGGTTGCGCGCACGCAGGAGGCGATGGCGACCGAGTGGGCCGCGCTGAACATGGAGGCGTGGGCGAAGCGCCGCATGCAGACCTTCGAGGACGCCGAGCGCGGCCTCGTCTTCGGGCGACTGACGCTCGACGGTACGCCGCGGCCGCTCTACGTCGGCCGCCGCTGGGTGCACGACGACGAGCACGAGTCGCTCGTCGTCAACTGGCAGGCGCCCGCCGCGCGGCCGTTCTACACCGCGACGCCGCAGGATCCGCACGGCGTCCAGCAGCGCCGCCGCTTCCGCGCCGAGGGACGGCGACTGCTCGACATCTCCGACGAGGCGCTCGACGGCAGCGCGGTCGAGGGCGCGAGCGTCTCGGACTTCCTGCTCGAGGAGCTCGAGCGCCGGCGCGACGTGCGGATGCGCGACATCGTCGCGACGATCCAGTCGGACCAGTACCGCCTGATCACCGCCGAGCCGGAGGGCGCGCTCGTCGTGCAGGGCGGGCCCGGCACCGGCAAGACGGCCGTCGGACTGCATCGCGCCTCGTGGCTCCTCTACACGCATCGCGAGCGCCTGCGGCGCGTGCTCGTGGTCGGACCGAATCCCACCTTCATGGACTACGTGTCGCACGTTCTCCCGACGCTCGGCGAGGCGGCGGTCGAGCAGCGGGCCGTCACCGAGCTCGTCGACGGGATCGAGGTTCTGCGCGAGGAGGAGCCGGACGTCGCGCGGCTGAAGGGCGACCCACGGCTGCGCGAGGTCGTCGCCCGCGCGGTCGAGATCGCCGTAGTGCCTGCGCCGGAGGAGCTCTACGCGCGGATCGACGGCATCTACGTCCGGGTGCGCGAGCGGGACGTCGCGGAGCTGCTCGAGCACGCGCTCGAGGCCGGCGACCCGATCGGCCTCGCGCGCGAGCGGTTCCGGATGGCGGTGCTCCGCCGCTTCTACGAGCGGTACGGCGAGCTGCTCGGCCCGCGCGCCCTGCGGAGCTTCGACGAGCTCGAGGGCGCGCTGCGCCGCGGCGGCTTCCTCACGCGTTGGCTCGACCGCGTCCTGCCGGTGCCGCAGCCCGAGAAGCTCGTGGCGCGGCTCCTCACCTCGCCGGCGGCGCTCGAGGCCGCGTCCGTGGACGTGCTGGACGACGACGAGAAGAAGCTTCTGCTCCGCGACCGGCCGCGACGGCTGTCCGAGCTCCGGTGGAGCGACCAGGACGTGCCGCTGCTCGACGAGGCGCGGGCGCTCGTCGCCGGCGCGCCGCGGTCGTACGGGCACGTGATCGTCGACGAGGCGCAGGATCTCTCGCCGATGCAGCTGCTCGCGATCTCGCGCCGTGCGGTCGACGGCTCGCTCACGATCCTCGGCGACGTCGCGCAGGCGACCGGGCCCGTCGTCTACCGGCGCTGGCAGGAGCTCGCGCCGTATCTGCCCGACGAGGCGGAGCTGGAGATCGAGGAGCTGCGGCACGCCTACCGCGTCCCGGCCGAGATCATGGACTTCGCGCTGCCGCTGCTCGACCGGATCGCGCCGGAGGTCGAGCCGCCGCTCGCCTACCGCAAGGGTGGCGACCCGCCCCGTCTCGTCCGCGTCGGCGAGGACGAGCTCCTCGAGACGGCGCTGCGCGAGGCCGTTGCGCTCGAGGATCTGGACGGGCTGCTCGCCGTGATCGTGCCGCGTTCGCTCGTCGTCGCGGACTCGTTCCCGTTCCCGATCCTCTCGCCACGGCAGGCGAAGGGCCTCGAGTTCGACCACGTCGTCGTCGTCGAGCCGGCGGAGATCGCCGGCGACGGGGATCGCGGGTTGCGCGAGCTCTACGTGGCGCTGACCCGGCCGACGAAGAAGCTCGTCGTCGTCCACGCACGGCCGCTGCCCGAGCCGCTCGACTGATGCTCTACGAGCTCGAGCAGTTCGAGCCGCTGACCGACGAGCCGTGGAAGCCCGACCGCGTCGAGGCTGCGATCGCGGCGATCGTCGCCGATACGGAGGCGGCGTTCGACCCCGCCGCGCTCTGGCCCGTCCACGAGTGGGACGCGTACCTCTACAGCGTCGATCACCCGCTTAGGGTGTTGTATGCCGGGGCGGCCGGTGTCGTCTGGGCGCTCGACGCGCTCGGCCGTCGCGGACACGCCGAGACGTCTCTCGACCTCGCCGTCGTGGCGCTCGAGGTCCTGCAGCTCGAGCGGGCCGAGCCCGACGCCACGGCGGACGAGCACTACGCTCCGGGGTCACTGTTCGACGGCGTGACCGGGCCGTTGCTCGTCGCCTGCCGCCTCACGTCCGGCGCCGCGCTCGCGGACGATCTGCACGTCCTCGTGCGCGGCAACGTCGACAACCCGACCGACGACATCAGCTGGGGCGCGCCGGGAACCCTGCTCGCCGCGCTCGCGATGCACGAGTCGACCGGGCAGACACGGTGGCTGGACGCGGCGCGCGAGTCGGCGGCGGCTCTCCGCGCGCGCCGGGGCGAGGACGGGCTCTGGCGGCAGGACGACGACTACCGCGGCCTCGGCACGCTGCACGGCGCCGCCGGCAACACGCTCGCCCTGCTCCGGCTCGAGCCGGACGAGGACCTCGCGCGCGAGACGGCGGCCGTGCTCGCACGGCACGCCGTGCGGGAGAACGGCCTCGCCAACTGGCCCGGCGCGACGGGCCGGACGCTCGTGCGGCCGCGGGACGGTCGCATCGCCCTCCAGTGGTGCACCGGCGCTCCCGGCATCCTCATGGGCGCGTGGGACTACCTCGACGAGGAGCTCGTGCTCGCGGGCGCCGAGCTGATCTGGCAGGCGGGCGCGCATCGCGACGAGAAGGGCCACGGCCTCTGCCACGGCACCTCGGGCAACGGGTTCGCGCTCCTCAAGGCATTCGCGCGCACGGGCGACGAGCTCTGGCTCGAGCGCGCCCGCCGCTTCGCCGTCCACGCGCTCGGCCAGGCCGAGCGCATGGCCGTTGCGAACGGACGCCGCCGCGATTCGCTCTTCACGGGTGACCTCGGCACCGCGTTCTTCGCCGCGGCCTGTCTCGACGGCGACACCCGCTTCCCGATCGTCGACGTCATCTAGGAGAGAGCAGGCTGTAACCGTGGCGCCGCACGCGGCGCTCGTACCAGAGCGAGACGAGATCGAGATACGCGCGCATCCGCGGGTCGCGCTTCAGCTCCTGCCACTGGTCGAAGTACTTCTCGTTCGCCCCCTTCTGCACCCGCTCGCTCGGCGCGATCGGGTCGAGCTCGAGGAACTCGAAGATCCCGTCCAGCGAGCCCGCCGGGTCCCGGACGAGCTGCTCGTACGTGAGCACGTGGACGCGATCGAGCTGCTCGCGGTCGGCTGCGAACAGCGCATGGCAGCGGAGCCAGTGCTCGAACATGCGGTCGTAGCGCCGCGTCCCGCGCCACCTCGCGGTCGGGATCGAGACGGGAATCGGGTGGCGGACGATGACGACGAACGCCGCGCCCGGGAAGAGCGCCTGCAAGAAGCGGGTCTTGAGCAGGTTCGGCGGCGATTTCTCCAGCAGCACCGGCCGCGAGAGGTCCCAGTGCCGCGACCACTCGTCGAAGATCGTGCGCGCGCTCTCCGCCGTGACGAGCGGCGAGGTCTCGGTCAGGTGGGACTCGGGCGCGAAGCCGAAGCGCCCCGGCCCGCCGTACTCCTTCGCGGCCGGATAGACGCTCTGGAGATGCTGCCCCTCGTCGGCCGGGACGCCCGTTCCCGAGAAGCCGCTGACCTCCGGGTGCGCGGCGAGGAGGCGCGCGAGCAGCGTCGTGCCGCTCCGGTGCAGGCCGGCGAGAAAGACGAGCTGGTGGCCCTCCATCGCGCCGCATCGTATGTGGCGGCGCTTAGCCCTCATCCGGTCGGATAGCTTCGCTGCGATGCGCACGCGTTCCCTCGGCGAGGGCGGCCCGGAGGTCTCGGTGGTCGGTCTCGGCACGAACAACTTCGGCGGCCGGATCGACTACGAGCAGTCCCTCGCCGTCATCGATGCGGCGCTCGACGAGGGCGTGACCCTCTTCGACACGGCCGACATCTACGGGCAGGGGACGAGCGAGGAATTCATCGGCCGCGCGCTCGAAGGGCGCCGCGACCGGGTCCTCATCGCGACGAAGTTCGGGAAGGCGATGGACGAGCGGCCCGAGGAGCGGCGCGGCAACCCCGACTACGTCCGGTCGGCGGTCGAGAGCTCGCTTCGCCGGCTGCGCACCGATGTGATCGACGTCTACCAGATGCACGAGCCCGATCCGCTGACGCCGATCGAGGAGACGCTCGGCACGCTCAACGACCTCGTCCACGAGGGCAAGGTGCGCTGGATCGGCTCCTCGAACTTCTCGGCGGAGCAGATCGAAGCCGCCGAGGAGGTCGCTCGCGGCGCCGGGTTCCACCGCTTCGTCTCGGTGCAGAACCACTACTCGCTCGTGGAGCGCGAGCCCGAGGACGAGGTGCTGCCGGTGTGCGAGCGGCTCGGGATCGGCTTCCTGCCGTACTTCCCGCTCGCGAGCGGCCTGCTCACCGGCAAGTACCGCCGCGGCGAGGAGGCGACCGTGGGACGGCTTGCGGGCCGCGAGATCCCGGAGGCGCGGTGGGACCGAGCCGAGGCGTTGCAGCGCTACGCGGACGAGCGCGGCCTCTCGCTGCTCGAGGTCGCGATCGGCGGCCTCCTCGCGATGCCGGCGGTGAGCTGCGTGATCGCCGGCGCGACGAAGCCCGAGCAGGTGCGCGCGAACGTCGCCGCCGGAGCCTGGGAGCCGAGCCCCGCGGACGTCGAGGCGCTGCGCGCGCTCCGCTGAGCTCGCAGTAACTCTCAGAGCAACACTCTCTCGGTTCTCTTGTCAGCAGAGAGCGGCTGGACAAGAACCTTTGTCACCCTCCCGCTTCTTGACAAAGAAGATAAGGTAATTTTTGTCATGAACCCTGACCTCTATCAGGCTCCTGAGATCGGGCGGCCGATCAGAGTCGGTCGGGGTGAAAGCGAATACTGGGCGTTCGCCCCGCAGCCGGTTCTGCGCGAGGTCGCGCTGGCTCCGCGCACGGTCTATCTGCTCTCCGAGGCGGATCGCGCGCTCGGTGAGCTAGCCGGCATCGGTGCGCGTCTTCCCAACCCGCACCTACTCATCCAGCCCTACCTCCGCCGGGAGGCAGTCGCGAGCACTCGGATAGAGGGAACTCAGTCGACGCTGAGTGAAGTGCTCTCCGCGGAAGCACAGCTGCGAATCGAAACCGAGGATCAGCGCGAGGTGCTGAACTACGTACGGGCCTTAGAGCATGGCCTCGCGCGCCTCACGAGCCTTCCCTTGAGCAAGCGGCTGATCCGCGAGTTGCACGGCGAGCTCCTTCGAGGCGTTCGGGGTCAGGAGAGAACGCCTGGAGACTTCCGGCGGAGTCAGAACTGGATCGGCGGCACCGGTCCGGCTGATGCGGTTTTCGTCCCACCCTCCAGCGACCTTCTCGAGGACGCGCTCGACGACCTTGAGGCTTTCTTCCACGAGGACCTGGAGTTACCGGTTCTGGTCCGATGCGCACTTGCACACTTTCAGTTCGAGACGATCCATCCGTTCCTCGATGGGAACGGACGGCTCGGCCGTCTGCTCATCGTGTTCTACCTCCTCGAGCAGCGAATGCTCCGGCAGCCTCTCCTCTACCTGTCCGGATACTTCGAGCAGCGACGCGACGATTACGTCGCCCACTTGCAGGCTGTTCGTGAGCGAGGCGACGTCAACGGCTGGTTGTCGTTCTTCCTCGAGGGAGTGGCACTGCAGGCGCGCCGCGCGGCTGAGTCTGCCGACTCGTTGCACGCGCTTCGCGACGAGTTCCGCGAGCGCCTTCGTCGCGCGCGGGCCAGGGGGCAGGTGGTCGACGCTGCCGAGGCGCTGATCGGCAATCCGTTCGTCTCGGCACCGCGGCTTGCGCAGATGCTGGGAGTGACCCGACAAGGCGCACAGTACGTACTTTCGTCGCTTGTAAGGACGGGCATCGTCCACCCAGTTCCAGGCGATGCACGGCCCGCTCTCTTCGTGGCCGGCGAAGTGCTCGCCGTCCTACAGCGCGACTAGACCGGAGACAACTCGCAAGTCACGCGGCCGCGACATCGCCGAGGCGGTAGCGGAGGTCGTTGAGGCGGTCGTGCCACTCCTCGGAGAGCGCCGCGACGCATTTCATCGAGCGGCACGCGAGGTCGACAAGCTCGCTCGGCGGGATGCCGTGCACCTCGGCCCACTCGCGGTCCTGCGGCGAGAGGTCGTCGGGCGGCTCGCCGGACGTTGCGGCGACGAGCTCGGCGGCCCGCACCGCCCGTTCGGCGGTGGCGTCGTCGGGCCGGCCGTCGCACGCGGCCGCGAGCGTGTCCTGCAGCGAGCGCCAGTCGTCCATCACGGATCGAATTCCACCTGGTCGAAGAAACGAAGCACGGTGTGCCCCGGCCGTACCCGGCCCTGCAGCGCGCGAAGCTCGTCGTCGGACGCCTCGCCGAGCGCCCGCTTGACCGCGAGCCAGGGGAGGTTGAAGTCCTCCTGGATCATCATCGTCGAGATGCGGGGGTTGATCTCGATCACCTTCTCGCCCATGAACTGGATGCTGAAGAACCACTCGAGGCCGAACTCCGCGACGACCCGCTCGGACGCGGCGACGAGCTCCGGCGCGTCGAGCGTGACGAAGAACATGCCGAGGCCGCAGCGCACGGACTCGCGCGTGCGCGTCGCCTGCAGGACGATGCGGCTGCCGTCCGCGATCCCGTCGACCGTGCGCTCGGGCTCGGTGAGGAACTCCATCACGAGCAGGTCGAGGCCGTCGTCCGGTAGCAGCTCGACCGCCTCCTCGAGCGTCATCGCGAGGGCGCCCGGGCGCTCGTTCAGGAGCTGGTGCGTGCGGTCGACGGTGGGGTCGAGCACGCGGAAGCCCCGCGAACCCGAGGAGAAGGCCGGCTTGAAGCAGACCGGCCGCTCCGGGTAGCCGAGCTCGCGCGCCGCCGCTTCGACCCCGGCCGCTCCGGTCACGCGGCGGAACTCCGGCGCGCCGACGCCGATCCGGTGCATCGCCTCGAACGTCTCGCCCTTGTCGTTCGAGCGCCGTTCCGCCTCGGAATCGCAGATCATCACGGGCACCGGGAACTCGCCTCGTCGCGGCGCCAGGTGATGCAGGTCGTGCGACGACTCCGGCAGGACGACGTCGACGCCTTCCTTCTCCACGAGGGCGAGCAGGGCGTCGGGAAAGGTCGGGTCGGC
>DATEHY010000017.1:0-15224 GCA_035279325.1 Gaiellaceae bacterium
CGATGCCCCCAGACAGACCAACCCGCCGAGTCTTACCGACCCTGACGTGCCGCGGGGCCGGTGTCGACCGGCCCCGCTGATTTGGCCTAATAGGTCGCCGAGCGGCCGCTACGGCGCAATCGTCTCCTGACCGTGGGCACCCATGAAGCTGACGCTGTAGTGGCCGTACGTGGCCGGCATGGGTGGAAGGCCTAGGGCAGCAGAGAGGGAGTCGGTGAAGATGATGTACTCCCCGTTCGGGTCCAGCGGCGTGATCGGACTCGGCGGACCGCTGGGGTCCGAAATCACGATGTAGGTCGGGTCGTAAGCGATGTGTCCGGCACCGGCCGAACCGGGACCACCGCCAGGGCCGGTGTGGCCGCAATCGGTTACCTGCGCGTTGCCTGTTCCGTCGCCTGAGAGGGCGATCCAGCCCCAAAAACCTCCCAGCCCGAAGACTTGCGCGCAGGCAGGCGGACTAACGGCTGAGCCGTTGCAGTTGAGCGAGAACGTGACCTGGTACTGCGCGTGGCTGTAGTCGCTGCTCGCCTGCGCCGGGGTGGCAATCACAAAGATCGCCGCCGTCGCCACGACGGCAACGACCGCCGACGCCATCAGCTTGATGCGCTTCATACGGTAGGTGCCCCCTTCCATCGAGAACCGGACGCGGGCCCCCCGATACTGCATGCCGCCATGTCGGAACAAGTTCTAGGTGTTATCCCATCCCGTGCCAAGCCCTACCGGATGAGTTCCCGCTGGGAGATCGCAGCGCCGCCGCCTCTGAACCGCCACGGCCCGACGCTCGCTCGGCTCCGTTTGGTCTACGACTCGCGGTAGACGATGCGTCCGCGGCTCAGGTCGTACGGCGAGAGCTGGATCTTGACGCGGTCGCCCGGGTTGATCCTGATCCGGTACCGGCGCATCCGCCCGGACGTGTAGCCCAGCGTCTCGTGCCCGTTGTCGAGGACGACACGGTGCTGGCCGCTCCGGAACGACTCGACCACCGATCCCTCGAGCTCGATCTTCTCTTCTTTTTCCGCCATGGGCCTCCGAATCCGCTCGCCCCTGTAATGAAAAGCCCCGCGACGGGCGGGGCTCTTCCAGTAGCGGGGGCAGGATTTGAACCTGCGACCTCCGGGTTATGAGCCCGGCGAGCTACCTGACTGCTCCACCCCGCGTCGCGGCCGAGATTGTAGCACCCTCGTTACGGTTGTACCCGTGTGGGACTGGGCGATCTGGGGCGCGCTGATCCTCGCCGGACTGGCCGGAATCGGCGCCGCCGCGCTGCTCGTCGTGCGGGCGTGGCGGACGTGGCGCGGTCTCAAGGCCACGCGCCGGGAGATCGTCTCGCGGCTCGACTCGCTTGCGACGGCCGGAGAGGCGACGGCCGAGAAGGTCGCGGCCGCCGGAAACACGGCCGAGCTGCAGGAGAGCCTCGGCCGGTTGCGTCTCTCGCTCGCACGCTTCGCCGTCCTGCGCTCGGCGACCGACGAGGTGCAGGAGACGTTCGGACGCATCGCGGCGGTCGTCCCGCGCAAGTGATCGTCGCCGCCATCGACCAGGGCACGAACACGACGCGGCTTCTCGTCGCCGACGTCGGCGACGGGCGCGTGGAGGAGCTGCACCGCGAGACCCGGATCACGCGGCTCGGCGAGGGCGTCGACGCGCGCCGCCGCCTCCTCCCCGTCCCGATCGCCCGGGTCCGAAACGTCCTCTCCGACTACCGTCGCACGGCGGAGTCCCTCGGCGCCGAGCGGACGCTGCTCGTGGCGACGAGCGCCGTCCGCGACGCGGAGAACGGCGAGGCGTTCCTCGGCGAGATCGAGTGGAGCTACGGGTTCGTCACGCGGCTGCTCTCGGGCGGCGAGGAGGCGGAGCTGACGCGGCGCGGCGTCGGCGAGCTCGGCGCGGCGACCCTGCTCGTCGACATCGGCGGCGGCTCGACCGAGCTCGTCCTCGGCGACTTCGACACGAGCCTGCCGGCGGGGTCGGTGCGGTTCACCGAGCGACACGGCGAGGACGTCGGCGCCAGCGTCGACGCGGCCCGCGCGCTTCTCCCCGCGCTCGAGCCGGAGGACGCCCTCGGCGTCGCGGCGACGATCACGAGCCTCGCCGCGCTCGACCTCGGTCTCGACGCGTACGACCGCGCCAGCGTGCACGGGCATGTCCTGACGCGTGACGGAGCGCGCGCGCAGGTGGAGCGGCTGGCCGCGCTGCCGCTCGACGAGCGGCGGCGGGTGCCGGCCCTCGAGCCGGAGCGGGCACCGGTGATCGTCGCCGGCGGCGCGATCCTGCTCGCGATCCTCGATGCCTACGGGCTCGAGTCGATCCGCGTCAGCGAGCGAGACCTGCTCGACGGAGCGGCGCTCGCCGCGGCCGAGCTGCCGGAGCCCGAGGAGGGCGCGGCGCCTCCCGGCGCCTACACCTGCTGCTAGAGGACGAGCGAGCCCGGGTCCGGCTCGCCCTCGGGCGGCTCGTCCTCGGCGAGGCGCCGCTGGACGACGGCTCGCGAAAGGACGCCGACGAGCCGGCCGTCCGCCTCGACCACCGGCACCCGTTCGAGATCGTGTTCCTCGAGGAAGCGGAAGGCTCCGTCGAGCTCGAGCCCGGCGTCGAGGGTGAAGTTCGGCGGCTCGGCGATCTCGCGCAGCGTCACCCGGGCGGGATCAGAACCGGCGGCCACCACCTCCCGCACGAGCGTCTTTCGCGTCACGACGCCGAGCAGCCGCCCGTCCTCCTCGGTGACGAAGATCGCGCGCACCTCGCCGTTCACGGCGAAGCAGCCCCCGGCTTCCTGCGCGCTGGCATCCGCCGTGAGCGTCGTCGGCTCCGGCACCATCGCGTCGCGAACGGTCTCTGCGGACATCGTGCGCATTCTCGCTGCTCAGGGGTAGATACCGCGAGATTCGAGCGCACCGGCAACCTCGCGGATCGCGGCCACCATCGCGGCCTGGCGGAGCGTGATGCCCTTGCTCTCCGAGACCGCGTAGACGCGATCGAGCGCGTCGCTCATCTTGTCGGACAGCTTGAGCCGGATCTCGTCGCGATCCCAGAAGAGCCGACCGAGGTCCTGCACCCACTCGAAGTACGAGACGGTGACGCCGCCGGCGTTCGCGAGGATGTCCGGCACGACGGGAATGCCCCGCTCGCCGAGGATCTCGTCGGCCTCGATGGTCGTCGGCCCGTTCGCGCCCTCGACCACGAGCGACGCGTGCACGCGGTCGGCGTTCGCACCGGTGAGCTGGTCCTCGCGCGCGGCGAGGACGAGGACGTCGCACGGGAGCTCGAGCAGCTGTTCGTTCGTGATCCGTTCGCAGCGGTCGTAACCGTCGAGGGAGCCGTGCTCGACGGCGTATGCGTGCAGGGCCGGGACGTCGAGGCCACGCTCGTCGTGGAGACCGCCCGAGACGTCCGACGCCCCGACGACGAGCGCACCGCGATCGTGCAGCTCGGATGCCGCGACGCCACCGACGTTCCCGAACCCCTGCACGACGCACGAGCGTCCCGCGAGCTCGTAGCCGAACCGGCGCGCGGCCTGCTCCGCCACCATGACGACCCCCGCGCCCGTGGCTTCCCTGCGGAAGACCGAGCCGCCGATCGAGATCGGCTTGCCGGTGACGACCTCCGGCACCGCGTAGCCCGTCTGCATCGAGTACGTGTCCATCATCCAGGCCATCGTCTGCTCGTTCGTTGCCATGTCCGGTGCGGGGATGTCGGTCTGCGGGCCGAAGTCGCGGATCAGGTCGGACGTGAAGCGGCGTGTCAGCTTCTCGAGCTCGCGCGGCGTCAGCGCGTGCGTGTCGCAGCGGATGCCGCCCTTGGCGCCGCCGTACGGGAGCCGGAGCAGCGCGCACTTCCACGTCATCCAGGTGGCGAGGGCGGCGCACTCGCCGAGCGAGACCTCGGGGTCGTAGCGGATGCCGCCCTTGGTCGGGCCGAGCACCGTCGAGTGCTGGACGCGGTAGCCCGGGAAGATCTCGACCGATCCGTCGTCGCGCCGAAGCGGCACGCTGACCATGACCGCGCGCTCCGGAAAGCTGAGGCGCTCGCCGACCATCTCGGAGACGCCGGCGTGTGGAAGCGCCTGTTCGTACTGGGCGCGCGCCATGCGGAACAGCGGCGTGTCCCACTCGAGGACGGGCTCCGCCTGGGACGCATCCAGCTCGGACACGCGGCGGAGTGTACGGTCGGGCGCGGCGCGACTGCTCGCCTGTGGGGCCTCCCCGCGCCTCCACCCACCTTCGAGCCTAATGCGACAACGTGCGCGTGTCCGTCACGGAATCGTCGCGAGATGCAGAAGACTCGGCGCCCCCATCGGGCTGCTCGAGCATGCTCCGGCCCTCCATCTCGGCAGGCACCGGCTCGCCGAGGAGCTCGAGCAGCGTCGGCGCCACGTCGTGCAGGGCGCGCTCCGGCCCCGGCCCCGCAGGCACGCCGTCGGCGACGAGCGCGTACAGCCCTTCGTGCGCGTGGTTCGCGTCGTCCGGGCCGGTGTCGTTCTCGAATACGTGCACCGTCTCCGTCCCCACCTGGCCGACGCTCCGCCAGTACAGGTCGCCGAAGTAGACGAGCAGATCGGGCGCGATGCCCCGCACCTCGGGGTAGAGCTCTTCGGGCCGATGGGCCACGGTGCCGATCGGCCGTCCCCGGTGGTCGCCGAGCGCCTCCAGTTTCTCCTTCAGCTCGCCCCGTACCCGTTCGTAGTCGGCGGCGGGGACGACTCCCTCCGGCTCGCGCCCCGCGACGTTGAGGAAGAGACGGCAGTAGTAGCCGCCCTCGCCCCAGGCGACGGTGCGCGACCAGTCGACGAGGTCGGGCGTGAGCCGGGTCGCCTCGGTCGGCTCCTCGCGCAGCACGAGATAACCCTCGCGGCGCAGCCACTCGTTGACGCAGATGCCGCCGTCCATCCGCTTCGCGCCGTGGTCGGAGACGACCAGCACCGCGGTCTCTTCGTCGGCGAAGCGCAGGAGCCCGGCGATCTTCGCGTCGAGCCGTTTGTAGTAGTCGAGCACCGCGTGCTCGTACGGATTGCCCGGCTCGAAGAGCCGGTGCTCGGGATCGGTGAAGCGCCAGAAGCCGTGGTGGATGCGGTCGGTTCCCATCTCGACCATGAAGAAGAGATCCCACGGCCGCGTCTCGAGCAGGTGCTCGGCGAGGTGGAACCGCTTCTCGGTCATCTCCTCGATCTGTTCGAGGAGCCGGCCCTTGTCGTCGGAGCGGAAGTTCTCGACGTCGACCATGTAGTGCCCGACGAGCTGCTCGATCTCGTCCTTCAGCTCGGCCGGATACGTGTAGCGGCTCGTCCGCGTGTCGGGAGTCAGGAAACACGAGACCATCTCCCCCTTGACCCGGCTCGGCGGATACGTCTGGGGCACGCCGAGCACGATCACGTCGCGCCCCCTCGCCGAGAGGACGTCCCACACGCGCGGCACCTGCACCGCGCGCGAGTCGGCGAAGACGAGCTGGTCGTACGAGTGGTCCTTCCGGTTGCGGAAGCCGTAGTACCCGAGCGAGCCCGGGCTCCGCGACGAGGTCATGACCGACCACGCCGGCACCGTGATCGGGGGATCGCAGGAACGCAGCACGCCGAACGAGCCGCGCTCCGTCAGCGAGCGGATCGTCGGCAGCTCGCCCAGCCACCGGTCGAAGACGAGCTGCGGCGCCGCGCAGTCGAGGCCGATCACGAGGACGCGCTTGGCCATGGGACGCAGGCTAGTCGCGAGGCAGCGCGAGGCGCTCGGCCGCGATGCCCGCGAGCTCGCCGGCCGACATGCAGACGCCGCCGCGCTCGCGCACGGCCTCGATCGTCTCGAAGTAGAGCCTGTCCCAGCCGCGCGCGCTCGGGCCGTCGAAGCGCTCCGGGTGCCAGAGGATCGAGAACGCGCCCCCGTGCTCCGCCGCCCAGTCGAGCAGCGCGAGTATGCGCGGCTTCGCCGCCGCGGCGGAGAGGCCCGCGTAGCGCTCCTCGGCGAGCGTCGCGTCCATCGCCGCGAGCGGCACCTCGACGAGGTCGGCCGGGCGATCGCGGGCGAAGTCCCAGGGGCGGAACGGATGCGCAATGCCGGCGCGGAACCCGAGCGCGTCCGGGAAGCCGAGCGACGTGTCGTAGCGGAAGCCGAGCCCGGCGAGCGGTGCGAGGTTCCGGTGCGGGTCGACACGCAGATAGTGGTAGCGCTGGCCGATCAGTGGCCCGTCGAGCTGCGCCAGGCTCACCCGCTCGTGCGCGAGCCGTTCGAGATCGTCGGCCGCGAGGTAGCTGCCGTGAAGACCGACCTCCGCCCCGGCGCCCAGCAGCGTCTCCACGAGCCGCGGCCGGAGCCGGTCGTACGTCTTGGGCGCCGCGCCGTCCGCCCGATGGCCGTGCCCGGCGAGGAGGAAGAACGTGGAGCGGGCATGGTGCGCTCCCTCCTCGGCGGCGATCTCCGCGAAGCGCCAGTTGGGATCGGTGCCGCGCAGCCGGTGCACGGGCACGCGCGCGAGCCCGCGCGCCTCGTGCGCGGCCGGCCCGACCCGGCCGGCGAGGGCATGTCTCTTCAGCCTCGCCGCTGCGCCGAGCACGCCGATGCGCGTCCAGCGCCACGGGACGTCGACGTCGTGCGTGAGCGCCACGGCAAACCGCGATCCCCGGTACGGCGGCGGCTCGATCCCCAGCTCCCGCCGCAGCCGCTCGAGCGGCGGATCGAGCGGATCGAGACACGACGACGCCGCGAGAAAGCGCCCGTGCCGGTCGCGCGGCGCTCCGCGCTCCTCGACCCGCGCCAGATGGAAGAAGCCGGCCGCGAGCTCGTCCGCCGGCAGCTCGCCCCGCTCGACCGCCTCCCACGCGTCAGCGCGGTACGGCACGTCCACCCCGAGGCGGAGCCCGGTCCCCCCCAGCATCTCGAGCACCCAGCGGGCACGCCGCTCGTCCCGCTCGGCCATCGGAACGGCCCCCGACACAGCCGCGAGTCTACGTACCATCGAGGTTCGTGATCGACGAGCAGCAGCACCAGGCCGCCGCTCGCCCGCGGTCTCTCGCCTCCCAGCTGCTCGAGCTGACCCGCCACTCGGCGATCTACGGGATCGGCGGCCTCATGTCCCGCTTCCTGGCCGTCCTCATGCTCCCGCTGTACACGAGCTACGTCTCGACGAAGGACTACGGCCGGATCGAGCTGCTCATGGCCACCATGGCGGTCGCCGTCGTCGTCATCCGCGGCGGCGCCAACTTCGGCTTCATCCGCTTCTACTTCCTCGAGAAGGAGCAGGACTACCGGCGCCGGCTGATCCGCACCGTCTTCTGGGCGCAGATGACCTATTCGACGCTCGCGCTGGTGCTCTGCGTGCTGTTCGCCTCGCCGATCGCCGGCCTGCTCGGCGTGCGCTACAGCCCCCACTCCCACCTTCAGGGAAGCGGCACGAGCCTCGTGATCGCGACCGCCGTCCTGCTCTGGGCGAACGTCAACTACGCCCAGATGACGAACCTGTTCCGCGCCGAGAAGCGGTCGATCGCCTTCTCGTTCGCCACCGTCGCGAACCTCCTGATCACCGTCGCGCTCACCGTGATCCTCGTCGTCGTCTACCACAAGGGGCCGCTCGGAATCATCGTCGGCAACCTCAGCGGCACGCTCATCGTGTACGTGGCGCTGCTCGCCTACCGCCGCGAGCAGCTCGGCCTCCAATTCGACCCGCGGCTGCTGCGGAGGATGAACCGCTTCGGCATCCCGCTCATGGCCGCCGCACTCGCGATCTGGGTGACGAACTTCGGCGACCGGCTCATGCTGAGCAAACTCCTGCACGGCACGTACCGGCTCACCCAGCTCGGCCAGTACTCGCTCGCCTACAAGATCGGCTCCGCGATGGTGCTCCTGTTCACCGCCTTCCAGATCGCCTGGCCCGCCTTCGCCTACTCGATCGAGGACGAGGACGAGGCGAAGCGCGCCTACTCCTACGTCCTCACCTACCTCATGTACCTCGCCGCGTGGACGGCGGTCGGGCTGAGCCTCTTCGCGCCGTGGCTCGCCCACTACCTCGGGCGGAAGCCCGGCTACTGGCCGGCGGCGAACGCGATCCCGGCGCTCGCCTTCTCGAACGTCTTCTTCGCCGGCTTCGTCGTCGTCACGATCGCAACCGGCCGCATCCGCCAGACGAAGTTCAACTGGGTCGCGGCGACCGCGGCCGCGGTCCTCAACTTCGGGCTCAACATCTGGTTGATCCCCGCCTACGGGATGCTCGGAGCCGCGTACGCCACGCTCGCGGCCTACGTGCTCCTCATGCTCGTCCGGACGTGGAACGCGCAGCGCCTCTACCACGTCGAGTACCAGTGGCGGCGGGTCGCGATCATCCTGCTCGCCGCCGGCGCGCTCACCGGAGCCGGCGAGGCGTTCCGCCACTCGCTGCCGCTCGCGTTCGGCCTGACCCTCGCCTATCCGCTGCTGCTCGTGCCGCTCGGCTTCTACCTGCCGGCCGAGCGGAAGCGTCTCAGGCGACTCCTTCCGGCCCACAACTAGACTCGCGCGGATGTCTGGGGAGGGCACGGCCGTGGTCGTCGAGGTCGCCTGGGTGAACGGCCTCGCGGCGATTCGCTCGCTCGGGCGCAAGGGCCTGCGCGTGCTCGCGGTCGACAACCGCCCGTTCGCGCTCGGCCTGCGCTCGCGTTACGCCGAGGCTCGCCCAGCTCCGGACCCGCTCGACGACGAGGACGCGTTCGTCGCAGTGCTGCGAGCGATCGCGGACGAGACCGACGACGTGCTGCCGGTATTTCCCACGCACGACGAGCACCTGAACGCGATCGCCCGCCACGCCGACGTGCTCGGCGGGCGCTACCGTTTTCCGTTCCCGAGCTGGGACGTGCTCGCGAAGATCCAGAGCAAGCGGCACCAGCTCGAGACCGCCAACTCGGTCGGCGTCCCGATCCCGCGCACGTTCTATCCGCAGTCGGCCGACGAGGCCCGAGCCGCCGGCGAGGAGGTCGGCTTCCCGCTGATCGTCAAGCCGTCGGCGAACGTCGCCTTCCGCCGCAGCCACAAGCGCCAGCTCTTCCGCTGCGAGACGCCCGCAGAGCTTGACCGCGCCTACGAGCTCTCCGCACCGCACGAGCCGATGGTGCAGGAGCTGATCCCTAGCGGGCCCGAGGAGATGTGGACGCTCGGCAGCTACCTCGACCGCGACGGCCGGGCGCTCGGCCTCTTCTCCGGGCACAAGCTGAGCCAGACCCGCGGCTACATGGGCAGCGCGCGCGCCGGCGAGGCGCTCTGGGTGGACGAGGTGGTCGAGCAGGGCCTCGCGCTCCTGCGCGCGCTCGGCTTCCACGGCATCTCGCAGGTGGAGCTGATGCGCGACCCGCGCGACGGGAAGTACAAGCTGCTCGAGGTCAACCCGCGCCTCTGGCAATGGCACAGCCTCGCCGCGGCCTGCGGAGTCGACCTGCCCTGGATCGCCTACCGCGACCTGGTCGGCGACCCGCTGCCGCCCGCCCGGATGCACGGCGACGGCAAGCGCTGGGCGATCACGCTCATGGCCGGCTCGGGCCACGCGATCGAGCGGCCGCCGTACGTCGACGCCGTCTTCGCCCGCGACGACCCGAAACCGGCGCTCGTCCAGCTGGCGCGGCACACGCTGCGCGGGGTGCGCACGATGACCGGAGCCGGCCGTGGCTGAGACGCCGCTCCGCATCCTCGGCGTGGGCGACGCGAAGTCGCGCCACTTCGCCCGCTGGGCGACCCGGCTCGCCGAGCGCGGGCACGAGGTACACGTCGCCTCCGGCCGCGCCAATCCGCGCGAGGGAGAGCTCGACGGGCTGCACGTCCACCAATTCCTCGATCTCGACCCGCTGCTGCGCGTCCCGCTCGTGCGGCGTTTCCGGATGGCGCCCGCGCTCGCCGGGCTCGCGCGGCGCGTGCAACCCGACGTCGTCCACTCCCACTACCTCCTGCCCTACGGCTACTGGTGCGCGCGCGCCGGGCTCGGGCCGCTCGTCGTCAGCCCGTGGGGCAAGGACGCCATCGTCGACGCCTGGCTGTCTCCGGAGGCCGAGAGGCGGGCGCGCGTCGCGATCGCGCCCGAGCGCGCGCTGGCCTACGTCGTCAACTCGCAGGCACTCGAGGACGCAGCCGTGCGCCTCGGCGCCGACCGCGCGAAGTTCCACCGCGTCTTCTGGCACGCACGCATCGACGGCTACTCGCCCGAGCACGCCGACCGCGGCCGCTGGCGCGAGCTCGGCTGGCCGGACGACGCGGTCGTCTGCCTCTCGCTGCGCAACTTCCGGCCCTACTCCAATCTCGACGTGGTCCTGCGCGCCTTTGCCGAGGCGCGAGCGGAGGCGCCGGAGCTGCGGCTCTTCTCGAGCGCCGGCGGCGGCTGGACGCGCACGGAGTTCGACCGTCTCGCAACGGAGCTCGGCCTCGAGCCGTACATGGCGGTGAAGGACGTGCCCGCCGCCGACCTGCCGTCGGTCACCGCGTCCGCCGACTTCGCCGTGTCCCTCGCGGACGTCGACTCCTCCCCGGCCTCGCTGCTCGAGACGATGGCGAGCGGAGTTCCGCTGATCGTCGGGCTCGCACCCTCGATGGACGAGTGGATCCAGCAAGGCCAGGGCGGTGAGCTCGTCGAGGACCGGCACGACGTGGACGCGGTCGCCGCGGCGATGGTCCGGCTCGCGCGCGACCCTGAGCTACGCCGCAGCTACGGCGAGCGCAACCTCCGCGAGGTGCACGCGCGCTTCGGCGACCCCACCTCCCAGCTCGAGCAGGTCTACCGCGAGGTGCTCGAGCGATGAAGCGCATCCTCGCCCTCGCCTTCGACGGCGCCGACTACGAGCTCGTCCGGCGCCTCAGGGGCGAGGGAGAGCTGCCGACGATCTCCCGGCTCGCCCGCGAGGGCGCGTTCGGGCCCCTGCGCTCGACGATCCCGGCGTTCACCCCGACGGCCTGGTCGACGTTCCTCACCGGTCTGAACCCCGGCGGCCACGGCATCTTCAACTTCACGACGAACCCGAACCGCGGCACGCAGAAGCTCGAGAGCGCGGCGAGCCGCGCGGGCACGCCGATCTGGCGCAGGCTCGGCGCAGCCGGAATCCGTTCGACGTACGTCGGGATCCCGTTCACGTATCCGGCCGAGGAGATCGACGGGATCGTCGTCACGGGTTACGGCGGCCCCGAACGGCCGCAGATCCTGCCGGCGAGCGCCGAGGAGCGGATCTTCGCGGCGTATCCCGACCTCGTGACCGCCCATCACCCGCTGGCCGAGCGCTGGTGGGAAGACTTCCCGGCCTACACGGGCCGGCTGCTCGAGCACGCGGAGCAGATGGCCGGCGTCTGCAAGCTCGTGTTCGAGCTGGAGCCCGACCTCGGCCTGCTCGCGGTCGACTTCATGAGCACCGACCACGTCGGCCACCTCGGCTTCGCGCGCTTCGACCCGGAACATCCTGCCCACGAGTCGACCGGCTCCGGCGACGAGCTCTTGCAGGTCTACCGGCGCGTCGACGAGCTCTGCGGCGAGCTGATCGCCGCCGCCGAGGCGCAGTACGGCGAGGAACCGACCGTCCTCCTCTTCTCCGACCACGGGATGAAGCCGATCTACTGGATGTTCCACCTCGACCGCTGGCTCGAAGAGCGCGGCCATCTCCGCTTCCGCAAGCGGTCGCTGCAGCCGTGGCGGCGCGGGCGGCTCGACTACCTCGCGCGCGTCGACCAGAAGCTCGTCCGCACCGTCCCGTGGTACGGCCGCGCGGTCGACATGCTCCCGTTCCTCCCGCGGCCCGCCGAGGACCGCCTGTTCGCGGACATCGACTTCGGACGGACGCGCGCGTACGGCTTCGCCTCGCAGGGGCAGGTCTACCTCGGCGAGCTGACCGGCGCGCGGAACGACCGTGCCTACATCGACTCGCTCGCGGCCGAGCTCGCCGAGGTGCCGCACCCGGCGACCGGCGAGCCCGCGTTCCAGGTGCTGCGGAAGGAGGAGCTCTTCTCGGGGAAGTTCCTCGACAAGGCGCCGGAGCTCATGCTGATCCCGTACGACGAGCGGATCAACGTCGACCCCTCGCGCCGCCGCTGGACACAGGCCTTCGAGCCCCACGAGCGCCTCGATCCGGAGGTGTCGTACGGCTATTCGGGCCATCACGGCGTGACGGGAATCCTCGCGGCGACCGGGCCGGGCATCCAGCCGGCCGACGTCCCCGAGACCGCCGAGATCGTGCAGCTGCCGGCGACGATCCTCCACCTGCTCGGCCTTTCGACGGACGGCCTGGACGGCAAGCCGCTCGCGGCGATTCTCGAGGAGGACTCGGCCGGGCCGGCGGCGACCGAATCGGCGCCTCCGCCGCCCGCGAGCCCTCGTGAGGCGAGCGACGAGCCGGTCTACTCCGAGGAGGAGGAACGGCAGATGGTCGAGCGGCTCCGCGATCTCGGCTATGAGTAGCGGCCGACCAGGCGGCTAGTTTTCGGCGGATGCCGAGCGGCAAGAGGGCAAAGCAGCAACGGCGCGCAGCGGCGCCGCCGCCCGTCGGGTCCAAGAGGAGGCGAGGGGTCCTCGGCAGCATGTCGCGGCGCACTCGCATCGTCGCCGGGCTCGCCGTCGGCGTCCTGATCGGAGTCGCCGTCGGGCTGCCGCTCGGGCTGAGCAGCAGCGGCGGCTCGAAGCCTCCCCACGGGCTCGCCCCGCTCTCGACGCTCGGCCGGCTCGAGCCCGCGCCTCCGCTCGGACCGCCCGGTCCGGAGGGGCCGCCGCTCGAGCAGGGCCTGAACCTCGCGGCCGCGGGCTCGCCCGCACCCGGAGCCTCGGTCGACGGCATCTCGTGCCAGGGCGGCGAGCAGACGCTGTTCCACATCCACGCCCGGCTCACGATCTTCGTGCACGGCGTCTCCGAGAAGGTTCCCTACGGCGTGGGCATCGCCGACCCGCAGGCCGAGCAGACCTCGCGCGGCCCCTTCGTCGGAGCCGGCGCGTGCTTTTCCTGGCTCCACACGCACGCCGCGGATGGCATCGTCCACATCGAGTCGCCGGTGGAGCGCACGTTCACGCTCGGCAACTTCTTCGACGTCTGGGGACAGCCGCTCTCGAGCACGCAGGTCGGCCCGGCGAAGGGGCGTGTCACCGCGCTCGTCGGCAACCAGGTTTGGCTCGGCGATCCGCGCGACATCCCGCTGAGAGCCCACTCCCAGATCCAGCTCGAGGTCGGAACGCCGCTCGTCGCGCCGGTCCACATCACGAGCTGGGGCGGGCTCTAGGCTGGCGCCGTGAAGCCGATCGCCTACGTGGTCTTCCAGCTCGTCGTGCTCTGCTGGGCCGCCTTCGCCGTCGTCCGCCGTGACCCGTCGACGACGTACCGCCTGCTCTGGCTCGGAGCTCTCGGCGGCGTGATCGGGCTCGACTACTGGTACCTGGCGAACTACGCCTATCCCCTCGGCTTCAGCTTCTGACGCGCTCCGCGCGGATCCCGTCGCGGGCGAGCCGCAGGCCGACCACCCCGACGAAGACCGCGAACACGAGCTTGAGCGTCGACGCCGGTAGCGCGAGCGCGAGCAGCGCGCCGAGCACGCTGCCGACCGCGCCGACGACGCCGAAGCGAAGCGCGAGCCCGAGGTCGCCGACACCGCGCCTCCGCAGAGCCAGGCTCCCGGCAACTGCGGTCGGCAGGATCACCAGTAGGGACGTCGCCTCGGCGGAATGCTGGGCGAAGCCGACCGCCAGCGTGAGGAACGGGACGATGAGCGTCCCGCCGCCGACTCCGAGCAGCCCCGAGGCCACTCCGACGACGACGCCGAACGCGACGAGCGCGACGTAGAGCGTCGCGCCGCTCAAGCGCGCGCTCCCATCAACACCGCGACGCCGACGAGAAAGGTGCCGAAGACGATCTTGAGCAGCCGCTCGTCGATTCGCGCGAGCAGCTCGGCGCCGAGGCGCGCGCCGACGATGGATCCCGCGGCGAGCGCGACCGCCGTCCCGTACCGCACCTCCCCGGCCACGCCGTAGGTCGCGATGCCGGCGATGCTGATCGGGATGATCGCGCCCAGCGAGATCGCATGCGCGTCGCGCTGCGAGTACGCGGCCCAGTAGACGAGCAGCGGCACCATGATGATCCCGCCGCCGACGCCGAGGAGCCCCGACAGGAGGCCGCCGCCGAGCCCGATCGCGAGCAGCCTCGGGTCGAGTGCGAGCAAATGGAGGCGGGCACGCATCGGCCGCCGGACACTAACGTTTGCGCCGTGAGCTTCTCGACGCGGCCCGAGCTACGCGGGACCTTCGGCATGGTGGCGACGACCCACTGGCTCGCGTCGGCGGCGGGGATGGCCGTGCTCGAGCAGGGTGGAAACGCCTTCGATGCCGCGGTCGCTGCCGGGTTCGCGCTCCAGGTCGTCGAGCCGCACCTCAACGGCCCGGGCGGCGACCTCCCCGCGCTCCTCTGGCCCGCCGGGCGCGACCGGCCGCTCGTCCTCTGTGCGCAGGGGCCCGTACCCCGCGCGGCGACGATCGAGCGCTACCGTGACGAGCTCGGGCTCGACCTCGTCCCCGGCACCGGACCGCTCGCGGCAGTCGTCCCCGGCGCGTTCGGCGGCTGGCTCGCGATGCTGCGCGAACACGGGACGATGGAGCTCGCGGACGTCCTCCGCTACGCGATCGACTTCGCCGAGCACGGGTACCCGGCGGTGCCGCAGATCGGCGACGCGATCCGGAACGTCGAGTCGCTCTTCCGCGACGACTGGACGACCTCGGCCGACGTCTACCTGCCTGCGCCGGAGCCGGGCGGGCTTCACCGCAACCCGCGCCTCGCAGAGACGTACCGCCGGGTGCTCGCGGCCGACGACCCGCTCGAGGCGTGGTACCGCGGCTTCGTGGCGGAGGAGATCGTCCGCTTCCAGGAGCGCGAGTGGCTCGACAGCTCGGGCGAGCGGCACGCGGGCCTGCTCGCCGAGGAGGACCTGCGCGACTGGACGCCCACGTGGGAAGAGCCGCTCTCGGTCCACTATCACGGCTACGACGTCTACAAGGCAGGCCCGTGGAGCCAGGCGCCGGTCTTCCTCCAGCAGCTTCGCCTGCTCGAGGGGTTCGACCTCGGCGCGATGCACCAGGCGAGCGCCGAGTGGGTGCACACGATCACCGAGTGCGCGAAGCTCGCGTTCGCCGACCGGGAAGCGTGGTACGGCGACCCGGAGTTCGCCGACGTGCCGCTCGCCGCGCTGCTCTCGCGGGAGTACGCCGAAGAGCGGCGGCGTCTGCTCGGCGACGAGGCCTCGGCGGAGCTGCATCCCGGCTCGCCGGGCGGCCGCGTG
>DATEHY010000018.1:0-70165 GCA_035279325.1 Gaiellaceae bacterium
TCGTCGAGGAGCGACTCGGGCAGCGTCGGCTCGTTGACGCCGCTGCCCTCGCTCAGGTCGAACGCCGACTTCCCGGTGATCACGACGTCCGAGCCCTGCCGCACGTCCGTGAAGATCTTGTCGAACGCGCTGTCGATCGAGTCCGTCAGGACGTAGGTGCCGCTGATCATCGCGACGCCCAGCACGATCGCGACCGCCGTCAGGGCGGCGCGCAGCTTCCGGCCGGCGAGCCCCTTGAACGCGACGAGCAGCATCAGTGCAGGCCGCTCATCACTGCGAGAACGTCCGCAGCGGTGCCCTCGTGCAGCTCCTTCACGATCAGCCCGTCCGAGAGGAAGAGGATCCGGTCGGCGGTCGAGGCCGCGCGCGGCTCGTGCGTGACCATGACGGTGGTCTGGCCGTACGAGTCCACCGAGTCGCGGATCAGGTCGAGGATCTCGCCGCCGGTCTTCGAGTCGAGGTTGCCGGTCGGCTCGTCCGCGAACAGGATCGTCGGGCGGGAGACGAGCGAGCGCGCGATCGCGACGCGCTGCTGCTCGCCGCCGGAGAGCTCCGACGGCCGGTGTTCGCGCCGCTTGTCGAGGCCCATCTTCGTGAGCAGCTCGTCGAGCCACGCGCGGTCGGGCTTCTCGCCCGCGATCGAGAGCGGCAGGAGGACGTTTTCCTCGGCGTCGAGCATCGGCAGGAGGTTGAAGAACTGGAAGACGAATCCGATGTGCTTGCGCCGGAGCCGCGTGAGATGGGCGTCGTCGAGGCCGGTGATCTCCGTGCCGGCGATCGTCACCGTCCCGGAGGTGGGCTTGTCGAGGCCGGCGAGGATGTGCATCAGCGTCGACTTGCCGGAACCGGACGGGCCCATCACCGCCACGAGCTCGCCGGCCTTGACGTCGATGTCGACGCCGCGGAGCGCCTCGACCGCGGTCGTTCCCTCGCCGTAGACGCGCTGCAGCCCGCGCGCCTCGACGGCGGCATCTGCGGGCACGGTAACGCCGCCTTGCGGCTGCTCCCTCACGGCCATGGCCCCCCAAGGTAGACGAAAGGCGCGCGCTGCGCGGCGGACGTTCACGCATCGTCACCGGCCGCCTCCGAAGAGGAAGCCGAGCACCGCTGCGGCGTACGCCGCGACGAGGAGCATGCCTTCCCTCCGGTGCGAACGACCGTCCCAGACGGTCGCGGCGACGACGATCGCGGCGCCCGCCATCGCGACTACCTCCGTCCAGCGGAAGGCGAGCGCGAGTTGGTGCGAGAAGAGCAGCGAGAGGAGCGTCACGACCGGGATCACGAGCAGCGCGACCTGCGCGCTCGAAGAGATCGCGATCTCCGTCGCTAGCCGCATCTTCCCGTTGCGGGCGATGAGGATCGCGCCGCCGTGCTCGGCCGCGTTGCCTACGATCGCCACGATCACGACCGCGATGAAGAACTGGCTCAGGCCGACCGCGGTGGCGAACGAGGCCAGCGAGCCGACGAGGATCTCGCTGACCCAGGCCGTCGCGCCGGTCGCCAGAGCGAGCGCCGCGAGCGCTGTAGTCAGCGACCACGCGCCCTCGCCCGGCTCGCGCTCTCGCGAGTCCTCCCGGTGCCGGAGCAGGTTGGGCCCGACCACGGCGAGATAGCCGAGCAGCAGCACGATCGCAACCGGGATCGAGGCGACGACCACCGCGTGACGTTCCGATCGGCCGGTGTAGCCGATCGTGGTCGGGACGACGAACGCGACGACCGCGGCGCCGACCAGGCCGAGCTGCACGAGCAGCGAGCGGCGGTCGATCCGCGCTCCGTCGGGGCCTGCCACCTGGGTGACGCCGTAGACGAGCAGGAGGTTCGAGATCACGCTGCCCGAGAGCGAGCCGCGCACGACGACGGGGAGGTTCGCGCCGACGGCGAAGAGGGCGACGATGAGCTCCGGGGCGTTGCCGAAGCTCGCGTTGAGGAAGCCGCCGATGCCGGGGCCGGTGTGCTCGGCCGCGTGCTCCGTCGCCTCGCCGATCAGCCAGGCGAGCGGGATGAGCGCCACGGCGGCGAGCACGAAGAGCGCGACATGACCCGCGCCGGTCAGCTTGTCGACGAGGATCGTGACGGGAGCGAGACCGAGGGACGCCCAGAGGAGCGTGCGGACCATCGGGCAAGCCTAAAGAGCGGCCGAGCGGGCATGAGAGGCGGGTGCGCATGACCGATCTCACCGCGGCGCCTAGCTCGACTCGGCTGGTCTGTCAAGTCTTGCGCAGCCCGTGCTTCGCTCCGAAAATGCGATCATGACACCGAAGCAGGCCGCCCCGCCGCTCCCCCTGCACCCGCAGGACGAGACGGAATGCCGGCGCTGCGAGGTGCACTGCGAGAAGGTCGTCTACCCGGCGGCCTGTCTCGAGCGGTCGTGTCCGTTCGTCTACGCGTACGAGGAGCACGGCCACACGTACATGGGCTGCCTGCAGAACGTCTACGAGGCCGAGATCGACGTCGAGCTGCTCGCCGCCGCCGAGCGCAGCCGCGAGGGCTTCGGCGCCGTGCGCGCGCTGCGCCGGCCGCTGCCGATGTGCGACGCCGCGGTGCAGTCGACGTTCGCGCAGCGGGAGGGCGAGCTCGGCTGCCTCAATCCGGAGTTCGCCGAGCTGCCGGCAGGCTCGCCGACGTTCCGGGTCTTCGCGCGGGTGGCCGACCTCTAGCCGGCTCCCGGAACGTCCGCAGCAGCAGCACGCCGAGAGCCGGGGCGATCGCGGCGAGGATGAACGCGAGGCGCCAGCTGTGCTCCGCGACGGCCGCGATCGCGGGTGGAGCGCCCGCGACCACGACGCCGAGGAGCGTCTGCTGGAAGCCGAGCGCGGCGCCGGTGCGCGCCGAGCCCGCCGCCTCGGCGGCTGCGGCGTATGCGAGGCCGTTCCAGGCCATGCTCAGCATCCCGGCGACGACGAAGAGCGGGACGAGCACGGCCAGCGGCGCGTCGGTGGCGGCGGCCACGCCCGCCGTAAAGATCGTGAGGGCGACGCCGATCGTCCGCAGCGGCCGCAGACGGTTGCCGAGCCGGTCCGAGATCGTCCCGGAGCCGATGCGCGCGCCCACCGCCAGCACGTAGATCGCAACGAGCACGAGCGCTGCGGCATGGGTCGAGACGCCGCGGTGCTCGTGGAGGAAGAGGACGACGTAGCTGATGATCGCGATCTGGGCGACGAGGTAGAGGCCGGTCGAGGTGCCGAGCAGCCACATTCGGGGGTCACGGACGGGGCCCGAGACGTCGCCGAGCTCCGGCTCCTCGGGCGCGCCGGCGCGAATGAAGACGGCGGCGATGACGGCTCCGGTCGCGCAGGCGGCTCCGAGGAAGACGAAGGCGAGCCGCGTGCCACCGGCCGAGGCGAGCAGGGGGAGAAACCCGGCGCCGATCGCCGCGCCGATCGGGATCGCCGTCTGCCGGATGCCGAGCGCGAGCCCCAGCTCGGTCGCAGGGAACCAGGCCATGATCGCCCGGCCGCTCGCGGCGTTGACGCTCGCGCCGAGCGCGCCGGCACCGACGAGCGTTCCGGTGACCGTCGCGAAGCTGTGCGTCGTGGACGCGACGACGAGCAGCGCCGCAGCGCCGGTCAGTCCCGTCGCGATCACCCAGCGCTCGTCGACGCGGTCGGCGACGAGCCCCCACGGCAGGAGCGTGAACAGCATCCCGATCCCGATCCCCGCGAGCACGACGCCGGTCTCGCCGAGCGTCAATCCGTAGTGCGACTTCAGCGCCGGCCCGAGCGCGGGCAGACCGACCGAGGAGGCCGAGAAGCTCGCCTGCGCGAGAGTCCCCGCCGCGAGCACGACCCAGCGATACTGCGCAGCGGACACGCCTCGAACGTACACGGCCGGAACCAGGTTCCGGCCATGTCCCGATCGTCCACACCGATTTCCGCGATGTGCAGCCCTTTGTCCCGATCGGACACGTTGCGAGCGGGCGTGGCCGGAACCAGGCGTGGCCGGAACCAGGTTCCGGACGTGGCCCGAAGGGTCACATCAGCCAGCGCGCCCGCAAGTCCTTCGCCTTGCGGATCTCGTTCGCGTCCGGGCCGCGGTTCTCGGGGCCTGCGGTCTCGAGGACTGCGGGCAGCCCCTGCAGCCTGGAGTTGGAGAGAAACACGCCCAGCTTCTCGCCGAGCTCGCCTTCGAGGATGTTCGCGTGCCGGTCGCGGTTCGAGGCGAAGGGCGCTGCCGCGTCGTTGACGTGCAGCGCGCGCAGCCGGTCGAGGCCGATCGCCGAGTCGACCTCCTCGAGGCAGGCGTCGAGCGCCTCCGGGTCGGTCACGTCGACTCCCGACACCCAGAGGTGGCAGGAGTCGAGGCAGATGCCGAGGCGCGGATGCCGGTCGAGCCGCTCGTGCAGCGTCGCGAGCTCGTCGATCGAGCGGCCGATCGTGCCGCCGGCGCCGGCGGAGTTCTCCATCAGCAGCCACGTCTCGTCGGAGCAGAGCTCGAGTACGGCGTCCATGGCCGGGAGCACGCGCTTTAGCCCCGCCTCGAGCCCGCTGCCGAGATGGGAGCCGACGTGGAAGACGACGCCGTCGGCGCCGATGCCGCAGGCGACCTCCATCGTGTTGCGCAGCGCCAGGACCGACTTCTCGTACACGGCCTCGTCGGGCGCCGCGAGGTTGCAGAGGTAGAGCGCGTGGCAGAGGACGCCGCCGATACCGGCCTCCGCGCGCTTTTCGCGAAAACGCTCGAAGCTCGCCGGGTCGTGGTTCGTCGGCCGCCAGGTGCGCGGGCTCTGGGTGAAGACCTGCACCGAGTCGGCGCCGAGGTCGACCGCGCGGTCGATGGCCTTGTCGATCCCACCGGCGGAGGAGATGTGAGCGCCGACCTGCATCAGCGGAGCCAGGCCTCCAGACGCGCCCCCTCGTCCTCGATCTCACGGCGCCACGTGCGCGGCAGGGGCGCGAACGGCTCGAGTCGGACGCGGTCCCCCTCGACTTCCCAGGCTCCGGCGACCAGCCCGTCGACGAGGAACGTCGATCTGACCCAGCCGCCGTCGATCACGAGCGGCCGGTAGTCCTCGGGCAGGACTCGCGTTCGATCCTTGTGCGAGAGGACGAGGTTGTCGAAGCGCGGCAGGAAGCGGACCGGGGCCGGCGCGTCGCCGCCGGGAAGCGGCGCGCGAGGCAGGTCGTAGAGCTCGCGCCCTTGTTCGTCCCGGAAGCGCCGCAACGGCTCGAGCGCCTCGAGCGCGGGCTCGACGTCGCGGACGCGAAGCCCGCTCCAGGCGGCGACATCCGCCCGCGTCGCGGGCCCGAATGCGCCGAGGTAGCGGCGCACGAGCTCTGCTCTCGCGGTGGCAGGGTTCGGCGCCGGGTGCTCGATCGCGACGTAGTGGGTCAGGCCCTTCTGCCGCCAGAGGCCGGACTCCGGCGCATGCGTCAGACGAGAGCGGGTGCGGACGGCGTACCACGCGGCCTCCGCGCTTCGCAGATCGACCGCGTGCTCGCTCGCGAGGAAGTCCATCACCTCCGCTCGGGTACGCGGTACGCGTCCGAACTCGCGAACCGCGTCGTGGAGCCGATCGCCCAGATCCGCAGCGTCGGCCCGCAGCCAGGGCGGGAGGCCGACCGCCGCTCCGAAGATGCCGTAGTCGGCGAGCGAGACGAGATGGATCGTCCCGCGCATGAGCACCGCACGCACGATCCGGCGCGACAGCAGGGCGCGCTCCAGAGCCTCGCGGCGGAATCCGGAGATCCGCGTCCAGAGCCCGACGTACGGAGCGGGCGCCCACTGCGCCTGGAGCCCCGCGAGGCGCTCGACGGCCGGGACCACGCCGATCCGCCGCCGTTCGAGCAGCAGCTGACGCGCGAGCGTCGCGCGATTCAGATCCCGCAGCGTCAGCGTCCGCACCGGCACCGCGCCTACGCTATCCGCATGCCCGTCCGCGTCCGCATGGCTCCGAGCCCGACCGGGCTCCTCCACATCGGCAACGTCCGGACCGCGCTCTTCAACTGGCTCTACGCGCGCCACGAGGGCGGCGAGTTCCGGCTGCGGATCGAGAACACCGACACGTCCCGGGAGGTCGCCGAGGCGGTCGACCACATCCAGGAGTCGCTGCGCTGGCTCGGGCTCGACTGGGACGGCCCGCACACCTTCCAGCTCGACCGGATCGACGACTGCCGCCGCGTGGCCGAGCAGCTCGTCGCCGAGGCCAAGGCGTACGAGGACGAGGGCGCGATCCGCTTCCGCATGCCCGACGAGGGCTCGACCGGCTGGGACGACGTCGTCCGCGGCCGCGTCGAGATCCCGAACGAGACGATCGAGGACCTCGTGCTCGTCCGCTCGGACGGCCGCCCGACGTACAACTTCGCCTCGCCGCTGGAGGACGTCTGGGACGGCATCACGCACGTCATCCGCGGCGAGGACCACATCTCGAACACGCCGAAGCAGATCAACATCATCCGCGCGACCGGAGCCGAGCTCCCCGTCTACGCGCACGTGCCCAACGTCGCCGGCGCCGACGGGAAGAAGCTCTCGAAGCGCCACGGCGCGATCACCGTCGCCGAGTTCCGCTGGGACGGCTACCTGCCCGAGGCGCTGCTCAACTTCCTCGCGCTGCTCGGCTGGGCGCCCGACGGCGAGACGACGATCATGGATCGCGAGGAGCTCGTGGCGCGCTTCGATCTGGCGCGTGTCAGCCCGAGCCCCGCGCAGTTCGACTACGCCAAGCTCGATTGGTTGAACGGCATGTACCTGCGCGCGCTCTCGCCGCAGGAATTCGCCCACCGGCTCGTCGTCTGGCTCGGCGAGAACGGCTACGACTGGGACGCCGAGCTCGTCGCGCGGACGGCGCCGCTCGTGCAGGAGAAGATCTCGCGGCTGGCCGAGTACCCGGGCTTCGCGGGCTTCTTCTTCGGCGATGTCGACCCAGACGCGGCCGACCTCGACGGCGGCACGTCGATGCTCGCGGCGGCGGACGAGGCGCTCACCTCGCTCGAGCCGTTCGACGCAGCGTCGATTGAGGCCGCTCTGCGTTCCAGGGCGGACGAGCTCGGCCTCAAGCCGCGTCAGGCGTTCCAGCCCATCCGGGTGGCGGTCACGGGATCGAAGGTCTCGCCCGGTCTCTTCGAGAGCATCGAGCTGCTCGGTCGCGAGACGACGCTCAACCGTCTCCGCGCGGCCGGCGACGCTGTGGCTTGATCGCGAACGTCGGCAGCGCCCTGGGCGGCGCGAGCGGATCGAGGGCACGCTGGAACGCGAGCCAGGCCCGGCGCCTGAAGCGCCGGCTCGGCTGAGGGAGGCCGGCGTGAACGGCGCCGTGGACGCCGCGCCCGCCGCGCCCGGGCTGCGGGAAGTCCTTTGCCACTTCAAAGACGTAAACGGGAGCCTCCGGGCAGCGGTTACGGACCGGCCGGTCGCTCGTTAGACTCGCGCGGATGGTGGATTCCGGGGGTCATGCGGCGACCCGCGTCCTCGTCGTCGACGACGAGCCGTCGATCCGGCTGCTCTGCCGGATCAACCTCGAGCTCGAGGGTTACGAGGTCCTCGAGGCGGAGTCGCTCGCCACGGTGCGGACGATGCTCGAGGAGGAGCACGTCGACGTCGTGGTGCTCGACGTCCATCTGCGCGGCGAGCGGAGCGACGAGCTCGTGGCCGAGTGCCACACGCGGGAACCGCGGATTCCCGTCCTGCTCGTCACCGGCTCGATCGACATCACGCATCCCGCGCTCGCCGAGGCCGACGCCATCCTGCCGAAGCCGTTCGAGCTCGAGGCTCTGCTCTCGACGGTGCGTGACCTCGCCGGGGTTCACGCCCGCCGATGAGCACGACCGTCGTTCGGACGCCCCAGGAATACGAATCGCGCGTCCGCGAGTTCTACAGGGACGAGGGCGAGGAAGTTCGCGCCGTCACCGTCGGCGAAAAGGAGGTGTCGGAGCTGGCGGCGATCGTAGCCCGCTATGCGGATCTCTTCTCGCGTCCGCAGCTCGAGGCGCTGCGCGATGCGGAGGAAGCGGCCGAGGGCGATGAGCGAGAACGGCTCTACCGCCTCCGCATGACCTGCGAGAGCGGGCTCGTCGACTCCGTGCTCGCCGAGGATCGGGACGCGCTCGAGAACGCGCTGCTCGCGGCCAGGATCGCCTTCCACGGCGAGGAGCTGCCGCTTCGCGCCGCTACCGCACGGCTTGCGGTCCTGCCGGAGTACGACGACCGTGAGGAGCTCGGGGCGCTCGAGCGCGACGCCTCGGCGACATTCAACGAGCGGCGGCGTGAGCTGCTCGCCGCGCGAGAGGATCTCGAGGCCGAGCTCTCGGGCGAGCCGAACGCGGTGATGCGGACCGAGGTAAGGAAGCAGATCTCGCTGCGCGAGCTCGAGAGCGTGCTGCGAGAGGCTGCCGAGGACTCGGCGGACGAGTTCGACCGGCTCCGCGAGCACTGGTTCGAGCGGTTGCTCGGCTCGGAGCGGGCCGAGCCGCCTACGAGCGCGCAGCTCGGCTGGCTACGGCGGCTGTCGCCACTCGAGTCGACGTACACCAAGGAGCGTTCGCTCGAAATCTGCCTGCGAACGGTGCGCGCGCTCGGGTTCGAGCTCGAGGAGATTCCGAACATCCGACTCGACCTCGACGATCGGCCGCAGAAGAGCCCGCGCGCCTGTGTGATCGCCTCCGACGCACCCGAGATCGTGCACCTGATCACGCGCGCTCAGGGCGGTCTCTCCGACTACCAGTCCTTCCTCCACGAAGCGGGGCACGCGCTCCACTTCGCGGGGGTCGGAACCGGGCTCTCGTACACCTTTCGCAACATCTCGCGCGACCATGCCCTGACGGAGATCTACTCGTACATCGTCGAGGCCGTGACGAAGGAGCCGGGCTGGCACGCGCTCCACTTCGGCCTCTCCGACGCCGAGGCGCAGGAGAACGCCGAGGCCACGCGCTTCCTCGAGGTGCTGCTCTACCGCCGCTATGCCGCGAAGCTCCGCTACGAGCTCGGCTTCTGGGAGGCGTTTCAGACGGAGCGGGGACGGTCGCCTCGTGACTATGCGCCGCTGCTCACCGAGGCGACCGGCCTCGCCTACGACCCGCGTGGCCATCTGTCGGACATGGACGCCGGGTTCTACTCCGCCGACTATCTGCGCGCGTGGATCCGCTCGTCCCAACTGCGCGCGTACCTGCGGCGCGAGGTGGGTGGAGACTGGTGGCGCAACGACGAGACCGGCGAGATCCTGCGCGGGCTCTTCGCCGAGGGCACGCGGCCGTCGACCGAGGACATCGCCCGGCGTCTCGGCTTCGACCCGCTCGACACCGCGCCGCTCGTCGCCGAGTTGATCGCCGCCTAGGACGCGCCCCGGATGACCCCTGCGACCAACGGCAGGAGCTCCTGCTTGTTCCGCGGGCGCTGCATGTCGGCGCGCACCAGCTCGTCGAGCTCCATCGCGACGAGCAGCACGATCGACGCCACGTAGAAGTACGTCGCGAGGAAGATGAAGACCTCGAGGCTGCCGGCTGCGGTGCGGAAGTTCGCGACCGTCCGGACGTATTCGGCGAAGATCAGGGTCTCACCGATCCAGCCGATGACGACGAGCACCGAGCCGAGGCTCGTCCAGCGCGCCCGCCGATGCTTCGCCGGCGCCCAGCGCACGATCAGCTCGAAGGCGAACGCGACGAGGGCGATCGCGGCAGGCCAGCGCAGGATCAGGATCGGGACGCTCCACCCTCCCGAGACGTGTCCGGCCCAGACGATCGCGATCGCTCCGAGGATCGAGGCCAGGAAGAGGACTGCGAGCCCGAACGAGAGCGGGAACCGGACCCAGAACGGACGGGGCTCAGGGGTCTCGTAGATCTCGTCGAGTGCGCCGATCGCCGCGCGGATGATCCCCGAGACCTCCCAGACGGCGAGTGCGGCGGCGAGCGCGAGCAAGCCGGCGGTCGACGAGGCGAAGACGCGGTGCACCGTCTGGTCGATCCCGCCGAAGACGTGCGGGAGGACCCGGGGCTTGATCTGCGGTGCGATCGTCTTGCGCCAGAGCCCTCGCTGGTTGGAGGCGCCGAGGACGCCGAGCATGAACAGCGAGCAGGCGACGGCGGCGATGAACGTGCGCAGTGCGATCGCGCTCGCGTACGTCAACAGGTCGTGGCGGTCGAAGAGGTCGACCCAGAGCCGAACGATCTTCTTGAAGCTTCGCCAGCGGGGCTGCACGGAGCCTGCACCGTTCCCGGCGCTGACAACTCGGAAACGGCGAGTTCTTACGGAAGGGAGTTCGCGACGCTCTGCTGGGCGAGCTGCGTGCCGTCGTACACCTCGCCGCCGGGCGGCGCCGCGATCGCGATGTGGGCCCCGTAGTCGTAGATGTCCATCGTCATGGACATCCGCGGCGCCCCGTTCGGCGTCGGGATGCTGTACGCGGTTCGGATCCGGCGAACGAGGCCGTCCTTGCCGATCCAGACGTCGTCGTACGCCGTCTTCATCCGAGCGGCCATGCTCTTGAGCAGCGGGCTCGTGAGCCCCTTCGACTGAAACACCTTGGCGAGGTCGATGCCGACCCGGAAGTGCGTCGTCGACACGCCGTCGACGGTCGCGTCGCCGACCTTGTGGACCGTCGCTCCTTCGGCCTTCAGCATGCCGAGCAGGTCGCTGGGCTCGAACTGGCTACCGGAGAGCAGGCTCCCCAGGCCCTCGGCCTTCCCGAACTTCGAGAGGTCGAGCTTCAGCCACGGCTTGTGCCCCGGAATCTGCGACGTGAGGAACCCGAAGTGCATGTACAGGACGAAGTCGCCGTTCTCCTCGAGCGAGATCCCCTTGATCGAGGCGTGCGCGAGCTTCTTCACGGCCGCGGCCGGGATCCCCGTCTGGCCGAGCATCGAGCCCAGCTTGAAGGTCATCTCCGAGCTCGTGCCGTCGATCGCGCCGGTGCCGTTCACCCGGATCGCCTTGCCCTGGCTCTGCCCACTGCCGATCGCCATCGTGAACCGGATCCGCGCCGCGCCGGCGTTCTGGGACTTCGTCGCGGCTGCGGCCACCGGATCGAGCGGGAGCGCGCTGTGCGAGCTGTTGTTGCCGCCCCCGCCGCCGCAGCCGGCCGTGACGGCTGCCAGTGCGGCGACTGCCAGCAGCGTCGCGATGCCCGTTCTCCGACCCCGAAGCATGCGTCGCAGTGTAGTCCCATTCCGCGCTCCAGAGGGGTGAATTTCCCGGAGGGTGGGGGCGGCCGCTATGGCCGTGGCAGCCGCCCCCTGCGAGGAGCGGAGCGGCCGGAATGGGGACTGATGGCCGCTCCTGTCGGAGAGCCGGATGTCAGACGGCCGGCTCTGTCGGTGCCTTCTCTACTACTCGCCCGCCGGCGGATCGGATCTCGCGGATCGCCGGCCGGGCCGCCCGGGCGGAAGCGCGCTGGTTCGGCATACGACCTTTCGAACCGGCCGGGTGGGTCGGACGTCTAAGTGCTAGAGGGGGCGGGCCCCGGAGAAGGGGGCCGCGACCGAGGCCCGCCCCCTGCGAGGTTACGCCCGCGCCGCCGTTTGCGAAAGGGTCCAACTCGCCCTTCTTTTCACTGGCTGACGCAGGACTTCGGCGCGTAGTACGTGGTCGGTACGTGGTCGACCTGGCGCGCGACCATTGGACGTATCCGATCTCGCGCAGCCTCGAGGACTTCTTGCGCTTGGCCCAGATCGCGATGCTCGCGGTCGCGGGCTTTCCGGAGGCGGCGTAGCCGACGCGATAGCGGACGAGGATGCGGCCGGGCACGCCGCAGTAGACGGTCGGCGATTGGTTGTAGCCGGCCTTCACGACCCCTGCCGAGCTGAGCCCGTGGTGCGTGAGCCGGACGGACGTCTTCGTTCGGCTACATGCTTCCTGCGAGCGCCGACCGGCGCACGCCGGCCTGGGCCGACGCGATCCATGCGGTCGCCGTCGCCGCAACCGCAGCGGCCGCGATCACGACGACGATTCCGATTCTGCGGCGCATCTGGACGGAATCCCGCGGCTACGCCGGGATCGATTCCGCCCGGCGAATACGTTGCGCGACCGGGGCGGGGATGCGCACGAGCTCGCCGTCGCGTTTGAGGTAGCTGCCGCGGCTGGAGACCGAGAGGACGTTCTTGCCGTCGGTCCACGGCGTGGGCGGGCCCAACAGGGTGATCCCGGTCCAACCCTCGACGCTTGGGGCGCTTCGCGTCGGCGTGCCGAGCGTGTAGAGGCGAAGGTACGAGGAGGGCCTGGCCGCGGTCCGGTCCTTGACGAAGACCATCCGCAGCTTCTTGGGCGCCCCATACGGCTTCACCCGCTGGACGAGCTTGCGGAGGCGGACGGCGAGCTTGCTCGACAGCTTGGCCCAGAGCGCGTGATCGGACGAGAGCGAGTCGACGGTTCGGATCTCACCGGCGGCGGGGATGAAGTACGCCAATCCCGTGAGTGGATCGACGGCGCACGAACGGCTACTGCCGTAACTGAGCCGATAGAAGGACTGCAGCGGCGCCGGCGGCGCCTTCCGGCCCTGCCCGGTGCCTGCGAAGAACGGCACCTTGCCCTCGAGCGAGTTGGGCAGCGGTGCGGAGCCTTTCGGGCCGCAGAGCCAGTGCTCGGGTGGTTTGCTCGCTCCAGCGGGTCCGACACCGGCCACGCCGACGGCAGTCGCGATCAGAAGGACGATGAGAGCTTTACGCGTGTCAGGTCCCTCTCTTCGGCTCCGACTACGACATCCCTCAGGAACGTACCACTCTGAAGTGATAAAGGGAAGACCGGATGGCGGCCTTGACTTTCAGCGCGCGACAGGCGTATGTTCGCACTACGAGGAAACCACAGTCTCTGCGGCGGAGGAGGAACCATGGTTCCGAAAGTCGCGCCGTTTCCTGCTCATCACGACGCTCGTCGCGGTAGCCGCGCTCGTATTCGCAGCGGCCGCCTCCGCGGCGACCGTTTCGCCGGAGACACAGACCGTCCAGGGTGGGGACAATGTGTACTGGACTGGGTATTGGTCGGGCACATCCCCCTTCGATGTCACCTTCTACTTCGGGGATGGCGCGTATTACGGGCTGCCGAGAACGATCTCGACGCAGTACCGCTTCGGCCCCCACCAGTTCTATCCCTGCTATGAGCACACCTATTACCGGGGGCGTCTAGAAGAGCATCGTGGGGGTCGTGTCGAGAGGGCGGGCGCTTCCGGGCGCTTTTGGTCGCCTGGGTCGAAATCGGCCGATGCTGGTTGCCGTGCTCGTCTTATTGGGGTTGGGGGTGTCGGCGACGGGGATGTCGCAGTTGACCGAGGTCCGGCTGACCGAGGCGGTTAACCGGAACTGGCGGGGCGCTTACGACATTCTCGTCACGCCGCGCTCGCGTGCGGCGACGGCGGGCGCTGCCAAGACCTCGGGCCTGATCGAGCCCGACTTCCTCGCGTACGGCGGGCATGGCGGGATCGGCTTCTCGCAGCTGGCCGCGATCCGCCGGATCGCGGGCGTCGAGATCGCGGCTCCGGTGTCGACGGTCGGCTACCTCGAGGCGGGCGGCTGGGCGCCATCCATCCATATTGCGCCGTCGAGCCTGCCCGGCAAGCCGAGCCTGTATCGGCTCTCGCTGCGGGTGACTACTTCGGATGGCGTGCATCGCTTCACGGTGGCGCGACAGACGGCGACGGTCGCGCTTCCGAAGCGCGGCAGCGGCGCGGCGTTGGCCATCGGGTCGACCCCTTCAGGAGGTGGAGATGCCAGACAGGGGGTCGACGTCAGCATGTTCGATCTTCCGCCCCAGGTGAACCCGGTGGTGGCCGTGGATCCGAGGGCCGAGCGACGGATGTTCGGGCCGTCGTTTGCCTTCCTCAACAAGCTCGTGATCAAGCAGTCGAAGCTGAAGCTGGCGACGTTTCCGATCAAGCGGGTGCCGAAGCGGCAGTTCCCTGATGAGTACTTCCAGATCGGCGGTGACCAGTACACAGCGCTGAAGGGCACCGCCGGCGAAAAGAACAACTCCGCCGGTGCCTACCCGGCAAAGCCGGTGGTGCCGATGGTGGTGAGCGAGCATCTCGCCTATCCGCTGCGCATGACCCTGAGCGTCGACCGGATCGGCCATCCCCTGCACCAGGGGTTGCCGAGCAATGCACAGGTAGGGACAAAGACGGCGGCCGACTGGCTGGCGACCTTTGCCGCTGAGGCCGGGCCGGGTCTAACGCCGGCCGGCACGTCCTCGGCGGATCTGAGCAGTCTGCTTCGGCCGCTCGAACCTGTGCCCGCCATTGTTCCCTGGCCCGGATCCTCGCCGCGCGGCGGCGGCACCTTCGGCTCCTCAGTGAGCGGCCTGGATACCCGGCTGGCGTTGCGGGCGGGTTACAGCCGGGTACGGGTGCGCGGCCGGGGGGAGCCGGCGTTTCGGGTCAGGCCATTGGGTTTGGTGGGCTGGAACGGCGAGCCGGTCGGGGGCGCGCCAATTCTGATCGGTGGCAGCGGGGACGTCCAAGGGAAGACGCGGAGCTATCGCCGCTTCTCGAGCCTGCCGTTCGTGATCAAGCCGAAGACGGCGAAGGTGGCGCCTGACGTCTTCGTTCCGCCCGCGACGCCGTTCGAGCTGGCGCCGGTGGGGGAGTTCGATTTCGGCAAGCTGCGGCTGCCCTCGAACCCGCTCGATCATGTGCCCTTGGGGGCCTGGGAGGCGACCTCGGCGCAGCTGTTGTCACGGCCGGGCGGCCGGGCGGGGGCGGTGGTGAGGCCGACGTCGAATCCGCTCGGGTTTTTGACGGATCCGCCGGAGGCGATCATCAACATCGATCAGGCGTCGCTGTTGCGCGGCCGCGATCCGATCGACGCGATCCGGGTGCGGGTCGGGGGTCTGTCGGGGTTCGATGCGGCGTCGCGGGCGAAGGTGGAGCGGGTGGCATCGGAGATCGTGCAGCTCGGAGGCTTGAATGCGCGGATCGTGGCGGGGTCGTCGCCGCGGCCGGTGGCCGTGTACGTGCCGCGGTATCTGCCGGGCGGCCGGGATCTGGGTTGGGTGCAGGAAGACTGGACGAGCCTGGGCGCGGCGCAGCGGGCGACGAGTGCGTTGTCGGGGGCGGAGAAGGCGCTGCTGTTTTTGAGTCTGGCGCTCGCGTTGTTGCTGGCGGTGACCGTCTCCTCGGTCGGTCTCGAGGGCGGGGCGCGCGATGTGAGGATCTGGCGCTCGCTCGGCTGGAGCCGGGGCCGGATGTTGTGGTGGCTGGTCAGTGACGCGACGCTTGGTGGTTTCCTCGTCGCTGTCGCGGCGGTGGCGGCGACGGCGGCGGGTGGCCGCCTCGGTCTTGTTGTTCTCGGTCTCGCGCTCGGGGCGAGCTTGCTCGGGGTGCAGCTGCTCTTCGCTTTCCTGTTGCTGCGCAGAGAGCTCGGCGGCCGGCGGAGTGCGGGGCGCGGGCGGTTCGCTCGGCGTCGCGGCAGCACTCGGACGGGCGCGCTGACGATCGCCCGCCGCGCCGTGCTGCGCCAGGCGCGGATCAGCCTCTTGATCGCGGTCGGGGTCACGCTGAGCGCGGTCGTGGTCGTGCTCGGCGTTGCGGGTCTTCGTTCGGCCAGCCACTCGGCGCACACCTCGCTGCTGGGCGCCTATCTGGATACGACCCTGCTCGCCTTTCACGCCGTCTCGCTCGCGCTCCTGGTCGTGGGCGGTGTCGCGGCGGCGGCGATCGCGACCCGCGCCTGGCACCGGCGCCGCACCGGCGAGATTGGATCCTTCGCCGCGCTCGGCTGGCAGCGGAAGCGCCTGCTCGCGCAGCTCCGCCTGGAACGCGTCCTTGTCTCCGTCCTGGCCGCGCTGCTCGCGCTCGCGTTCGCGGGAGTGCTGCACTCGAGCGGGGTCGCCGTGGGCGGCATCGTCGCCGTCCCGATCATCCTCGTCCTCTGCGCGGCGTATGTGGCCGCCGGCGAGCTGCCCACCCGCCGCCTCGTGCAGAGTAGGTGGCCGACCTGAGCACGACTCCCGACACCACCGCCCGCTGCACCGTCGAGGACGCCTCCTGCGTGCGCACCCTCCCCGACGGGTCGAGGCTGACCGTGTTCGACAACCTCTCCCTCTCGGTCGCGCCCGGAACCGTGCTCTGCGTCCGCGGCCGCTCGGGCTCGGGCAAGACGACGCTGCTCGGCGTGATCGGCGGACTGCTGCGGCCGACCAGCGGCCGCGTCTACTGGGGCGGCCAGGAGATCTGGTCGCTCAGCGAGGCCGAACGCGCCGCCCGGCGCCGCGACCAGCTAGCTGTGATCCTGCAGGACGGAGGCCTGATCGAGTGGCTGACCGCCGAAGAAAACGTCGCCCTGTCCCTCAGCAACGGCGCCGCAAAGAACGGGGGGCGGATCCGCGAGATCCTCGAGCAAGTCGGGCTCGGCGGCCGCCGCCGCAACTATCCGCACGAGCTCTCGATGGGCGAGCGCGAACGAGTCGCCATCGCCCGCGCCCTCGTCCGCGACCCGGACATCGTGCTCGTCGACGAGCCCACCGCCGCCCTCGACCGCAACACGAGCACCGCCATCCTCGATCTCCTCCTCCGCCTCGCCCGCGACCAGGACGCCGCCCTCATCGTCGCCAGCCACGACCCCAACGTCTTCGAGCTCGCGGACGAACAGTTCGAACTGCCCGACTGAACGAGGCTCCGTGGCGCAGCCAAGCGTCTTTGCGTGGAGCGCGGGTCGCGTGTATCAGTAGGAAAGAAATGCTGGCCTTCGTGGTGCGGCGGGCGGTTCTGGGCGTCATCGTCCTGTGGGCGTTATCCATCGCGAGCTTCTACGCGCTCTTCTCGCGCGAGCGTCTGCAGGTCTACTCGCCCCTGCGGGGACACTCGCTTCTGCCGCTGTATTGGACGTGGCTGAAGGGGGTCTTCACGGGCCGGACCTTCGACCTGATCTTCACGCCGGCCGCGTCCCAGCTGAACCCGAGCGCACGGACGACGTTCGTCGACTCGATCGGCCACACCGCCGTGCTGCTCTCGGTCACACTCGTTCTCGTGCTCCTGTTCGCAGTCGGCCTCGCGCTCGTTGCGGCGAGCCGGCGCGGCTCAGGTGCCGACATCGGGGTGCGGGGCATCTCCTACCTCGCCTGGGCAGTGCCCCCCTTCCTGCTCGCATTGCTCGTGCAGAAACTGCTCTACACCTTCGGGGGCGACCACGGGGTTGGCCCGTTCCCCATCGCAGGCTGGCCGGGGTCGTGCCCTATCGGGCTGGGCCTCGACGCCGGCTCCCTGCAGAACTGCCCTGCTGCTGGAAGTGGTCTGACGTACGTTGGCAACCTGTTCCGCTACATCACCCTGCCGGCCGCGACCCTCGCGCTCGGCTTCATCGGCCTGCACGGGCGCTACCTTCGCTCGGCCCTGCTGGAGACACTCCAGGCACCGTTCGTTCGGACCGCGGAGGCGAAAGGCCTTCCGCAGCGGTGGGTCGTGCTGCGCCATGCGTTGCGCGCCTCGCTGCCGACGTTCCTCAGCGCGGTGCTGTCGGACTTCGGCGCGATCTTCGGCGCTGCGATGGCCGTCGACTTCATGTTCGGACTGAACGGCCTCGGCACCGTGCTCGTCTCGGACTTTCCGGGCCCGAACTCCGACAGTGGCTTCGTGGACACGAACTCTGTGCAGACGGTGATCGTGATCGCGGGCGCGGTCGTGTTGCTCGCGTCATTCCTCGCCGAGCTCTCGGTGGTTTGGCTGGATCCGCGGATGCGGGAGGCGGAGTGAACGCGGCCGCTGAAGGCCCGCGGGCCAACTCGCTCGTCGAGGGCCTGCGGCCGCGGCGGCGGGGAGCCTTGCGGCTCGTGCTGCGGCGGCTCGGCCGGCAGCCGGTGACGCTGGCGGCCCTGGCGGTTCTGGTGGCGCTGCTCGTGGTCGGGGCCTTGGCCCACGAGATCGCTCCCGAGGGTTGGGACTGGATCAACCTCTCCGACGGCGGGCGAAACCTGTCGCCGACGTTCGCAGGCGGCAACCTCCTCGGCACCGACAACATCGGCCGCAGCGTCCTTGTGATCACCATCTGGGGGCTCCACTTCAGCGAGCAGGTCGCGGTGGCGGGCGCACTGCTCGCGGTCGCGATCGGGATCGCCGTCGGCGCGGTCGCCGGCTACTACGGGGGGCTCCTCGATGCCGTCCTCATGCGCTTCGTCGACTTCGTCATCGGCTTCCCGCTGCTGGTGGTGATGTACGTCGCCCTCGCCTTCCTGACGCCGGTCACACTTTGGAAGGCGACGCTCGTCTTCGCGCTCTCCCTCTGGACGTTCGTCGCGCGTGTCGTGCGCGCCCGGGTCGCGTCGCTCCGGGCGGAGGCGTTCGTCGACGGAGCGCGCGCCGCGGGCGCGTCGGACCTGCGCATCCTCGTGCGACATCTGCTCCCGAACACGGCGGGTGCGGTCGTGGTCAGCCTCACTTCGGTGATCGGGCAGATCGCGATCGTCGAGGCGACCGTCGAGTTCTTCGGCTTCGGCATCGTCTCGGCAATCACGCCGACTCTCGGCAATCTGATCGCCGCCGGAGCCTCGACCGGCATCGGTGCCTACAACTTCCCGGCGGCGGGGTGGTGGGTCTGGGGAGGCCCGGCGATCGTGCTCGTGCTGCTGCTTGTCTGCCTCAACGTCGTCGGGGACGGCCTCGACGCCGCGCTCGACCCGCGCCGGCGCTAGATGAAAAAGCCCCCGCAGAGCAGGGGCTTCGCTGCAGAGGCGCATACGGGATTCGAACCCGTGCCGCCGCCGTGAGAGGGCGGTGTCCTAGGCCACTAGACGAATGCGCCCGGCGGAGGCTTAGTGTAGCGGCGCTCCGGGCAAGCCTCGGCCATGCTGAAGCGGCTCTTCGGTAAGCGCGACGACAAGCCCACGGCGGCGCGGCAGGAAGGGGACGTCCACGCTCTCGATCGTCCCGGTGATCCGCGCGGCGGTGCCCAGAGCGACGAGTACCGGCATGCCCGTCCCGAGGACGTCGTCGAGGAGGACGGCGTCGCGATGGGAGGGCCCGCGGGCGCGCCCGTTCCCGACGGCACCGTCGAGGAGCAGCGCGAGCGCGACCGTCCGGAAGACGCCGGCTAGGTCGAGACCTCGTCGGTCGCGGGAAGACGGCGACGCCGCCGGAGGACGAGTGCCCCGGCCGCGCCCGACAGCGCGACGACCGCTCCGAGAGGGCCGCCCACGAGCAGCGGCACGTCGCTCGCCGTCGCGGACACGTGCTCGGACGTCGGACGGGCGTGCGCCACGGGGAGCGGCGAGACACCGGACGCCGGTACGCCCGGCGGGCGCGGGAACGGGAACGGGCGATCGGCCGGGGAGGCCGGGGCGACGCGCTTCGCCGGCACCAGATGGCGCGCCACCAGCAACTCACGCCAGACCACCGCGGCCTCCTGCGCCGGAGCCCCCTTCGGCGCTCTCAACCTCGCGGGCTGCGGGATCTCGCTCGCCGGGACGTGCTCGATCTTCCACTTGTGGAGGTAGGTGGTCGGATCGACGGCGCCGTCGTAGTGGAGCTTGACGAACGCCGGCTGGTGGGGGTGGATCTCGAAGTGAAGGTGCGGTGTCGTGGTGAACGCGTCGCCGGTCCTGCCGAGGAAGCCGATCACCTGGCCCGCGCGCACGTGGGGGTGCGTGAGGATCCAGCGCGCGTAGCCGGCGAGGTGCGCGTAGTAGAACGAGTTGCCCTTGTTGTCGGTGAGCCAGAGCCGCCAGCCGCCGAGCTCGTTCCAGCCGACGAGGCTCAGGGTCCCTCTCGCGACCGCGACGACCGGCGTCCCGAGCGGTGCGAAAAGATCGTCTCCGTGGTGCCAGCCGTCGTAGATGTCGTTGCGGTTGGCGCCGTACGTGTCGACGTAGGACGCGCCGCCGTCGATCGGGAAGACGTAGTGCGACGGCCTGTAGCCGAGGCTGGGAAGGGCGGTCAGGGGCTGCGCAACCGTGTGCTTCTCGTGCCGGTGCTTCCTCACGTGAGAGCCGCCCGCGTCCGATGGTGGCGTCGTCCTGGTCGGCTGCGTGGTCGCGGCGTGGTGCTTGCTCTTCGGCTTGTGGACGGGCTGCGCCGACGCGCCGAAGGCGAAGGCGATCGTCGTCCCCGCGGGCAGCGAGCGGTGAGCCGCGAGCAGTTGCACGACGAGCGGGGCGGTGAGCCTGCCGACCGTCTTTCCGAGGGTGATCTCGCCCCAGCCGCCGATGCGCACCGGCCGGCCGGCCCTGAGAGTCACCGGCGCGCCGAAGATCTCGACGCCGCTCGACGTCCCCTTTCCGTGCGTCGCCGCGACGCTGTGCGCCGTGACGGCGCCGCCGAACAGCGCAACCGATTCGAGCTCGACCCGTGATCCGGTGCACGTCGAGCCGCTCGCGGTCGAGGCGAGGAACCGGACGATGGGAGCCGTGGCCGGGTACGCCGACGGTCCACGGTCGGCGGCAGGGGCTCCGAGCATGAGCACCGGGCGTCCCGGCTCCGCGATCGCCGCCGCGCCCGCTCCGACGCAGCCGGCGGGCAGGTACGCGGGCACGAGCCGCGCGTAGCTCAGCGGCGCCGGCGGCGTGGTCGTGGTGCCGGTCGTTGTCGTCGCGGGCGACGTGGTGGTCGTGGACGTCGTGGTGGTCGTCGTCGTAGTTCCGGCAGCGAACGCCGAGGCCGCACCGAGCGCCGCCAAGAGCAGACCGAGAGCCAGGAGCCAGACCCCACGCCGCATCGCCCCAGTGTGCCGAACGGATCGAGTCTTCGCGGAAATCGGGCCCACGCCTACCATCTCGGCCGTGTCTGCCGAGCACGCGGTGGAGGTCGTCGACCTGGTCAAGCGCTATCCGAAGTCGCCGGTGAACGCGGTCGACGGCGTGTCCTTCCGCGTCGCGGCCGGAGAGGTGTTCGGGCTTCTCGGCCCGAACGGGGCGGGGAAGACCACGACAGTCGGGATGCTGACGACCCGCGTCCGGCCGACCGCGGGGTCGGCGCTGCTCGGCGGCGTCGACGTGACGCGCGATCCCGTTCGCGCGCGCAAGCAGCTCGCCGTCGTGCCGCAGCGGAGCAACCTCGACCGCTCGATCTCGATCCGGGACAACCTCGTCTTCCACGCTGCCTACCACGGCGTCCCGGCGCGGGAGCGGGAGACGCGGGCCGACGAGCTGCTCGACCAGTTCGGCCTGCTCGATCGCGCAGGCGACAAGCCCGATTTCTTCTCGGGAGGGCAAAGCCAGCGCGTGATGATCGCGCGCGCGCTGATGCACGCGCCGCTCGTGCTCTTCCTCGACGAGCCGACGACGGGCCTCGACCCCGCCGCGCGTCTCTTCGTCTGGGACCGGCTGCGCGAGCTGCGCGACTCCGACGTCACGCTCATCCTCACGACGCACGACATGGACGAGGCGGCGTTCCTCGCGGACCGGGTCGGGATCATGGATCACGGGAAGCTGCTCGCTCTCGACACCCCGGAGAAGCTGATGCGCTCCCTCGAGGGCGAAGGCACGCTCGAGCTTGCCGCCGACCTGCCGGCCGACGGGGCCGTCGTCGACGCACTCGCGGCGCTGCACGGAGTCGACCGCGTCGAGCGGATCCAGGTCGGTGCCGAGAACGGCACGCCCGGCGCCTCCACGCCGGAAGCCCAGCCGCTCCGCGTGCGCCTCTACCTGACCGGCGACGCCGCCTTGCTCGTCGCGCCCGCGGCCTCGGTCTTCGCCGAGCATGGCCTCGCGCTCCAGGACGTGAAGCTCGGCGCGGTCACCCTGGAGGACGTCTTCATCCACCTCACCGGCAGGACGCTCCGCTGAGCGCGATCGCCGCACCGCACGTCGAGCAGGCGACGCAATGGCGTGCGTTCCGGGCCGTCCTCTACCGCGACCTGTACGTCACGTGGCGCGAGCTGCCCGCCTTCCTCGCGCAGGTCATCCTGCAGCCGCTCTTCCTGCTCTTCGTCTTCGGCAAGGTGCTCGGCACCCTCAACCTGACGCAGAAGGGATACGCCGACCTCCTCTTCCCGGGACTGCTCGCGCTGACGGCCGTGATCACGGCGATGCAGACGCTCGCCTTCCCGCTCGTGGCCGAGTTCGGCTGGACGAAGGAGATCGAGGACCGGCTGCTCGCGCCGATGCCGACGTCCTACGTCGCCGCCGAGAAGGTGCTGTTCGCGCTCCTTCGCTCCCTCGCCGCGACGCTGATCATGATCCCGGTCGGGATCCTCATCCTCGGCTCGATCCCGTGGCGCTGGGACGGGTTCCCGCTCTTCGTCGCCGGCCTCGTGCTCGGCGCGCTCGTCGGTGCCGGCTTCGGCCTGCTGCTCGGCACGCTCGTCCAGCCGCAGCGGATCAACCTCCTCTTCTCGCTCGTCTTCACGCCGTTGCTCTTCACGGGCTGCAGCCAGTACCCGTGGCCGTCGCTCTCGCGGATCCGTTGGTTCCAGGTCGTCACCGCCGCGAACCCGATGACGTACGTGAGCGAGGCGCTGCGCGGCGCGCTGGTGCCGGCCGTGCCGCACATCCGGCCGTGGATCTGCCTCGTCGTGCTCCTCTTCGCGGTAGTCGTGCTGCTCACCGTGGGCGTGCGCGGGTTCTACCGGCGCGCGATCGACTGAGCGGGAACCCATTCGCGTCGAGCGGCGTACTAGACGTGGTATGCCGGTGAGGCTCGTCGCCCTGGCTCTCGGCGCCGCCTTCGCGCTGGCGGTGGCGGCCGGCGCGTCGGCGAAGGAGTTCAAGCCGGGCGACCTTCGCATCTGCAGCCGTCGGGAATGCGTCGCGATCAGGGATCCGCGGGTCCTGACGCGGCTCGGCGTCTTCTACTACGCGGGTAACAGCTCGCCGCCCGAGGCGCCCACACCGCGGCTCGGCGCGCGGGCGTTCGAGCTTCGCTTCTCGGACGGCTACGTGACGGGCGTCGTCGCGACCGCCGAGCTCAACCGTTTCCTCAGCTTCGGCGTCGTTCTCGGCCGCTTCACGCCGAGGCAGTGGTACCGCTTCCCGAAGCAGGTCGCGCGCGAGCTGCGCAGGCTCGCGGCGCCGCTCGAGCCGCTCCGCGTCACACGCCGGATGCTGGCCGAATCGCGCTGAGCCTCAGCCCGTGTAGGCCACGGAGAACCCCTTGCCCGTCGCGTCGGGCCCGGAGGGAGCCGCGAGCAGGAGGCCGGTCCGGTCTCCGAGGCCGATCTGCTCGTCCGCGGTCAGCGCCCACGTGGGGAGGCTCGTCGTCAGGCCGCTGAAGGTGACGGTGCCGAAGTCCGCGAACGGGATGAGCGTCCCGCCGGCCGTGCCGTAGTCCTCGACGATCCACTCGGCGGTGCGGCCGCCCGAGTAGGTGACCGCCGTGGCGTCTCCCTCGCTGTGCACGAACGTAGTCGGATCGCTGTCGAGGACGGTGCCCCACTGGTCGCCCGTGTGCATCACGCCCGAGATGCCGGTCGTCACGTCGTCGAGCCTCGTCGTCCACGTGAGGTCGGTGGGGTTCTGCGAGACGGAGGCCACGATCTGGTCGCCGGGCGACACCGTCATGGTCTGGAACAGATCCGCGGGCGCCTCGGGGTACTCCTCCCACCAGGCCGGATCCTCGACCTGGACGCCGCCGACACAGTCGCTCACCACGCCGGTTTGGAGCAGGTCGCCGGTCGTCCCGCCGGCTCCGCCCGTGCCGACCCAAGCGGCCTCGCCTGCATCCCGCGTCTTCGTGCAGTCGAGAGTCGGGACGGTGAAGGCGCCCGACACCGAGGTGACCGGCACGGTCGAGGGGACGATGTACCCCGACCAGTTGCTGCTGACCGCGAACGGCGGCTTGTGGAGCACGAACGTCCGCCGCACGGTCGCAGTCTTGCGGTTGGCGCCGTTTGCCTTGAAGGTGAACGTCCAGTGCACGCCGAGCGCCACGGCCGGGAGGTTCGCCGTGAGCTTCCCGCGGCACTTGACCCGCGCAGGGTTGCGCCCCGACCAGAAGCGAGGTTTCGACGACAGCGTGCAGACCTTGGCGTTCGAGCCGGACCAGCTCAGCTTCATGTGGCCGCCGTGGTAGGTGAGCGAAGTCGGGCTGAGGGAGAGACGACCCTTCGGGCGGCGGGTCGTCGTCGCGGCGCGAGCCGTTCGGGCCCCCGACGTTGCACGGGCGGCGGCTGTCAGGTGGCCGACCGCGCTCGCGGGAAGGCGTCCCATGACCGGGCGGAGCCCGCGCATGAGCGGCGCGTGGCCGGCCGCCGACGGGACTTCGATTCGCAGAGCGGCGCTCGCCCAGGTGGGCGCGCACAGCAAGAAGCCGGCGACGGCGACAACGGCGGCGACCCTGCGGCCCACGTTCACTGGCGCGTAGCGTAGCCCGTGATCGAGGCGGCCGCCGACCGCCTCACTGAGCCGGATCCAGGTACAGCTCGCTCGTCTCGCGCCGACCGGCCGACGGCGTCCACAGCCCTCCGCCGACGATTGCAAGGGCGGCGGCGAGCGAGAGCCAGCTGCCCCAGGCGAGCGAGAACGAGACGAGGCCGCCGGGGGAGCCCGGCGGGGAGAGCATGCGGAAGAGCACGCAGAGCGTCGCCGCAAAGCCGAGGAGCGCTATCTGGTCTCCTCCCACCTCGACGACGGCGCCGAGGCGAAGGAGCGACGCGAGCAGCGAGACGCCGGCGAGCAGGAGGACGACGACGCTGAGGTCCTTCAGTACCTGGTGCGCGCTCAGGGTCACGATCGGACGGCCCGCGACCGAGCCGAGCCTGGCGCCGATCTCGCCGGCCAGGGCCTGCAGGGTGGGGTTTCCGTACTGCTGGGCCGCGCTCGCGAGCTGCTGCTGGGCCGCGGCGGCCCCCGTCGCGGTGATGCTGAGCGAGTACCACGGCAGGAACATCGACACCGCGAGCACGGCGGATCCCAGCGCCGAGAGCAAAAGGCCACGTGACGGACGATTGTCGACCACGGCGAAGCGTCTATCGGCAGCCCACGAGCGCCGCTTGAGGAGCCGTGAGCGGTTGTTCATTCGATGAACCGCACTTCCGGCTAGCCCCTCCCGCCGTGAGGTCGCGCGTAACGAGGCCGCCGAGCGCGTGACACTCCGGCCTGGCGCGGGCTGCGCCATGGACAGAGCCGGATCCAGGGGTCGAGGCGTCTCGCTCGACACGTGGAGCAGCCCCGTCCGCATGGAGAAAAGGAGCGACGGTGCAGCACGCTGCGGACTCTGCGAGAGCCTTCAATCGACAACTGCGGACGACGCTGAATGCGCTCGGCGTCACGCGGGCGGCCGACCACCTCCACGCGTTCGTCTGCGAGTGCGGCTGCGGCGAGGTCGCGAAGCTCACGCTCGCCGAGTACGAGGACCGCGGCGGCGCCTGGCTCGAGGGTCACGAGCCCACCTAGGCGGACAACGGGCTCAGCCGTTCAGCGGTGTAAAGGGGCCGTAAAGCCACACGGGCCCGGGCCCCCCGAGGGCGCTCGGCGCGGGAATATGCGGTCTCGTCTACGCGGGGTCACGAAAGGGGGAGGAATGCGGCGCTTTCTCGCACTTCCGCTGGTCGCGGTCGTCGCGCTGCTCGCAGCCTCGGCGGCGAATGCAGGGAGGATCCAGCAGACACTGACCTGCGGCACCCTCGGCACCATCACCGTCACCACGACGACTACGAAGAACGACCACTCGGTCGCATGGGGCACGGGCAGGGTCTCGAACGAGCTGCACGGCATCCCGGTCAGCTTCTCCGGGTCGATCACCGATCTGACGACCGGCACGACGCTGTTCACGTTCTTCCAGGCGAAGGGCAAGGGTCACGGCATGCACCATCAGAAGACCGTCACCTGCACCAGCCCGCCTGTGACGATGACGGCGGGCGATGCCGGCATCCCCGGCGTCGACCCGAGCGACACGATCGAGCAGGACTTCTCGGCGCAGGTCGTCATCAAGCAGCACCGCCACTGAGCTTCACGGCTCCGCGAAGCCCCGGGCGCAGGTGATCCGGGGCTTCGCAGCCTCTACGCCGGCGAGCTGCGGGGCAGGGATTCGAACCCCAACTTCCTGATCCAGAGTCAGGCGTCCTACCATTAGACGACCCCGCAACGGGTCGGCGGCCAGTCTAGCGAGGCTAGATCTCGAGCCTGTACATCGGCACGAGGCGCTGCTCGGTCTCGGTGTCGATGTGGGCCACGACCTCGACGTAGGGCTCGAGGCCGCTGCCGCGCAGCTTCGCCTTCAGGAGGCCGTCGACCTGGAAGAGCCCGGACGAGTTGTTCATCCGGATCTCGATCAGGATGGGCCGCTCCTCGCCGTCGGCGATGGTCACGTCCTCGATCGCCGCGGCCGAGAGCGAGTGCATCGAGACGCTGCCCTTCTCGAACGGGATCCGGGAGCGGCCCTTCGCCATGTCGAGCGCGTCGGCGACCCGCACGATCCCGGCATCGACGGTCAACGGCTCGCCGTCTGCGCGGTGGCTGATGATCGCCTGCAGCACCTCCGAGACGACGACGGTCAGGTCGGGCTCGTCGTAGAGGCCGTCGAGCAGCTCGCGCAGCTTCGGCTCGGCCAGGAAGAGCGAGAAGTCCTCGTGCCCGTGCCGGTGGATCGACATGCCGACGCAGTGAAGGAGCGCCGCGAGCACGACGGCGACCTCCGCGTCGTCCTGCTCGAGCCCGAAGTCGCGCACGAGCCCGGGCTCGATGCCGTGCTTCGTCAGCTGGCGGAGCAGCTTGAGCGCGATGTTCGTGACGATCTGGATGTGCACCCACGAGTGGTCGTTGATCTCCATCCGGGCGACGGCGTTGACGTTCGAGACGTGCCACCAGCCCTTGAGCTGGTTGTCGGCGTTGACGCGCTCGACGAGCGTCCGGAGCTTGCGGTTGCCGCGGACCGGGACGTTGATCCGCATCCGCTCCGCCGCCTCGCTGGGCGTGAGGCGGGTCTCGTGCTCGGCCTCGGCGTCCACCGGCTGCTCGATGCGCTCCGCGGTCTCCTGGTCGAGGTTCGCGTCGTCCATCGTCCGCGCAGTCTGACGCATGCCGTATAGATGGGCACATGCACGAGCCGCATCCGGTGGGGCTCATCGTCGAGGACGACTATCGCCGCAACCGGCTGACGGTCTTCCTCCGCCTGATCCTCGCGATCCCGCACTTCGTCTGGTTCTTCCTCTGGACGCTCCTCACCATCCTCGCCGCGATCGCGAACTGGCTGATCTCGCTCGTCACTGGACGCCCGCCGGGCGGCCTCCATCGGCTGATGTGCGCCTACGTCCGCTACCAGGCCCACCTGAGCGCGTACCTCTCGCTCGCGGCGAATCCCTATCCGGGCTTCGTCGGTGAGGCCGGCGAATATCCGATCGACATCACGCTGCCCGAGGAGCCCCAGGCGCAACCGCGCTGGACGATCCTGATCCGCATCCTGCTCTCCATCCCGGCGTTCATCGTCTCGGCGTCGCTCGCCGGCTCGACCGGCGGCAGCATCGGCGCGGGCGGGGCGAGGGGACGAAGGTCGAGCGGCTACAACGGGGGCGGCGCCCTCCTGGTCGTCTGCGGGGTGCTCGGCTGGTTCGCCTCGCTCGCACGCGGGCGCATGCCGAAGGGGTTGCGGGACGCCGCCGTCTACTCGATCGGCTACTCGGCTCAGGTGACCTCGTACCTCCTGCTCGTCACGGACCGCTATCCCAACGCCGACCCGACCGAGATGCTCGCCTCCGTCGTCGACCGGCCGCCGCGGCATCCGGTGCGCGTCGTCGGTGACCCGTACGACCTGCGCCGGTCGCGCGTCACGGTGTTCTTCCGGATCCTGCTGGCGCTGCCGCACATCATCTGGCTCGTGCTCTGGACGATCGCAGTCTTCTTCGCGGCGATCGCGCAGTGGTTCGTCACACTCTTCCGCGGTAGCCCGGCCGGCGGGCTCCACCGCTTCCTCGCCGCCTACGTGCGTTACCGGCTCCACGTCTACGCGTTCCTCTATCTCGTCGCGAATCCGTTCCCGGGGTTCACGGGCGCGGCCGGGATCTATCCGCTCGACCTCGAGGTCGGAGGCCCAGGGCGACAGAACCGCTGGAAGACCGGCTTCCGCATCGTGCTCGCGATCCCGGCGGTTCTCGTCGACGCCGCGCTCGGCGGAGCGCTGACGGCCGCTGCCGTCCTGACGTGGTTCTACGCGCTCGTCAAGGGCGCGGCGCCGTGGGGCCTGCGGAACCTCTCCGCCTACGCGCTCCGGTACGACTCGCAGACGCAGGCGTACCTCGTGCTCCTGACCGACCGGTACCCGCACGCGAGCCCGCTCGAGGGCGAGGACACCCCGGCGGAGTGATCTTCCGCCGCTCGGCTCTCGCCCTCGCGCTCGGCGCCGTATGGGCGGTCGCCGCCTGGCTGCTCTGGCGCTCGTCGCTGCCCGCGTACCACCTGCCGCACATCTCCGAGAGCACGCTCTTCCAAAGGCCGCTGCTGCATCGCGCGCAGCACTACAGCGGCGTCGTGCGCCTCTTCTGGGTCGGGCAGACCGTCACGCAGCTCGTGGTGCTCGGCTTCTTCGTTCGCTACGGCGTTCGCTGGATGCGCGAGTCGGCGGCCGGGCCGATCGGCACCGGGATGCTGCTCGGCATGATCGGCTTCGCGCTCGTCTGGGCGGCGGAGCTGCCGTTCTCGGTCCTGGAGGTCTGGTGGCGCCACCGTTACGGCCTCTCGGGCAGCTACGTCGACGCCACGATCGGGAACTGGTTCGCGCTCGGCGCGAGGTTCATCGCCCTCTGCGTCGCGCTCGTGATCGCCATGGGCTTCGCCCGCGTGCGCCGGATCGGAGATCGCTGGTGGCTGCCGGCTGCGCCGGTCTTCGTCGGGATCGCGACGCTTCTCGCCTTCGTCTCGCCCTGGCTGCTCGGCGGTAGTCTCTTCCGGGCGCCGTACGTCGCGAAGCTCGAGCGCATCGAGCACGTGCACGTCCCGGTGAGGGTGCTCAGCGGCTTTTCCGAGCCGAACGCATTCTCGACCGGGCTCGGCCCGAGCCGCCGCGTCTTCCTCTGGAAGCCGATCGTGGAGCCGCCGTTCACTCCGCGGCTCGACCGCTTCGTCCTCGCGCACGAGCTCGGCCACCTCGCGCACCACCACATCTGGAAGTCGATCGCCTGGTACGCGCTCTTCGCGTTCCCGCTCGCGTACCTCCTCGCGCTCGCGGCGCGGCGCCGAGGCGGGATGGGATCGCCGGCCGCCGTTCCGCTCGTGATCTTCGTCTACGTCGTCCTCCAGCTCGCCGTGCTGCCGCTGCGGAACGTCGTCTCCCGGCACATGGAGGCCGAGGCGGACTGGTCCGCGCTGCGCGCGACTCACGACCCGGCCGCGGGCCGCCGGCTCTTCCGCCTCTTCGTCGGTCAAACGCTGGAGGACCCGAGCCCGCCCTGGTGGGACTACGTCTTCCTCGAGAACCATCCGACCCTCGTGCAGCGGATCGAGCTGACCCGGTACTACGAGACCTACGCGGCGGCCCAGTCGCCGTAGAGGCTCGTGTAGAGACCCTGGCGGGCGAGGAGCTCGTCGTGCGATCCCTGCTCGATCACCTGCCCGTGCTCGAGCACGACGATCAGGTCTGCGTCCCGGATGGTGGACAGGCGGTGCGCGATGACGAACGACGTGCGGTCGGAGAGCAGCGTGCGCAGCGCCTGCTCGATCGTCCGCTCGGTGCCGATGTCGACGGACGACGTCGCCTCGTCGAGGATCAGGATCCGCGGGTCGGCGAGGAGCGCGCGCGCGAACGCGACGAGCTGCCGCTGGCCGAGCGAGAGCCGCGAGCCGCGCTCGCCGAGCTGCGTCTCGTAGCCGTCCTCGAGGCGGAGGACGAAGTCGTGTGCGCCGACGGTCTGCGCGGCGCAGACGATGTCCTCCGGACGCGCGTCCGGCTTGCCGAAGGCGATGTTCTCGGCGACGGTGCCCGCGAAGAGGAAGCCCTCCTGCGGGACGATGCCGAGCTGGTGGCGCAGCGACTCCTGCGTCACGTCGTTGAGGTCGTGGCCGTCGATCGTGATCCGGCCGCTCGTCGGCTCGTAGAAGCGGGCGAGGAGCTTCGCGATCGTCGACTTGCCGGCGCCCGTGTGGCCGACGAGCGCCACCGTCGTACCGGCCGGGACGTCGAGGTCGATCCCGTGCAGCACCTCGGCGCCGCGCCCGTAGGCGAAGTGCACGTCCTCGAAGCCGACCCGTCCCTCGATCCGGGCGAGCGGCCGGGCTCCCGGCCGGTCGACGACCTCCGGCTCCTCGTCGAGGACGCCGATGATCTTGTCCAGCGCGGCCGTCGCCGAGAGGAACGTGTTGTAGAGCTGCGAGAGCTGCTGGATCGGGTCGAAGAAGTTGTTGACGTAGAGCATGAAGGCGAACAGCGTCGTCAGCGCGGCGTGCGTCGGGTGCTGGAGGTAGCGGTAGCCGCCGTAGCCGAGGACGACGGCGAGCGCGAGCGTGGCGAGGAAGCTGACGAACGGGAAGTAGAGGGCGTTGAGGACGACCGTCTGCATGTTCGCGTCGCGATAGCTGCGGGCGACCGTCCGGAAGTTCTCCGTCGCGAGCTGCTCGCGCGTGAACGCCTGCACCATGCGCATGCCGGAGATGTCCTCGGCGAGCGTCGCTGTGACGAGCCCGAGCCGCTCCCGCACCTCCGAGTACGCACGGGACGAGCGCGAGCGGAAGAGCGCCGACGCGATGCTCATGAACGGGATCACCGCGAGGGTCGCGAGCGCCAGCTGCCAATCGAGGACGAGCAGAAGGACGGCGGTGCCGGTGAGAAGGAGGACGCTCTGCGCCAGGGTCGTGACGCCGTCGGTGACGAGCTGGTCGATTGCCTCGACGTCGTTCGTCATCCGGCTGATCAGAACGCCGGCGCGATTGCGCTCGTAGAACCCGAGCGAGAGCCGCTGCAGGTGGCCGAAGAGCTCCTTGCGCAGGTCTGCGAGGATCCGCTCGCCGACCCAGCCCGTCATGTACGTCTCGACGTAGGTCATGCCCCAGTTGGCGAGGCCGGCGACGAGGAAGATCACGATGACGAGGACGAGCTCGCTGCCGGTCGTGTGCTTGACCGCGTCGTCGAGGGCGTCCTTGGCGAGGAGCGGCGGCGCAAGCGCCGCGGCGGTCGCGGTGAGGAGCGAGAAGAACGAGAAGAACGTGCGCGTGCGATAGCGCCGCGTGAGCCGCCAGAGCACGCCGAGGCGACGGCGCGTCGTGCCCCAGGACCAGTCCTCGACGTCCGCGCCGCGCACGCGCGTCAGGTGGCCGCCGGGCTGGTGGACTCTCATCCCGCTCCACCGCCGGCGAAGCCGGCGGCTCCGCTCCTTGCCGGCTCCGTCGAGTCTACGCCGGTCACGCGACCTCCTCCACGTCGGCGCGCGCCTCGACCGCGTCGGCGAACTGCCGCTCGAGCAGGCCGTGCTCGTAGATCTCGCGGTAGACGGGACTCGTCTCGAGCAGCTCGTCGTGCGTGCCGCGACAGTCGATCCTGCCGCCGTCGAGGACGACGATCTCGTCGGCCAACGCGATCGTCGAGAGCCGGTGCGCGATGATCAGCGTCGTCCGGCCGCGCATCACCTCGCGCAGGCCCGCGCGGATCTGCGCCTCCGTCGTCGCGTCGACCGAGGCCGTCGCGTCGTCGAGGATCAGGATCCGCGGATCGACGGCGAGGGCGCGGGCGATCGCGATGCGCTGCCGCTGGCCGCCCGACAGCGTGATCCCGCGCTCGCCGATCACGGTGTCGTAGCCCTTGGGCAGCCGCTCGACGAACTCGTGCGCCTGCGCAAGGCGCGCGACGCGCTCGACCTCGTCGTCGGTCATCTCCGGCCGGCCGAAGGCGATGTTCTCGCGGACGGTGGTCGAGAAGAGGAACGGATCCTGCGGGATGACGCCGATCTCCCGCCGGAGCGAGCCGAGCGTGACGTTCCGGACGTCGACGCCGTCGACGAGCACGCGGCCCGAGTCGACGTCGTAGAAGCGCGGCACGAGCGCGGCGAGCGTCGTCTTGCCGGCGCCGGTGTGGCCGATCAGCGCCAGCGTCGTCCCCGCGTCGAGCGCGAGGTCGAGGTGCTCGAGCACCGGCCGGCCGGGCAGGTACGAGAAGGAGACGTCCTCGAGGCGGATCTCGCCGTCGCCGGGCGGCAGGTCGACCGCCGCCGGCGTGTCCGCGACGTCCTCCGGCTCGTCGAGCACCTGGAAGATCCGCTCGCCGGACGCGGTCGCCCGTTGCGCCTGGCCGACCCACATGCCGAGCGAGCGCAGCGGCATGACGAGCATCCCGAGATAGAGGTTGAACGAGATGAAGGAGCCGACCGCGAGCGTGCCGTGCGCGACCATGCGGGCGCCGACGAGCAGGACGGCGGCCTGGGCGAGCAGCGGCAGGAACGAGAGCAGCGGCACGTACGTGGCCCGCTGCCGGTTCGCGTGGATGGTCTGGGCGAAGAGCGCGTCGTTGCGGCCGGCGAACTTCGCCTCCTCCGCGGGTTCCTGCGCGAATGCCTTGACGACGTGAACGCCGACGATGTTCTCCTCGGCGACCGTCGCGACGTCGGCGAGCTTCTGCTGGACGTCGCGCAGCGTCGGGTGCGCGATGTGGCTGTAGCGGTAGGCGAGCGCCACGAGGAACGGCGTCACCGCGAGCACGATGAACGCGAGCTTCCACTCGAAGAAGAAGAGGACGACGGTCACCGAGACGACGGTGAGGGCGTTCTGGAAGAAGAAGATCAGCCCGTAGCCGAGGAAGAACCGCACGCCCTGCAGGTCGACGGTCGCGCGCGACATCAGCTGCCCGGTCTGGTGGCGGTCGTAGAAGCCGAACGACAGCCGGACGAGGTGGGAGTAGAGGCCCTGGCGCAGGTCCATCTCCACGTCCAGGGCCTGCTTGCCGGAGATGAGCCGCCGGCCGAGCATCAGCAGCGACGAGACGAGACCGAGGGTCGCGATCACCCCGACGTAGAGCCAGAGCCGGTGCTCGTCGTGATCCAGGAGCGCCTTGTCGATCACGTTGCGTCCGGTGACCCAGATGAGCGCGATCTGCGCCGCCTGTGAGCCGACCGCGAGCACGACCGAGACGGCCAGGCCTCGCTTGTACGGGCCGAGGAAGGAAAGAAGCCGCGCGAACGTGCGGCGGTAGGCAACCGCGCTCACTGCCTTGAATGTACCGACGGAGTCCTATGCTCCCCGGCGTGGGCGCAGCGCCGGACGGCAGCCCGGTCGAGGTCTACACGCGGCTGCCGGAATCGGGGGAGGGCGAGGTCGTCGCGGAGGTCGTCCCCGCCGGAGCGTCGATCCTGGAGCTCGGCTGTGGAAGCGGCCGGATCACGCGACAGCTCGTCCGGCTCGGCTTCCGGGTGACCGCGGTGGACGAGTCCGCGGAGATGCTCGCGCACGTGCGCGCGGCGGAGACCGTCCACGCGCCGATCGAGGGGCCCGACCTCGGCCTCCGCTTCGACGCGGTTCTCCTCGCGAGCAATCTCGTCAATTCAGAGACCGAGCGCCGCCGCGCCTTCCTCGAGACCTGCCGGCGGCACGCCGACCTCGTCGTCGTCGAGGGGCTCCCGCTCGGCCGGTCGTCGGAAGAGGGCGAGTCGTCGAGTACGAGATCGAAGGCCGGACGTGGCGGCACTCGTTCGCGATGCGGGTCTTCGCCGACGAGGCGGAGCTCGGCGAGGCGTTGGCCGAGGCGGGGCTCCGCCTGGAGCGCAGGCTCCACCGGCGCTGGTTCCTGGCCCGCGACCCTATGCGAGCCGCGCGAGCTCAGCGCGCACCAGGTTCGTCGCCGCGGCGAGCCGCTCGCGATTTGCCGCATCGTTGAGCCAGCCGCTCGCGCCCGACGGATGCGGCAGCGGCACGACCGGCGCTCCGGCCAGCTCGTAGCGCTCGCCGACGCAGGGCGTGAGCGACGGCAGGCCGAGCACTCGCCGCAGCGCGAGCCCTCCGACGGTCACGATCAGCCGCGGCCGCAGCAGCTCGAGCTCCCAGTCGCGCCAGAACGAGCAGAGCTCCTGCTCCTGCGGTGTCGGCGTCCGGTCGCCGCGGCCCGACGGCGCGCGGCCGGGGTAGCACCGCGTCACCGAGGCGCAGTAGAACGTCTCGTAGAACGCGTCCTCCTCCAGCTCGAGCCAGCGGCGAAGCGTCCGGCCGGCCCGCCCCCGCCACGGGAGCCGTTCCTCACCCTCGACGACTCCGGGCGCCTGGCCGAAGAGATATGCCCGCTGTCCGGCACCGGGCGCGCGGACGGGGAGCGATTCGAGCGGGTGGCCGGCCTCGACGCACGCACGGCACCGGGAGAGGTCCCGCGCGAGCGAGGCGAGCGAGCGGTAGGAGGACCTGCGGGCGGTCACCGCGTCGGAGCGTAGGCTCAGCGCCGATGCTGCCGCTGGAGGCCGTCCCCAACTTCTCCGAGGGGCGCGACCGCGCCACGATCGAGGCCATCGGCGAAGCGCTCGGGTCCCGGGCGCGCCTGCTCGACGTCCATGCGGACGAGGATCACAACCGCTCGGTCTACACGCTCGTCGGCAGCGAGGAGGAGCTCGTCGCCGCGCTTCTCGCCGGAATCGCGTGTGCGCGCGAGCGGATCGACCTGCGCCGCCACGAGGGCGCGCATCCTCGCATCGGCGCGGCGGACGTCGTTCCCGTCGTCCCCATCCGGGAGACCGACGCGGAGCGCGCGCGTGCCGCTGCCCTCGAGCTCGCGCGGCGCGTGGGGGCGGAGCTTGCGCTCCCTGTCTTCCTCTACGCCGACCTCGCTCCCGGCCGCGGCCCGGCCTTTTTCCGGCGCGGTGGGCCGACGGAACTGCAGCAGCGGATCGACGTAGGCGAGCTCGCTCCCGACTTCGGCCCGCCGCGGCTCGACGAGCGTGCGGGCGGGGTGATCGTCGGGGCGCGCCGACCGCTGATCGCCTTCAACGTCGACCTCGCCGGCGACGACGTCGACGCCGCGCGGCAGGTGGCCCGCGCCGTGCGTGAGCGGGACGGCGGCTTCCCCGGCGTCCGCGCCCTCGGGCTGCGCCTGCCGCGGGCGGGACACGTCCAGGTGAGCCTCAACGTCGAGGACTGGCGCCGCTCACCGCTGCACGAGGTCGTCGCGACGGTCGAGCGAGAAGCCCGCGACAAAGGCCTCCAGGTCACCGGATCCGAGCTCGTGGGGCTGCTTCCGGCGGGAGCGGCGGTCGCCGCCGCGGGCTCGCTCCTCGGCGTGGCCGGGCTCGATCCGTCGCACGTCCTCGAGCTGCGGCTCCTCGGCGAGTAGCCCGGCCGCAGCGGTCTACACTCGCCGCGTGACCGAGTCGACGGCCATCGGCCTCACCGGCGAGGACCTGACGGTGGACGACGTCTGGTCGGTCGCCGTCGAGGGGACGAGCGTCGAGCTGTCCGACCGCGCGCGGGGGAGGATGAACGCCGCGCGCGAGCTCGTCGAGCGTGTGGCGCACGGGAGCCGTGAGCATACGTACGGCGTCAACACCGGCTTCGGCCGCTTCGTCGCGGTCGCGATCCCCGAGGAGCAGACGGCAGAGCTGCAGCTGCGGCTCCTACGCTCACACGCGTGCGGTGTCGGCGATCCGTACCCGGACGAGATCGTCCGCGCGGCGATGCTCCTGCGTGCGAACGCGCTCGCGAAGGGCAACTCGGGAGCTCGGGTCACCACGGTCGAGCAGCTTCTCGCGCTGCTGGAGCGCGGCGTGCTGCCGGTCGTGCCGAGCCGCGGATCGGTCGGCGCCTCGGGCGACCTCGCGCCGCTCGCACATCTCGCGCTGCCGCTCGTCGGCGAGGGAGAGGCGTGGTTCGGCGGCGAGCGGCTGGCCGGTTCGGACGCGCTCGCGCGAGCCGGGCTCGAGCCGGTGGAGCTCGCGGCGAAGGAGGGGCTCTCGCTCGTCAACGGCACGCAGTTCATGGCGGCGATGCTCGCGCTCGGGCTCGTGCGCGCGAGACGGCTCGCGCGCGTGGCCGACGTCGCGTGCGCGCTCTCGGTCGAGGCGTTGCAGGGGTCGCGGACGTCGTTCCTGCCCCGCATCCACGAGCTCCGGCCGCTGCGCGGGCAGAAGACCGCGGCTGCGAACGTCCTGCGGCTTCTCGAGGGTTCGGCGATCATCGAGGCCCACCGGTGGTGCGACAAGGTGCAGGACGCCTACTCGCTCCGGTGCGCTCCGCAGGTGCACGGCGCGTGCCGCGATCTCCTCGAGTACGCCGAGTACACCGCAGGCGTCGAGCTGAACGCCGCCACCGACAACCCGCTCGTCCTCGTCGACGACGAGGAGCTCGTCTCGAACGGCAACTTCCACGGCCAGCCGCTCGCCTTCGCGCTCGATGCGCTCGCGATGGCGGTCTCCGAGCTCGCCAACATTTCCGAGCGCCGAATCGAGCGCCTCGTCAACCCGAACCTCTCCGATGGGCTGCCGGCGTTCCTCACGACCGACGGCGGCCTCAACAGCGGCTTCATGATTCCTCAGTACGTGGCCGCTTCGCTCGTGTCCGAGAACAAGGCGCTCTGCCATCCGGCGTCGGTCGACTCGATCCCGACGAGCGCCGGGCAGGAGGATCACGTCTCGATGGGGAACGCGGCCGGCCTCAAGGCGTGGCAGGTGCTGGCGAACTCCGAGCGGGCGGTCGCGATCGAGCTGCTGGCCGGCACGCAGGCCGTCGAGTTCCACGCGCCGCTCGAGCCGGGAGTCGGCGGGCGGACCGCGCGCGCGGCGGTGCGCGAGCTGTCGCCGCGACTGCGCGACGACCGCCCCCTCGCGGGCGACATCGAGGCGGTGGCCGCGTCGATTCGCGACGGCTCACTCCTCGCGGCGGTCGAGGCGGAGGCGGGCGCGCTCGCATGAGCACGACCGCGAGCCTGGCGGCGCGCGTCGAGGCGCTCGTCGGCGACCTCGGCTCGATCCGCGCGCCGCGCGGCACGGACCTGAACGCCCGCCAGTGGTCGACCGAGGCTCCGCTGCGCATGCTTCTCAACAACCTCGACGCCGAGGTGGCGGAGCGGCCCGAGGAGCTCGTCGTCTACGGCGGCTCGGGCAAGGCGGCGCGCAGTCACGAGGCGCTACGAGCGATCGTCGGTGCGCTGCTGGAGCTCGGCCCCGACGAGACCCTGCTCGTCCAGAGCGGCAAGCCGGTCGGGGTGTTCACGACGCACGAAAGTGCACCGCGCGTGCTGATCGCGAACTCGCTCCTCGTGCCCAGGTGGGCGACCTGGGACGAGTTCCGGCGGCTCGAGGCAGAGGGCTTGACCATGTTCGGCCAGATGACGGCGGGCTCGTGGATCTACATCGGAAGCCAGGGGATCCTGCAGGGGACGTACCAGACGTTCGCCGCGGCCGGGGAGAAGCACTTCGGCTCGCCCGACCTGCGCGGGCGCACGATCCTCACCGCCGGCCTCGGCGGCATGGGGGGTGCGCAGCCGCTCGCGGGAACGATGGCCGGGGCCGCGATCCTCTGCGTCGAGGTCGACCCGCACCGGATCGAGCGGAGGCTCGAGACCCGCTACCTCGACGAGGCGGCCGAGTCTCTCGACGACGCGCTCGCGCGCGTCCGGGCCGCCGCCGTGGAGCGACGACCGCTCTCGGTCGGGCTCCTCGGAAACGCGGCCGACGTCGTGCCGGAGCTCGCCGCGCGCGGCGAGGAGTTCGACTTCGTCACCGACCAGACGGCCGCCCACGACCCGCTCAACGGCTACGTGCCGCGCGGCTATTCCGTGGAGGAAGCGGCTGCTCTGCGCAGGTCCGACCCGGACGAGTACCTCAGGCTCGCGAACGAGTCGATCGTCCGTCACGTCGAGGGGATGCTCGAGTACGTCCGGCGCGGCGCCTATGTTTTCGATTATGGCAACAACCTGCGAGGTGAGGCCCGTGAAGGTGGCGTAGAGGACGCCTTCGCATACCCGGGCTTCGTCCCGGCCTATATTCGGCCGCTCTTCTGCCGCGGAGTCGGTCCCTTCCGGTGGGCCGTCCTCTCCGGGGATCCGGCTGACATCGCCGCGATCGACGCCACGCTCAGGGAGCTGTTCCCCGACGATCCGCTCCTGCAGCGCTGGCTCGAGCTCGCACCCGAACGGGTGGCATTCCAGGGGCTGCCCGCTCGGATCTGCTGGCTCGGCTACGGCGATCGCGCGAAGGCAGGCCTCGCGATCAACGAGCTCGTCCGCAGCGGCGAGGTCAAGGCGCCGGTGGTGATCGGGCGGGATCACCTCGACTCCGGTTCCGTCGCGTCGCCGTATCGCGAGACCGAGTCGATGCGCGACGGCTCCGACGCGATCGCGGACTGGCCCATCCTCAACGCACTCGTCAACGTCGCGGCGGGAGCGACGTGGGTGAGCGTCCATCACGGCGGAGGCGTGGGTATCGGCAACGCGATCCACGCCGGCATGGTGGTCCTCGCCGACGGCACCGACGCGCAGGCGGAACGGCTCGAGCGCGTGCTGACCACCGACCCCGGCACGGGTGTGATGCGGCACGTGGACGCGGGCTACCCGGACGCGCTTGCCGCCGCGGAGGAAGGTGGACTGCGGATCCCGCGCGTCTCCGGCGGCGCGTGACGAAGCGGCTCCTCGTCCGCGACCTGGCGCAGGTCGCGACCCCGGCCGGTGCCGGAGCGCCCTTGCGCGGAGCGGCACTCGGCGAGGTCGACGTGATCGAAGACGCCTTCGTGCTGTGCGAGGGCGCGAGGATCGTCTCGGTAGGACGGATGCGCGACTTGCCGGACGCACTGGACGCCGACATGGTCGAGTTCGACGGCAGTGGGCTCTGCGCGATCCCCGGTCTCGTCGACTGCCACACCCATGCGGCCTTCGGCGGTGACCGCGTCGAGGAGTTCTCGCTCCGAGCCGGCGGCGCGAACTACGAGGAACTGCACGCGGCCGGCGGCGGCATCCTCTCGACCGTTCGTGCGACGCGCGCCGCGGGGGAGGAAGGCCTGCGCACCGCCGTCGAGCTGCACCGGACGTGGATGCGGCGCGAGGGGACGACGACGTTCGAGGCGAAGTCGGGCTACGGGCTCGACCGCGACACCGAGCTCGCGTCCCTCCGCGCGATACGCGACGCCGGCGGAATCCCGACCTGGCTCGGCGCCCACGCGGTTCCGCCGGAGTTCGACGACGCCGACGCGTATCTCGATTTCGCGCTCGCCGAGGTGCTGCCAGACGCTGCGCAGCTCGCGGAGGCGGCGGACGTCTTCCTCGAGCGCGGGGCGTTCGACGCCGTCCAGGCGTGCCGCTATCTCGAGGCGTGCCGCGACGCCGGTCTCGCGTTGCGGCTCCACGGCGACCAGTTCACCGAGTCTGGCGCGATCCCGCTCGCGATCGAGCTCGCGGCGCGCTCCGTCGACCATCTCGAGGCAACGGGCGACGAGGGAATCCGGACGCTTGCAGCGAGCGACGTCGTCGGCGTGCTGTTGCCGGCGAGCGCGCTGTTCCTCGACCGGCCGATGCCGCCGGCGCGGGCGCTGGTCGACGCCGGCGCCGCGATCGCCCTCGCCTCGGACTTCAACCCCGGCAGCGCCTTCTGCGAAAGCCTGCCCCTCGTCTGCTCGCTCGCGGCCACCCAGCTCCATCTGTCGCCGGCCGAGGCCCTCTCGGCGTGCACCGTCAACGCCGCGCACGTGCTCGGACGCGCGGAACGAATCGGCCGGCTCGCTCCGGGCTACAGCGCCGACATCGCGCTCCTCGACGCGCCCGACTGGCGCTACCTCGCGTACCACCTCGGCGGCCGGGTCGTCGCGGGGGCGGTTGTCGGGGGCGAGCTACGCTAGCCCTCCATGCCGACGAAGAAACAGCGGCGCCGGGCGCTGAAGGAACGGCGTCACGAGTACGAGACCGTCTGGGTCGACGAGGAGGGGAACGAGCTCGAGGAGCCGCCCGAGGATCTCGTCGCCCCACCCGAGAAACGAGACGGGGCGAAGCCGAAGTCGAAGGCGACACCACAGCGCGGCAACCGGGCCGCCCGCATCCCGCCGGCGCCGTCGTGGCAGCGCGCCGCGAAGCGCTCCCTGATCCTCGGCGCGGTCATCTTCGTCGCCTTCTACATCGCGGGCGCGAAGAGCGGTGGCAACCGAGTGCTCTCGGCGATCGAGATCACGGTCATCTACACGCTGCTCTTCATGCCGTTCCAGTACATGATCGACCGCTTCGCCTACAACCGCTGGCAGCGGCGCGAAGCCCAGTCCGGAGCGAAGCGGCAGCCGGCTAGGAAGCGTTGACGCCGGACGCGGCCGGCCGCTCGCCGCGGTAGTGGCCCTCGCCCGTCCAGGGCGCGAGCAGGAGCAGCAGGCGGGCGCCCCCGTCGCTCGTCACCGAGTGGCGCTCGTCGGGGTCGAAGTGGAAGAGCGAGCGCGCAGTCCCGTCGACCGACTCGTCGCCGACCGCGACGCGCGCGGTCCCGTCGAGCACGAGCAGGAGCGCGGATTCCTTGACGCTGTGCTCGCCAAGAGCCTCGCCGGCGCGCAGCTCGATGAGCACGGCCCGCTCGGCTCCCTCCTTGGAATGGAGGACGACGGGCGAGCGCGCACCTTGCGGTGTCTCGATCTCGGAGAGGTTCCAGTGCCGCACGGTGGAGCCGTTCCCGCACCCGGCTGGCACGTAACCAGCAAGCCACTAGACTCGCCGCGATGCCGCTCGCCGTCGACAGATACGAGCTCGGTCCGCTGCAGACGAACTGCTACGTGGTGCGCCGTGAGCGCGGTGCGCCGGAGTGTGCGGTGGTCGACCCGGGAGGCGACGCGGCCGACCTCCGCCTCGAGCTCGCCCGGCTCGGGACGACGTGCACCGGGATCCTCGTCACGCACGGCCACTTCGACCACCTCGGCGGCGTCGCCGACCTCGCCGAGGGAACCGGAGCCGAGGTCTGGATGCCGGAGGGCGAGCGGGAGCGGCTCGAGCGCTATCGCGACTTCGCGCCGGTCGGCGTGCCGGGACGGCCGCACGTGCCCGAGCACCTGCTGAGCGGCGGCGAGACGCTCGAGGTCGCCGGCATCACGTTCGAATGCCTCGCGGTGCCCGGCCACTCGCCGGCGCACATCGCCTTCCACGCCGACGGCGAGCTTTTCAGCGGCGACCTGCTCTTCGCCGGGTCTGTGGGTCGCGTCGATCTGCCGGGGTCGGACTGGGACACGCTGCTCGCCTCCGTCCGGATGCTCGCCGAGCGCCTGCCGCCGGAGACGGTGGTCCATCCCGGCCACGGTCCCGAGACGACCCTCGGCGTCGAGCTCGCGCGCAACCCGTTCCTCGCAGAACTCCGCACCCAGGCATGAGCAAGTTCCAGGCGCCGCGCGGGACGCACGACGTCCTGCCGCGCGACCACCTGTGGTGGCGAGTGATCCGCACGATCGAGGAGCAGTGCACGCAGTACGGCTGGTCGCGCGTCTCCACGCCCGGGTTCGAGGACACGGCGCTCTTCGAGCGCACGTCGGGAGAGGCATCCGACGTCGTGCACAAGGAGATGTACACCTTCGAGGACCGCGGAGACCGCTCGCTCACGCTGCGCCCCGAGGGAACGGCCCCGATCGCGCGGGCGTACGTCGAGCACGGCCTCGCGCAGGAGCCGCAGCCGGTCAAGGCATACACGATCGCGCCGATGTACCGCTACTCGCGGCCCGGCCGCGGCCGCTATCGCGAGCACTGGCAGCTGTCGCTCGAGGCGATCGGCTCGGCGGATCCGGCGATCGACGCCGAGGTGATCCAGTTCTACGCGGAGCTGCTGCGGCGGCTCGGCGTGACGGAGTGGGAGCTGCGGCTGAACTCGATCGGGGACGAGAACTGCCGCCCGCGGTACGTCGCCCGGCTCGAGGAGTGGCTCGACGCCCACCCGGAGCTCGTCGACGAGGAGGTCGCCCACAAGCGCGCGACGAGCGTCCTCCAGGTCTTCGACGTGAAGAACGAGCGGCTTCTCGAGGCGCTGGCGGACGCGCCGAAGATCGGCGAGGCGCTCTGCGACGACTGCCGCGCGCACTTCGCGGCGGTCAAGGCGTTCCTCGACCATTACGGCGTGCAGTACGTCGTCGACCCCGTGCTCGTGCGCGGCCTCGACTACTACACGCGCACGACGTTCGAGTTCGTCGGCCCGGAGGCGAACGTCAACTCCACGATCTGCGGCGGCGGCCGGTACGACGGGCTCGTCCAGGCGGTCGGCGGGCCGGCGATTCCCGGCATCGGCTTCGGCGCGGGGCTCGAGCGGCTCATGCTCGCGCTCGAGCGGGAGAACGTGACGGCGGCGGCGCCGGCCCTCGACCTCTTCATTGCGTTCGAGGAGCCGGAGCTGCGGGGCCGGCTCCTGCCCCAGATCGCGAAATGGCGGGCCGAGGGCCGCTCGGTCGACACGGACTACGCTGGCCGCTCGATGAAGGGGCAGCTCACCCAGGCGCAGCGGCTCGGTGCGGAGACGGTCGTCGTCGCGCGGAGCGACGGAACGTACGAGGTGCGCCGGCGCGGGGAGGAGGACCGCGTCGCGTCCGACCTCTCGCAGCTATGAGCTGGCGCGACGTCATGTGCGGCGAGCTGCGTGCGCACGACGCCGGCCGCCGCCTCACGGTCGCCGGCTGGGCCGACACGCGCCGCGACCACGGCGGGCTCGTCTTCGTCGACCTCCGCGACCACACCGGCAAGCTCCAGCTCGTGATCAACCCGGAGCGCTCTGCCGGCGCGGCCGAGGTCGCCCACGAGATCCGCAACGAGTTCGTGCTCCAGGCCGTAGGCGAGGTCACGGCCCGCGCACCGGAGGCCGTGAACCCCGAGCTTCCCACCGGTCAGATCGAGGTGCAGGTCGACGAGCTGCGGATCCTCTCGCGCTCGGCTCCTTTGCCCTTCCAGCTCGACGAGGAGAACGTCGACGAGACCCTACGCCTCCGCTACAGGTGGCTCGACATGCGCACCGAGCGGATGCAGCGCAACCTGCGGCTCAACCACACCGCGATCGCCGCCATCCGCAACGTGATGGACGAGCGCGGCTTCGTCGACGTCTGGACGCCGAGCATGACCCGCGGCACGCCCGAAGGGGCGCGCGACTTCCTCCTGCCGGTCCGCCTGCAGCCCGGCAAGTTCTATGCGCTGGCCCAGTCCCCGCAGCTCTTCAAGCAGCTCTGCATGGTCGGCGGGATCGACCGCTACTACCAGATCGCGACGTGCTGGCGCGACGAGGATCTGCGCGCCGACCGCCAGTTCGAGTTCCGCCAGCTCGACCTCGAGATGGCCTTCGTCGAGCGGGACGATGTGCTCGACGTGATGGAGGCGGCGGTCGTCGGCGCGTTCGAGGCCGCCGGCGTCGAGCCGCCGCAGCGGCCGTTCCCTCACCTCACGTATGCCGCGGCGATGCTGCGCTACGGCTCCGACAAGCCCGATCTCCGCTTCGAGCTCGAGATCCAGGACGCCACGGAGGTGACGCGCGGCTCGGAGTTCGGCGTCTTCGCGAACGCCGCGTGCGTGCGCTACCTCGTCGTCCCGCGGACCTTCTCGCGCGGCGAGCAGACGAGGCTCGAGGAGATCGCGAAGGAGTGGGGAGCGAAGGGGCTCGCGAATCTGACGCAGATCTCCAAGTTCCTCTCGGAGCGGGAGCTCGAGGCCTTCGGCGTTCCCGAGGGCTCGACCGCGCTCTTCGTCGCCGACGAGGAGCCGGTAACCGCTCACGTGCTGGGGCTGCTGCGGCTGCACCTCGCGCAGGAGCTCGGCCTGATCGACACGAGCCTGAACGTGTTCCACTGGGTGACCGACTTCCCCCTGTTCGAGCCGAGCGAGTTCGGGGGCTGGACGTTCATGCACCATCCCTTCACGGCGCCGATGCGGGGAGAGGAAGGCCTGATCGAGGCCGATCCCGAGCACGTGCGCGGCCAGCACTACGACCTGATCTGGAACGGCTGGGAGCTCGGCTCCGGCTCGATCCGGATCCACCGGTCCGAGGTGCAGCAGGCGGTCTTCCGCGTGATGGGCCTGGGCGAGGAGGAGCAGCGGGACAAGTTCGGCTTCCTGCTGGAAGCGCTCGAGATGGGCGCGCCGCCGCACGGCGGCTTCGCGATGGGCATCGATCGCTTCATCGCCCAGCTCGCGAAGGAGCCCGACATCCGCCAGGTGACGGCATTCCCGAAGATCGCGAGCGGATCGGATCCGCTGACGGGTGCGCCGACGCCGTATCCGGACTCTGCGCTGAAGGAGCTCGGGATCCGGTTGACCGGTCCGCAGCCCGGGTAGCCGGCGCTACAGTCTCCCGGCTCGGCCCCGTGCTCCGAATCGGGCACACATGTAGATCCAACGCTACGTGAAAGGGAGCCGGCGTCCCGACGAGGCATTGCCGAAGGCGGGCACGGCACCCACCTGGGAGACCAGGATCACATAGCTCGATTTGGACGCCGGGGCCGGGCGTTGCTCTACGGTGGTTCCCATGCGCGAGGTGTTCGGAGACTCGAGCCGGAACGGCGCGTGGGCGGCGGTCCGCCTGCGGGTCGACGGCGATCGCATCGTCGAGGCGGACGCGCCGGGCCTCGAGCGCGACGTCGCGGGACTAACGCTGCTCGAGGCGGCTTCGGTCGGCGGCGAGACGCTCGCCGTCGACGCGCTCGCGAACGCGCTCGGGCCGGTCTTTCGGGCGAAGCGGTCGCCGGGTCGCGTGGCCGTCGCCATGAGCGGCGGGGTGGACAGCGCCGTCACGCTGTTGCGCTCGCTGCCGAAGGTCGTCGGCGTCACGCTACGTCTCTGGCTCGATCCGGACGGGCCGGACTCCGAGCGCGCGTGCTGCTCGCCGGAGAGCGTGATCGCCGCCCGTCAGACGTGCCACCGGCTCGGCGTCCCGCACGTGACGCTCGACCTGCGCGAGGAGTTCCGGCGAGCCGTCGTGACGCCGTTCGTGCGTGGCTACGCCCGCGGCGAGACGCCGAACCCCTGCACCCGCTGCAACGGCGGCTTCCGCTTCGCCGAGCTGCTCGCATTCGCACGCCGAGCGGGGGCCGATAGGCTTGCGACGGGCCACTACGCGCGGATCGTCGAGCGCGACGGACGGCTGCTCCTCGCGCGTGGCGCCGACCCGGCGAAGGATCAGAGCTACATGCTCGCGTCCCTCGACCCGCGCCGCCTCGACCGGATCTCGTTCCCGCTCGGAGACCAGGACAAGCAGACCACGCGCGCCGAGGCCGAGCGCGCCGGCCTTGCCGCGGCGCGGCGCCCCGAGAGCCAGGAGGCGTGCTTCCTCTCCGGCGACGACTACCGCGAGTTCCTCGGCAGGCACGGGCTCGAACCGACCGGGGGGAGAATCGTCGACGGCGAGGGGAACGAGCTCGGCCGCCACGACGGCTTCTGGCGGTTCACGCGCGGCCAGCGCCGCGGCCTCGGCCTCGCCTCGCCCGAGCCGCTCTTCGTCGTCGGCACGCGGCCGGCCGCGAACGTTGTCGTCGTCGGCCCGCGCACCTCGCTCGCCCGCACGCATGTGAGCGCACGCGGCTGGCTGTACACCGGCGCGCGGCGGGTCGAGGCGAAGCTCCGCTACCGCTCGCCGGCCGTGGCGGCGAGCGTCGAGCCGACCGCTCGCGGATTCCGGCTCGAGCTCGACGAGCCGGCCCACGGCGTCGCGCCCGGCCAGGCTGCGGTGCTCTACGACGGCGACGCAGTCGTCGGGTACGGGCTGATCAGCTCGTCGCACTAAGATCGGGGCAGGGATGCTGGTCGCGGCATTCACGTGGGGGGACCTTTGGCGGCTTGCCCTCGCCGTCTTCCTGTTCGCGGTCGGAATCTCGCTCGCATACCTCCTCATCAGGCTGGCCGGAACCGTCGCGCGCCTTTCGGCGTTCATCCGGGGAGCGGGAGATTCGGTTCTCCCGGTGATCGGCAAGGTCGGAGGGAGCGTGGACCGTGTGAACGGGCAGCTCGACAAGGTGGATCGGATCACGGACAGTGCAGTCGACGCGGCGGAGAGCGTCGACACCGCGATCCGCACCGTGAGCCAGGCGATCACGCGCCCGGTGCAGAAGATCTCGGGCTTCGCCGCCGGGCTCAGCTACGGCGCCGCGGACTTCAGGGTCGGCCGCGACTGGCGCCACGCCGTCGAGGCGGGCAAGGAAGCCGCAGCCCGGCGCGAGATCGACCTCGCCGACGAACTGCGGGACGTGGGATCGTGACGACCGACGAGATCCGGCTCGTCATCCCGGCCGAGGAGGATTTCCGGCCGATCGCCCACCTCGTGACCGGCGGCCTCGCCATGCGGCTCGACGTGACGTACGACGACCTCGACGACCTGCAGGTGGCGATCGAGGCGCTGCTAGCGCTCCGCGACGACGCGGACGAGCTCGTCGTCTCGCTCTCCGCGGGCGACGGCGTGCTGCACGCCTCGCTCGGCCCGTTCCCGCCCGAGAGGGTGCACGCGGCGGACTCGAACGGGGACCTCGACCTGCGGCGCGTGCTCGAGACGGTCTGCGACACTCACGAGGTCGAGGAGCGTGACGGCGACGCGTGGGTGGAGCTGAGCAAGCGGGTGGCGAGCTCGTGACGCGCGTCGACGACAAGATCCTGCTTCGTCGCTACCACGAGGAAGGCGACCTGAGGGCGCGGGAGCAGCTCATCGAGCAGTACATGTCGCTCGTGCGTTCCCTCGCGCGGCGCTACTCGTACCGCGGCGAGCAGCTCGAGGATCTTGTCCAGATCGGTGCGATCGGGCTGATCAAGGCCATCGACCGCTTCGACCTCGACCGTGGCGTCGAGCTGACGACGTACGCGACGCCGAACATCATCGGCGAGATCAAGCGGCACTTCCGCGACAAGGGCTGGTCGGTGCGCGTGCCACGCGGCCTGCAGGAGCTCAACGTCCAGCTCTCGCGGCTCGTCGAGCAGCTCACCGTGCAGCTGAGCCGCTCGCCGACGATCCCGGAGCTCGCGAAGGCCGCCGGCGTCGAGGAGGAGCAGGTGCTCGAGGCGCTGGAGTCGGGCCGCGCGTACACATCCCTGTCGCTGTCGGTCGGAGGCGGCGGCGGAGACGACGACGATCTCGACCCGCTCGAGTCGCTCGGCACCGAGGAGCACCAGTACGAGGTGTCGGAGGACCGGGCCGTGCTCGCGCCGGGCTTCAAGGCACTGGACGAGCGCGAGCGGAAGATCCTCCAGCTCCGCTTCTTCGACGGGCTGACGCAGTCGCAGATCGCCCAACAGGTGGGCATCTCGCAGATGCACGTCTCCCGGCTGATCCGTCGCTCGCTGGAAAAGATCCGCGAGACGATCGCCGAGGACGAGGAGTCGCTGACGCGGTAGCTCGGGGAGAGCTAACGAGCGGCGGCGAGGGCCGTTCTGAGCCGCGCGAGCCGCGAGCTGGTTCTCAGATACACGAGCAGCGCGGAGCCGCGAACGTAGGTCCCGAGCGCGGGCGCGTGGGCTTGCTCGAACGCTGCGACACGATGCGCGCTCGCCGCGGTCTTGAAAACGACGAGCGCGAAGTCCCGGCCGTGCCGAGGAGCGAGGTAGACGGGCCTGGCGTCACCCCAAAGAAGCAGAGCCGTGCAGGCAGAGGGATCGCACAGCTCGGGCATGACCGCGACACGCGTGAGAGCGACTCCACGACCGGCAAATGTGTGCTCGATCGCTTGCCCCGGCGCTCCGAGGGGTCGGCCGCCACCCGGGCCGCTCGAAGGCGGGCCTCCCGGGCCCGCGACGATCAGCGCCGTGGCGGTGATCGCTCCCAGCAGGACGAGGAGCGACGCGGTCAGGGCCTGGCGCCGCCGCATCCGTCGCTTCGCCTCCGCCATGAGCGGGTCGAGGGAGAACGGCAGCCGAGGAACGTGCGCGATCATTGAGCCATTATGGCTAGCACCAAGGCCATCCGTCCACGTCTTGCTCTCTGCGTGGCCGGCGACGGGCGCTAGACGCCCTGGAGCGAGCGGAGCCGCTCGCGGAGCGCCTCGATGCGGCGGTGCAGCTCCTGCCGCTCATCCGAGACCTCGCGCTCGCGCTCGCGGGTCGACGCCGTCTCGAACCCGAAGTCGATCTGGTGCTGCAGGTGGCCGCGCCTCGCCGACACGCGCGCCTCTTCGGCTTCGAGGCGTGCGAGCTCGCTGCGGAGCTCGTCGAGATTCGTCTCTTCCATGGAGCCGGTTATCGGCACGCGCGCCGCGAGCCTGAACCGCCGCTACGCCCGTTCGCGCGGCTGCCGCCACGGCCAGCCGAGCAGGAACAGGCCACCCGCGACGCACAACGCGCCGACGACGACCCAGAACGTGCTGCCGGTCATCGACGACCCCTGGATCAGCCGGAGCCCCTGCCCCAGCCAGACGGCGCCGGCCAGGACGAGCAGGACGCCGAGGATTCGCCTCGCTGCGGTCACGTCGATCAATACTCGCAGTGGCGCGAAACAGATTGCGGTCGTCAGCGGCGGCTCCAGCGGGAAGCCCGCCGCATCCGCTGCGAGCGCCGGAGGGTGTCGAGCTCGGCGAGCGCGGCACCGGCGCCGCGCGCGACCGCGGTCAGCGGCTCCGGGTCGCGGCTGACCGGAAGCCCCGTCTCGTCGCGGAGGAGCTCGAGGAACCCCGGCAGGAGCGTGCTCCCGCCCACGAGCGTGACGCCGCGGTCTGCGATGTCCGACGCGAGCTGGGCCGGTGTCTGCTCGAGGAGCTCCTTCAACCCCGCGACGATCCGTGTCAGCGGCCGCTCGAGCGCCCGCCGAACCTCGTCCTCGCCGAGGGTGATGCGGGCGAGCATCCCGGTCGACATGTAGCGGCCGGCGACCTCGGCCTCCGCCGCCGTCGCGTGCCCGGGCAGCGCGCTCCCGATCTCGAGCTTCACACGCTCGGCCTGCTCGTGCCCGACGAGCAGCCGGTGCTGGTCCTGCACGAAGCGGACGATTGCGTCGTCGAGGTCGTAGCCGCCGACCGGCAACGAGGCCGAGACGACGAGGCCGCCGAGCGAGATGACGGCCATCTCGCTCGTCCCGCCGCCGACGTCGACCACGAGGGAGGCCACGGCCTCCTCGACGGGCAGGTCCGCGCCGATCGCGCCCGCCATCGCCTCCTCGATGAGGTGCGCCTCGCGCGCGCCCGCGGCGAGCGTCGCCTCGACGACGGCGTCGCGCTCGACCTGCGTCAGGCCGCTCGGGACGCAGACGATCACGGCCCGCCTCAGCCGGTTGCCGCCGACGCGGCGGATGAAGTGACCGAGCATCTGCTCGGTCGTCTCGAAATCCGCGATCACGCCGTGCCGCAACGGCCGGGTGGCGACGATCGTGGCCGGTGTGCGCCCGAGCATCTGACGGGCCTTCTCCCCGACCGCGTAGACCTGTCCCGTCTGCTGGTCCATCGCCACGACCGACGGCTCGAAGAGGACGATGCCCTCGCCGCGCCGGAAGACGACCGTGTTCGCGGTCCCGAGATCGACGGCCAGATCGGTCCCGGCTGCGAGCGACGGCAATCTCATACGCACTTCTCCACGTCGACCCCGCAACGCCGGTCGCGGCGCCGCGGAGGAACGGTAGCCGTCCTACGAATGCGAGAAACCGAGGTTCAGGAGCCGCCGGGCGTCGCCGTAGAGATTCGGCGAGTCGAGGACGACCGCGATCAGCCGCTTCCCGTGGCGCGTGGCGGAGGCGACGAGGCACCAGCCGGCCTCGCTGGTGTAGCCCGTCTTGACGCCGTTTGCGCCGGGATAGGTGCGCAGGAGGTAGTTGTTGTTGAGATAGATCTTCGAGTTCGTCGGAGCGGACCACGGCACCTGGATCCGCCTCGTCCTGACGAGCTCGTCGAAGCGCGGGTTCCGGAATGCGTAGCGCGTCAGCGCGGCGAGATCCCAGGCGGTCGAGTAGTTGCCGCGGTCGCGGATCCCGCTCGGGCTCGTGTAGTGCGTGTCGCGGAGCCCGAGCGTCCGCGCCTCGGCGTTCATCTGGCCGAGGAACGCGCGCACCGAGCCGGCACTCGAGATCGCGAGCTCGTTCGCGTCGTCGTTGCCGGAGTAGAGGAGCAGCGAATAGAAGAGCTTCCAGGCCTGCACGCGCTCGCCCGTGCGGAGCCCCTCGCGCACGAGCGGCACGCGCGTGACCGAGCGGGCGACGGTGAGGGTGCTCCGCCACGGCACCTCGCGGAGCGCGAGCGTCGCGGTCATGATCTTCGTCAGCGACGCGATCTTCATCCGCTTGTGTGGTCGCTCGGCCCACAGCACGCGCCCGGAGTCGGCGTCCACGAGGATCGCGGCGGGCGCTCCGATGCGGACGCGCTCACCCGCGAGGAGCGGCGTCCCGTAGAGCAGGCGGGACGGCGTCTGCGGAAGCGACGGATTCGAGGTCGTCGGGGTCGTGGTCACGCCCGTCTTCGGCGGCCGCTGGGACGTCGCGAGCGGCCGGTGCGCCGCCTTCGCCTCTCGCCGTCCGAACCACACGCCCGCGGCCGCGGCGACGAGCACGACGAGAGCCAGCAGGAGCAGCCTCCCCGCGCGGTAGCGGCGCCTCCGCCGCCGTGGCGCGACCGGCGTCAGGACATCCAGCGACACGCGTCGAGGGTAGCGACCTTTCCGGTCGGCCTCCGGGAGCCTCACTCCTAGAATGGCCGAGTGCGTAGGCTCGACGGAGCACTGCAAGTAGCGGAGGTGCCGGCTTAGCCGGCTCCGGAGCGGAACAGTGCGCACGACGGCCGAGCTCCGGGAGGGATTCCAGGCGTTCTTCGAGGAGAACGGCCACCTGCGCTGCCCGTCGGCCTCGCTGATCCCGCGCGCCGACGACCGCTCGACCCTCTACACGAGCGCCGGCATGCAGCCGCAGATGCCCTTCTTCCTCGGCCGCGAGGCGCCGCCGGCGCCGCTGACGACGACCTGCCAGAAGGTCTTCCGCACGCAGGACATCGACGAGGTCGGGCTCGACACGTACCACCTCACGTTCTTCGAGATGCTCGGCAACTTCTCGTTCGGCCAGTACTTCAAGAAAGGCGCGATCGCGTACGCGACCGAGTTCATCCAGGAGCGGCTGAAGCTGGACTGGGATCGCGTCTGGGTGAGCGTCCACGCCGGCGATCCGGGTCTGAAGCTCGGCCCCGACGAAGAGGCGATCGGCCACTGGGAGGCGATCGGCATGCCGGCGGAGCGCATCGTCCCGCTGCCCTCGTCCGAGAACTTCTGGTCGGTCGGCGGCCCGGGCCCCTGCGGGCCGGATTCGGAGCTGTACTGGGACTGGGGCGAGGAGGCCGGCTGCGGCAACGACGACTGCAAGCCCGGCTGCACGCGCTGCGAGCGGTTCCTCGAGTTCGGGAACCTCGTCTTCATGTCGTACGAGCTCCACCCGGACGGCACGCTCACGGACCTCCCGAGCAAGAACATCGACACCGGCTGGGGGCTCGAGCGGGTCGCGCGCGTGGTGCAGCAGGTGCCGTCGGTCTACGACACCGACGGCTACCAGCTGATCATGGACTGGGTCGCCGAGCAGTCGGGCGCCGCCTACGGCTCGTCCGAGGACGCGACGAAGGCGCATCGTGTGCTCGCCGACCACGGGCGCGGGATGACGTTCATCGTCGCCGAGGGCGTCGCGCCGTCGAACGAGGGCCGCGGGTACGTCCTGCGCCGCATCGTTCGCCGCGCTGCGCAACACGGCCTGCGCATCGGGCTGACCCCTCCGTTCCTGCCCGGTCTGGCCGACGTCGTGCTCGAGCAGATGGGCAGCGCGTATCCCGAGCTCGTGCAGCACCGCGACGAGATCCATCGCGTGCTCGCCGCCGAGGAGGAGCGGTTCGGCGAGACGCTCGAGCGCGGCATGGAGATCTTCGAGGAGGCGGCCGCGAAGGGCGAGATCACCGGCGAGGACGCCTTCACGCTGAAGGCGACGTACGGCTTCCCCGAGGAGCTGACGCTGGAGCTCGCGCGCGAGCGGGGGCTCGCCGTGAACGAGGAGGAGCTCACACGGCTCATGGCCGAGCACCAGGAGATCTCGCGTCAGGGTGGGACGGTGCGCTACGAACCGCGCTTCGGCGGTGCACCGCGAACGGAGTTCGTCGGCTACGAGCAACTCGACGTCCGCACGGCGATCACCGCGTACGCCGATCTCGGCGACGGCTTCTTCCAGGTCAAGCTCGCCGAGTCGCCGTTCTATCCCGCGGGCGGCGGCCAGGTGACCGATGCCGGCTGGATCGAGAAGAAGGACGGCTCCCGTGCCGACCTCGTCGAGGCGCTGCGGCTCCACAACGACCAAGAGCTCGTGTTTCAGGGCTCCGGCTTCGCCGAGAACGAGCGCGTCCGTGCCGTCGTGCCGTGGAACGTCCGCTATCCGACGATGGCGAACCACACGGCGACGCACCTCCTCCACAAGGTGTTGCAGGAGGTGCTCGGCGACCACGTCCGTCAGGCGGGCTCGGCCGTGCGCCCCGACAAGCTTCGCTTCGACTTCACGCACCCGTCGCCGCTGACGTCCGAGGAGCGTGCCCAGGTGGAGCAGCGCGTGAACGAGCACGTGTTCGCGAACCTGCCGGTGCGGATCTTCGAGACGCCACTCGCGGAGGCGCGCAACCTCGGCGCGACGATGCTGTTCGGCGAGAAGTACGGCGACGTCGTCCGCGTCGTCGACGTCGACGAGTGGTCGGTCGAGCTCTGCGGCGGCACCCACGTGCGCTCGACCGCCGAGATCGGGCCGTTCGCGATCCTCTCCGAGAGCTCGGTCGGCGCGGGCTCGCGGCGGATCGAAGCCGTGACCGCGGGCGAGGCGTTCGCGCTGCTGCACGAGCGGGCAAGAGAGGCCGATGCGCTGCGCGGCGAGCTCGAACGGGCGCGGAAGCAGGCGAAGCAGCCGAAGCAGGCCCGGGAGGCGGAGGTCGTCTCCCAGGAGAAGGAGGGCGGCGTCCTGCTCGTGGAGGTCAAGAGCCTCAGGGGCGGCCCGCTGCGCGACTTCTCCGACCGGATCCGCCGGCAGGAGAAGGCGGACGGCGCGATCGTGGCCTCGAGCGACGACGGGCGCGCGTTCCTCGTCGTCAACTTCGACGAGTCGCTCGTCGCGCGCGGGCTCGACGCCGTGCGCGTCGTCCGCGAGCTCGGGAAGCACATCGGCGGAGGCGGCGGAGGCAAGCCGACGCTCGCCGAGGCGGGCGGGAAGAACCCCGGCGGCATCGCCGACGCGCTCGCCGCCGCCAAGGGGCTCCTCGCTTCGTGAAGATGCCGTCGTGAAGGTGATGGCGCTGGACTACGGGTCTGCGCGCACGGGAGTGGCGGTCTCGGACCCGACGGGGACGCTCGCGCGGCCGGTCGGCGTCGTCGAGCGGGCAGGCTCCGAGACGGGGCTCGGCGAGCTCGCCCGGCTCGTCCGCGAGGAAGAGGTCGAGCGGGTCGTGGTCGGTCTGCCGCTGACGATGCGCGGCGCCCACGGCGAGCAGGCGGCCGAGACCGAGCGCTTCGCCGATGCGCTCCGCGGCGTCGTCGACATCCCCGTCGAGCTCTTCGACGAGCGGTTCACGACCGACCTGGCGCAACGAACGGCGGGCGCGGCGCCCGAGGACGCGCTCGCGGCGGCACATCTCCTCTCCGGCTGGCTCGAGCGGTGGAGTCCGGCGGCCGGCTGAGACGGCCGCGCGCGTCGCGGCAGCGGATCCTGATGCGCCGCCTCGTCGCGGTCGTCGCCGTCGTGGTCGTGCTGGGCGCCGTGGCGGCCGCGTTCGCGCTGCGCAGCTCCTCGCGGGCGGCACCGCCGCCGACCACCACGATCCGGCAGCTGCGCCAGTTCCGAGTCGTCTTCCCGGAGGGATTCACGCGCGCGGAGATGGCCGCGCGCGCGGGGACGGTCGCGAAGATCGCCAAACGCGAGGGCCGGCGCAAGGTCGCGATCTCGACGCGGGGGTACCTCGCCGCGACGGCCCGCGCGCGCGCGATTCCGGGCTTCGGCGGCAAGAAGCTGCCCCTCGAGGGCTTCCTCTTCCCGGACACGTACGACTTCGACCGCAAGTCGACGTCGGCGCAGCTCGTGAGCGAGCAGCTCCAGGAGTTCAGCGCGAAGTGGAACGAGGTGAACCTCTCGTACGCGCGGAGCAAGAACCTCACGGCCTACGACGTGCTGAAGATCGCCTCGATGGTCGAGGGCGAGGCGCAGGTGCCGAGCGAGCGGCCGCTCGTCGCCGCGGTGATCTACAACCGGCTTCACGACCACATGACGCTCGGGATCGACGCGACCCTTCGCTACGGGCTCCACCTCAAGCCGACGCAGTCGCTCGGCCCGTACGTCGACAGCAACAACCCGTACAACACCCGCAAGTTCCCGGGGCTCCCGCCGACGCCCATCGACAACCCGGGCCTGGCCTCGATCGAAGCGGCGGCTCATCCGGCGCACGTCGACTACCTCTACTTCGTGCGCAAGCCGGACCACCGGCACCACTACTTCACGGCGAACTACCAGGACTTCCTCCAGCACGAGGCCGAATACGGGTACTGAGGTCGTGCTGCTCGGGCATCCGGTCGCGCACTCGCTGTCGCCCCGGATGCAGAACGCGGCCTTCGCGGCGGCCGGGCTCGAGTGGGAGTACGTGCTGCGGGACGTCGAGCCGGACGAGCTCGAGGACGCGATCCGGGAGGTCGAGCACGCGAACGTCACGGCCCCGTACAAGCTCGACGCGGCGCGGATCCTGGGCAGCGAGCTACCGTCGGTGAACACGATCGTCCGCGGGCGGGGCTTCTCGACCGACGCGGCGATCCTCGAGCAAGTAACAAGTTGGTACAAGCCGGCGATCGTGGGCGACGGTGGCGCCGCGGCGGCGTTCCGGCACTCGCTCCCGGAGGCGCGCGTCTTCTCGCGCCGCGTCGAGTGGCCGCCGGACGTCGCCAACGCGGATCTCGTGATCCACGCGACCTCCGTGCGAGACGAGGTGCTGTTCGAGCTGAGGGAGGGCCAGACGCTGGTCGACCTCCCGTATCCGCGGACGGCGACGGCTGAGGCGGCTGCGGATACGGGGGCTCGCGTCCTCGACGGTCTCGAGGTGCTCGTCGCGCAGGGAGCAGCGAGCTTCGAGCTGTGGACGGGGCTCCCGGCGCCCGTCGCGGCCATGCGTGACGCCGTAGGCTTGAGCACGTGAGGGGCGGCTTCATTCAGCTCTTCCGCCTCGACGGCGACGACGACGGCGACGACGAATCCGCCCCCGAGCCGTCGCGGCACTCCTGGTTCGGTCCGCCCGAGGACGAGCTCGGGGCGGTCGTCCCGCTCCAGCTCGTGGTCGGCCGTTCGGAGAAGGGCGCCGTGGCGCTTCGACACGCGACCGTCTACTCGTCCGGTGTGACTCTCGACGTCATGGGCCTCGCACGCGGGCTGAGCGACGCGCAAGCGAACCGGGTCTTCCACGAGCAGCACCTGTTCGAGGAGGACGAGGAGCCGTCGCCGGCCTTCCTGCGCATCGGGCTCGAGCTGCCCGGCGGCGAGCGCGTCTCGAACCTCGGCGGTCGGAGGCACCGCCGGAGGCTCCTGAAGCCCGACGTGGAACCGGCGGGGCCGGTGTTCATCGAGCACGGAGGCGGGGGAGGACAGTCCGGCGGAGGTCGCGTGAGCATGAATCCCGGCTACTGGCTCTGGCCGCTTCCGAAACGAGGGATGATCCGCGTCTTCTGCGAGTGGCCGCTCGTCGAGATCCCGCTCTCGACGGCCGAGCTCGACGGAGCCGCGCTCGCGTCGGCCGCCGAGCGAGCCGTCCCCGTCTGGCCCCCGGGGCTTGACCTGGGCCGGGCAGGGGCATAGAACGAGCACGATGCGCCGCTGCCGTGCATGTGGGGGAGGAGTTCAGGACGAGTTCCGCTTCTGCCCGCACTGCGGCAAGTCGCAGCGGACGAAGATCGTCGAGTACTTCCGCGGTCACCCGGACGTCGGCGACGGCGGCCTCCGCGTCTCGGTCTACGTGACCGAGCCGAGGCACGCGCGTCTCAGCGTCTGGCGCGGCGACGAGGCACAGGCGGCGATCTCGCTCGATCCGAACGAGTCCGGCCGCCTCGGCCGCTTCCTGCTCGCCGCCGGGCGCGACCGGCACCAGGGCCTGGTCTCGCGGGTGCTCGCGCGCCTCTAGGCCACTACGCTCTCCGCCATGACGCTCGAGCTCGCGACCGCGGGGGAGTCGCACGGTCCCGCCCTCGTGGCGATCGTGTCGGGCCTGCCGGCCGGCCTCGTGCTCGAGAAGGAAGCGGTCGACGCCGACCTCCGCCGCCGGCAGCAGGGATACGGCCGCTCGCCGCGCCAGCAGATCGAGAACGACGAGGTCGAGGTGCTCGCCGGGCTCCGCCACGGCCGGACCGTCGGCACGCCGCTCGCGCTCGTCGTCCGCAACCGCGACCACAAAAGCTGGACGTGGGGAATGAGCCCGTGGCCACCGGACGGAGAGCCCGAGGGGAAGGGGACGAGGCCGGTCACGCTGCCTCGGCCGGGCCACGCGGATCTCGCCGGTGTGCAGAAGCACGGCCTGACGGACGTCCGCGACGCCCTCGAGCGCGCGTCGGCCCGGCACACCGCGGTCTACGTCGCGGCCGGCGCGGTGGCGAAGGCGCTGCTGCGTGAGATCGGGATCGAGGTCGCCGGCGAGGCTCTTCCCGAGGCCGGAGCCGATCCCGTCGCCGTCGACGAGGCGCGGAGGGAGCGCGACACGCTCGGCGGCCGCGTCGAGGTGCGGGCGCGCGGCGTCCCGCCCGGGCTCGGCTCGTATGCGCGGCGCGAGGACCGCCTCGATGCCCGGCTCGCGGCGGCGGTGATGGGGATCCAGGCGGTGAAGGGCGTCGAGATCGGCGACGGCTTCGCGCTCGCGCGGCTGCGCGGCTCCGAGGCGCACGACGAGATCGGCACCGACAAACGACGCACGTCGAATCGGGCGGGCGGCATCGAGGCGGGCGTCTCGAACGGGGAGGAGATCGTCGTCCGCGCAGCGATGAAACCGCTCCCGACGCTCATGAAGCCGCTCGCTTCTGTCGACCTCGAGACGGGCGAGCCGGCCGAAGCGCTGGTCGAGCGGAGCGACGTCTCGGCGGTCGAGGCTCTCGCCGTCGTCGCGGAGGCGGCGGTCGCGTGGGAGCTCGCCCGCGCCGCGCGCGAGAAGTTCGGCGGCGACGCGCTCGGCGACTTCGTCGGCGCCTGGCGCGCGTACCTGGAGCGGATCGACTGGCCGGCGGGCTAGGCAGCGCCCCGGATCGCCACGTCGTCCTCGTCGGGTTCATGGGGGCGAGGAAGACGACGCTCGGACGGGACGTCGCTCGCCTGCTGCGGCGGCCGTTCGTCGACGTCGACGAGGCGATCGCGGCGGAGCACGGCCCGATCCACGAGCTCTTCGCGGGGCGGGGCGAGGCCGCCTTCCGGGAGATCGAGGCGCAGGTCGTCGGCGAGATGCTCGCGCGGCCCGGGCCGGCCGTGATCGCGGTCGGCGGCGGGGCGGTCGAGAGGCCGGGCCTGCTGCGCGACGAGCGAGCGACCGTCGTCCATCTTCCGGTCGACCTCGAGACCGCCTGGGAGCGCGTGCGTCGCAGCAAGCGGCCGCTCGCGCAGGACGAGGCCGAGTTCCGCCGCCGCTTCGAGCTGCGTGCGCCGCTCTACGTGGAGGTCGCGGACGCGACGGCACGGGACGTCCACGACGTCGTCCTCGCAGGTGCAGGCGTCCACGTCGAACGCCGCGCGCTCCAGCGGCTCGGCGCGCTCGTGCCCGGGGACGGTCCGGTCGCGCTCGTCTCCGACCCGCAGGTCGCCGGTATCCACGGCATGGACGCGCAGCTCGCGCTCGGCGCACGCCTCGCCGAGACGCACGAGCTGCCGCCCGGCGAGGAAGCGAAGACGCTGGCCGCGCTCGACCGGCTCTGGCAGGAGCTGCGGCTCGACCGCACGGGCACGATCGGCGCCCTCGGCGGCGGCTGCACGACCGACGCGGCAGGATTCGCGGCGGCGACGTATTTGCGCGGCGTCGCCTGGACGGCGGTGCCGACGAGCCTCGTCGCGCAGGTCGACGCAGCAATCGGCGGCAAGACGGCGATCGACCTGCCGCAGGGGAAGAACCTCGTCGGCGCCTTCCACTGGCCCACTCGCACGGTCGTCGACCCGGCGCTGCTCGAGACGCTCCCCGAGCCGCAGCGGCTCGAGGGCATGGCGGAAGTCGTGAAGACCGGCCTGCTCGCGGGAGAGCCGTTCTGGGAGCTTCCCGACGACGAGCTCGTTCGCCGCTCGGCCGCCTACAAGGCGGCCATCTGCCTCCGCGATCCGCACGAGCGCGGCGAGCGGGCGGTGCTCAACCTCGGGCATACGTTCGCGCATGCGCTCGAGACCGCGGCCGGCTATGAGGGGGTCACGCACGGGCGCGCGGTTGCGCTCGGCCTGCTCGCGGCCCTGCGACTCTCGGGCCGCGACACGAAGGTGGTGGAGGAGGTGCTGCGTCCCCGGCCGGTCCGCGTCGACGAGGAACGCGCCTGGGCGGCCATGCGGCGCGACAAGAAGGCGCGCGGGGGCGAGGTGCGCCTCGTCCTGCTCGGCGCGAAGGGGCCGGAGTACGGCGTCGTCCTGCCCGAGGCCGACGTGCGGCGCGAACTCGGTAGGTTGATCGCATGAGGATCTCCGTCCTCAACGGCGTCAACCTGAACATCCTCGGCCGGCGGGATCCGGCGCTCTACGGCGGCCTCACGATCGCCGAGCTCGAGAGCCGCATCTACGAGTGGGCACGCGAGCTCGAGCTGACCGTCCAGTGCCGTCAGTCGAACGACGAAGGTGAGTTCGTCAAGTGGTGCCACGACGCGTACGACACGGTCGACGGAGTCGTCGTCAACCCGGGCGCGTGGACGCACTACGCCTGGGCGATCCACGACGCCCTCGAGCCCCTCACGATCCCGATCGTCGAGGTTCACCTGTCCAGCGTGGACGAGCGCGAGGAGTGGCGGCGGACCTCGGTGGTCTCCGACCTCGTTGCCGCCCGCTTCACCGGCCACGGCCCAGACGGCTACAAGCTGGCCCTCGAACACCTGAAGGAGCACACCACGTGAGCGAACGGATCCAGCGACTGCGGGAGCTGCTCGAAGAGCCGCTTCTGATCACGAACCCGGTCAACGTCCTCTACCTGACCGGCTTCGACAGCTCGAATGCGGCCTTTCTCGTCGAGCCCGCCGGCACCGGACAGCGCAGCGCGCGCCTGTTCACCGACTTCCGCTACATCGAGTCGGCCCGGGCGGTGGATGACGTCGAGGCGGTGCAGACGGCGCGGGCATTGATCGCCTGGCTCGCGCAGGAGCTCGACGGGCGCATGGGCTTCGAGGCGAACGTCCTTCCGTGGTCGTTCGCGGAGCAGCTCCGGGCCGGCGGCATCGACCTCGTGCCCCGCACGGGGCTCGTCGAGCGGCTCCGCGCGGTCAAGGAGGAGAGCGAGCTCGAGCTGTTCCGGCAGGCCTGCGCGATCACCGACCGCATGTTCGAGCGCCTCGTGAGCGAGGTGCGCTTCGTCGGCCGCCGCGAGCGCGACGTGGCCTGGGACATCGCGCGGCTCCTCCACGAGGAGGGCGCGGACGAGCCGTCGTTCGAGGCGATCGTCGGCTCCGGCCCGACCGGTGCCCGGCCGCACGCGCGAGCCGGCGACAAGGTCATCGAGGCCGGCGAGCTCGTCGTGATCGACACCGGCGGCGTCGTCGGCGGCTATCCCTCCGACTACACCCGGACGCTCGCGACCGGCGATCTCGACTCCGAGATGCGCGAGGCGTACGACGTCGTGCTGGCCGCTCAGCAGGCGGGGCTCGACGCGATCAGGGCCGGGGTCGCCGGGAAGGACGCGGACGGCGCGGCCCGCCGGGTCGTCGAGGACAGCCCGTTTGCGGGCACGTTCGGTCACGGCCTCGGTCACGGCCTCGGCCTCGACGTCCACGAGGCGCCTCGTCTCTCGACCGAGAGCTCCGACACGCTCGCGGCCGGCAACGTCGTCACCGTCGAGCCGGGCGTCTACCTCGAGGGCCGCTTCGGCGTCCGGATCGAGGACGACGTGATCGTGACGGAGGAGGGGATCGAGAATCCCGTGCGGTTCACGAAGGAGTTGCTGACGGTCTCGTAGCTACCATCGGGCGCCGTGGCCGAGACGGTCGACACGAACAGCTTCAAGAACGGGATGCACATCGAGCTCGACGGCAAGGTGTGGCGGATCGTCGAGTTCCAGCACGTGAAGCCCGGCAAGGGCGGCGCGTTCGTGCGGACGAAGCTCAAGAGCCTCGAGGCGGGCGCGGTCGTCGACCGCACGTTCCGGGCCGGCGAGAAGTTCCCGCGCGTCCACACGGAGACGAAGAGCGTCCAGTACCTCTACGACGACGGCTCCGACGTCCACTTCATGGACGCCGAGACGTACGAGCAGTTCGCGCTCCCGCACGCCGACCTCACCGCGGAGCTGCCGTACATGCAGGTCAACGCGTCGGTGCAGGTGCTCAGCGTCAACGGGAAGCCGTCGAGCCTGCAGCTTCCGGCGTCGGTCGAGCTCGAGGTGGTGGAGACGGAGCCCGGCGTGAAGGGCGACACGGTCTCGAACGTGACGAAGCCGGCCAGGCTCGAGACGGGCGCGGTCGTCAACGTGCCGCTGTTCGTCAACGTGGGCGATCGCCTGAAGGTCGATCCGCGCGAGGGTCGCTACATCTCGCGGGCGTAGTTGATCCTCGCGAAGAGGTTCGCTCTTCGCTCGGCACTAAACGAACTCCGCCAACAGGAGAGCGCGGTCTCCCGTTGGCTTCGTGCAATAGGGCTTTGCCGGGGGCGTGTTCAGATGTCTCGTTCCGCCGCCTCGACCGCAGGTGGGTTCGAAACGTCTCGAACCACGCGCACCGAAGGCCGGAACGTTTCGAATGCCCGGACGGCGCCGAGCAGGTAGAGCCTCTCAGCACGAGAGGTAGGCTCCGCGCGTGCCGTCGCTCGCCGACACGACGATTCGCCTGCTCGGGCAGGAGCCGCTCGCGGGACGGGTTCCTGCCGCCGAGCAGCTTCGGCTCGCGGAGATCCTCGACAGGGCCGGCTTCGCGTACCTCGAGGTCTCGGGCGGCGGCTGCTTCGACGCCGCCGTCAAGCGCGGGGTCGAAAGTCCCTGGGAGCGGATTCGCGCCCTCAAGGCGCGCGTCAAGACGCCGCTCGGCCTCGCGCTCCGCGGCCGCTTCCTCGTCGGCTCGCGTCCGGTCGACGCGGACTTCTCGCGCCGTTTCGTGGCCTCCGCGGCGGCGAACGGCATCGACGTCTTCCGGCTCCACGACCCGCTCAACGACGTCTCGAACCTGCGCGAGGCCGCCGAGGCGATCGTCGCGGCCGAGCGCGACTTCGAGGCGGGACTCGTCTACAGCCCCGGCCGCACCGGCGAGATCGAGACGCTGATCGAGCGTGCGCGCATGCTGCCCGAGCTCGGCGCGGTGCGTGTCCTCCTCCACGATCCGACCGGCTCGCTGCAGCCGCACACGGCGGAGGAGCTCGTGGGCGCGCTCGGCGAGGCGAGTGGCCTGCCGGTGGGGATCTACGCCCAGGGGGCCGGCGGCAGCGCTCTCGCCGCCGCACTGGCGGCGTCGCGCGCCGGCGCGCAGCTCATCGCCTGTGCGATCTACCCGCTCGCGCTGACTCTGCACCGCGTCTCGGGCGAGGCGCTCGCGGAGGCGTTGAGGGGGACGGGGCTCGACCCGGGCGTGGACCTCGACGCGCTCTGGGAGGCGACGGATCTCGTCGACGAGCACATCGGCGACGAGCTCGTCACGCCGCTCGTGCCGCGCATCGCCGTCCTCGCCGCGCGCCACGACCTCCCCGCCAGCGTCGTCGTGGGGATCGACCACTCCCTGCAGGCCGAGGGGGCGGGCGACCGGCTCGACGAGGTGCTCGCGGAGCTCGACCGGATCCGCGCCGAGGCCGGATGGCCGCCGCTCGCGTCGCCGATCGGCCAGGTGCTCGCGACGCAGGCGATCATCAACGTCCTGTCGGCGAGCCGCTACCTCGTCGTCGTCGACGAGCTGCGCAGTCTCGTCGCGGGCGCCTTCGGCACCCCTCCGGCTCCGATCGATCCCGCGCTCGAGCGAGTCGTGCAGCTCACGGCCGACCCGGAGAGCGAAGAGGATGTCACCCCGCCGCTCGACGAGGTGCGCGAGCGCGCCGGCGACGTCGCGACGAGCGAGGAGGAGCTGCTCCTGCTCGGACTCTTCGGCGACGAAGCCGAGCAGCTGCTGCGCGGGATCCGGAACCGCGGCCGGCGCGAGGAGGAGCTCTCCGGCGTGGGGGAGCAGCGCGCCCAGCGCGTTCAGGAGATCGTCCGCATCGTGCAGGAGTCGGGGATCGGCGAGGTGACGATCGAAGAGGACGGGATGCGCATCTCCGTCCGCGCGACGCCGGATCTTCCCGCCGGCGCACCGGGCGAGGCGCCCCTCGCCGTGCCCGAGCCGGACCTGCCGGCGCCCACGACGGTCGCGGGCGCCCTCGTCCGCGTCGAGTCGCCGATGGTGGGCACCTTCTATCGCGCCCCGCAGCCGGGGTCGCCGCCGTTCGTCGAGATCGGCGACGTGGTGGCGCCCGGGCAGACCCTCTGCATCCTCGAGGCGATGAAGCTCATGAACGAGGTGAAGGCCGAGGTGGAGGGGGTAGTGCGCGGCGTGCATGCCGAGAACGCGGCGGCCGTCGAGTTCGGGCAGCTCCTCTTCGAGCTCGAGCCACTCGCCGCCCGGCCCGCGCTCTGACGTGGCGGATCACGCCCTCGGCACGGTCTTCTTCCACGCTCGCTCGTCGCGGCCCCCGCGTCTTTCGCCCCCTTGCTGTGGCTGCCCGTGGAGAGCGTGCTCGTGTCGTACCCCGAGCGGCTGCTGCACGACGGCGGCGCCGCGCTCGCCGACGCGCTCGCGGGCTAGGCTCCGCCCGTGTTCAACCGCGTCCTCGTAGCCAACCGCGGCGAGATCGCCGTGCGCGTGATCCGGGCTCTGCACGAGCTCGGAATCGAGGCCGTCGCGGTGTATTCGACCGCAGACGAGCACGCGCTGCACGTCCGGCTCGCCGACCGCGCGGTGCGGATCGGACCGCCCGCCGCCGCCGCCAGCTACCTCAGCATCCCGGCTCTGATCGCGGCGGCCGAGACCACCGGCTGCGAGGCCGTGCATCCCGGTTACGGCTTCGTCTCCGAGAACGCCGACTTCGTCCGCGCGTGCGAGGACAACGATCTCGTCTTCATCGGGCCGCCGGCGGACGTGATGGAGCGCATGGGCGACAAGGCGCGCGCGAAGGCCGAGATGCGCGCGGCCGGCGTGCCGCTCGTGCCGGGCACCGAGGGAATCGCCGGCCCCGACGAGGCGCGGGCCGCGGCCGAGGAGCTCGGCTTCCCGGTGCTGCTGAAGGCCGCTGCAGGCGGCGGCGGCAAGGGCATGCGCGTCGTGACCGAGCCGGGCGAGCTCGGCGACGCCTACCAGCGCGCCTCGGTGGAGGCCCGGGCGGCCTTCGGAGACGGCTCCCTCTACGTCGAGAAGGTCATCACCCCGGCGCGCCACGTCGAGATCCAGGTGCTCTGCGACGCCCACGGCCATTACCTCACCTGCGGCGAACGCGAGTGCTCGGTCCAGCGCCGCCACCAGAAGCTGATCGAGGAGTCGCCGTCCCCGGCACTCGACGCCGAGCTGCGCGAGGCGATGGAGGCTGCGGCCGAGCGCGCGTGCGAGCACATCGGCTACCGGAACGCCGGCACGTTCGAGTTCCTCGTCGGGCCCGACGGCTCGTTCTCCTTCATCGAGCTCAACGCGCGTCTCCAGGTCGAGCATCCGGTGACCGAGAGCGTGATCGGGATCGACCTCGTCCGGGAGCAGGTCCGGATCGCGGCAGGAGAGCCGCTCGCCCACGGCGGCCGCGCGGGCCCGCGCGCGGGCCATGCGATCGAGATGCGGATCAACGCGGAGGATCCCTCTCGCGGCTTCGCCCCGGCCCCGGGACGGATCGAGCGTTTCCGGCCGCCGCTCGGGCCGGGGGTCCGCGTCGACACGTTCGTCGAGGAGGGGACGACGATCACGCCGTACTACGACTCGCTCATCGCCAAGCTCATCGTCCGCGACGGCAATCGCCGTCTCGCGATCGCGCGGGGCCTGCGCGCGTTGCGCGAGTTCGAGATCGTGGGCGTGCCGACGACGCGCGAGGTGCTGTACGAGATCCTCGACAGCGAGGAGTTCCGCAGCGGCGAGTACTCGACGTCGTTCCTGGAGGAGGCCGGTGCGCGGCTGCCGGCGCTGGCCGGCTCGTGAGTCGCGTGCTGGTGCAGGAGAGCGGCGGCTCGGTGCGTGTGAGCGAGGCCGCGCTGACCGACATCGTGCGGCGGACGGTCGCGTCCGTCGACGGCGCCCGGTTGCGCAAGGGACGCCGGCGGCTCGGAGTCGAGCTCCAGAACGGCCGTGCCCGGGCCGAGCTCCAGCTGGCCGTGGCGTACGGCCGCGTGCTGCCGGAGGTGTCGGCCGCGGTGCAGGAGCGGGTTGCCGACGCGTTGGCGCGCATGTTCGAGGTGGAGGTCGAGGCGGTCGACGTGACGGTGGAGCAGCTCGAGCGTGCCCGGTAGCACAATCAGCCGCCGCGAGGCGCGCCGCGCCGCCGTGTTCATGCTCTTCCAGTGGGACGTCACCGGTCGGCCGCTCGGCTCGCTCTACGAGGGCGAGGTCGACGACTACACGCGGCAGCTCGCGGACGCGGTGACCGGGCGTGCGGCGGAGCTCGACGCGCGGATCACGTCCGCGTCGGCAGACTGGACCGCCGACCGGCTCGGCGCGGTCGAGCGCAACGTCCTGCGCGTCGCGCTCGAGGAGCTCGACGAGGGCGAGGTGCCGGTCGAGGTCGTCCTCGACGAAGCGGTGACGCTCGCGAAGCGGTATGCATCCGAGGATGCTGGGAGGCTGGTGAACGGGATCCTGGGGAAAGTCGTGCGCGAAGGACACGAGAGATGAGCAGCGACGATTCGCTGACGCGGGCAGAGGAGCTGCTGAAGCGGCTCGAAGCCGCGCGCGCGGAGCTCGAGCAGCTCTCGGAAGGGGACGGCGGCTCGCCGGAGCGGGCGATCGAGCTGCTCGGCGAGCTCTCCGAGCTCGCGAAGGCGGTCGAGGAGGAGTTGGGCCGCGCCCAGCGCGAGGCCGAGACGGATGCACGGTCCTGACGAGCTGAAGGCGCTGGTCGACGAGTCGCTCGAACGGCTCGATCTCTGGCCGGAGCTGCACGGCCAGGCGACCTCCGTGCGCTACGCGCTCGAGGTCGGCGGCAAGCGCGTGCGGCCCGTGATCGCGCTCGCGGTCGGCGAGGCGCTCGGTGCGCCGCTCGAGCAGGTGCTGCCGGCGGCGCTCGCGATCGAGCTCGTCCACACGTTCTCCCTCGTCCACGACGACCTCCCGGCGATGGACGACGACGACGAGCGCCGCGGTCATCCGTCGACGTGGAAGAAGTTCGGCGAGGGGGTCGGCGTGCTCGCCGGAGACGCGTTGCTCGGGGAGGCCTTCCGGCTGGCGGCGCGCTACGAGTCGTCGGCGGTCGCGCGCGAGCTCGCCGAGGCGACGCTGGGGATGATCGGCGGCCAGTACCTCGACACGATGGTCGAGGGCTACGACCTCGCGGCCGTCCACCGCCTGAAGACCGGGCGGCTCTTCTACGCGTCGGTGACGCTCGCGCTCTGCGCGGTCGAGCTACCCGTCGAGGAGCAGGCGCCGTGGCGCGCGTTCGCGGAGGAGCTCGGGCTGCTGTTCCAGATCGTCGACGACATCCTCGACGCCGACGGCTACGTGCGCGAGCACGGTGCCGAGGAGGCGCGGCGGCTCGCCGACGAGGCGGCCGAGCGGGCGCGCGGGCGGCTCGCCGAGGTCGACGCGGACACCTCCGTCCTCCGCGACATCGTCGACGGGCTCGCCGTCCGAACGGCGTGACCGTCGCTCGGCTGCGCCTCGCTCCCGTGGGGGAAACCATGTTTCCCCCACGTTGCCCCCTTCTTTCGCCTCGTGTGGGGGAACCCCCCGGTTCCCCCACACCCCCTCCACTGGGTCACGCGCCGGCCAAGGCTGCCGCGTGACCCTTCCGTCGGGGGAGCAGTTCGAGCTCGCTGCGGGAACGCAACGCGTCGTCGTGGTCGAGGTCGGCGGCGGGATCCGCGAGTGGGACGGCGTCCTGCTCGGGTACGGCGAGCAGGAGATGTGCAGCTCGGGGCGCGGGCAGGTGCTCGCGCCGTGGCCCAACCGGCTCGCGGGCGGACGCTACGAGTGGGACGGGCAGGAGCTCCAGCTGCCGGTGAACGAGATGGCCAGCGGCAGCGCGATCCACGGGCTCGTCCGCTGGGCGAGCTGGCACGCGGTCGAGCGCGAGCCCGCGCGCGTGGCCCTCGAGCACGTGCTTCATCCGCAGCCGGGCTATCCCTTCGCGCTGCGCCTGCGGGTCGAGTACCGCCTTGCCGACGCGAGCCTGACCGTCCGCACGGAGGCGGCGAACGTCGGCATCCGCGCCTGTCCGTTCGGCGCCGGGCACCATCCGTACGTCCTCGCACCGACGGGAAGCGTCGACGATCTCGTCCTCGACGGGGAGCCCGTCGGCGAGCGGCAGCTCGACGAGACGCGGCACAGGCCCGGCGGCTGGCGCGTCGAGGCGGGGAAGGTGACCGTCTGGGCCGATGCGTCCTGGCCGTGGCAGCAGGTCTTCACCGGCGACCTGCCCGACGTCCGCCGGCGGGGCCTCGCCGTCGAGCCGATGAGCTGCCCCCCGCAGGCGTTCCGCACCGGCGAGGACGTGATCCGCCTCGAGCCGGGCGAGCGTTGGAGCGGCGAGTGGGGGATCGAGTTGGCGTGAGCGCCGCATGGTACCTCGACGAGGGCGCTCACGCCGGCCCGGAGCACCTCGACGCGGAATACGTCGCGGGCTACGACGCCAAGACGCAGCTCGACCTCGAGGATGCGCTGGCCCTGCTGCGGCGCCATGGGCTCGGCAGGGGCTCGACGCTCGTCGACCTCGGCTGCGGCACCGGGCTGCTGGCCGCGGCCGCCGCGGATGAGGCATGCCGCGTCGTCGGAGTCGATCCATCCCCAGCCATGCTCGAAGTCGCCCGCAGCCGGAGCGAGACGGTCGAATGGGTGGAGGCCGGATTCCTCACGTACGAGCACGCCGGCGATTCACCGCAGCTCGTCCACTCCAGACATGCCCTGCACCACCTGCCGGACTTCTGGAAGGGCATCGCCCTGGCGCTGATCCACGAGCTCCTCCCGCCCGGGGGCGTGCTCGTCCTGCGCGACCTCGTCTACGGCTTCGAACCTGGCGAGGCCGGCACCGAGATCGAGGAGTGGCTCGCGGGCGCTGCGCCGTCGCCCGCGCAAGGCTGGACCCGCGCCGAGCTCGAGACGCACGTGCGCAGCGAGCACTCGACGTTCGCCTGGCTGCTCGAGCCGTTGCTCGCCCATGCGGGCTTCGAGATCCTCGAGCGCGACGTGCGCGGCGGGATCTACGGGACGTACGTGTGCCGATCGGCGTGACGATCCTGTCCTTCGAGGACCTGCTCGAGCGGGTACGGTCGCGCGACGACGTCGTCGGCTTGTACGTCCTCGGCTCGCGCGGCCGCGACTTCATGGTCGACGAGCGGTCGGACTGGGACGTCTGCGTGGTACTCGCGGATCTCGAGGCTCGCCGGAGCTTCGATCGCGCGTTTCCCTCCGTGCACGGCGCTCGCGTCGAGATCGCGACCGCGACGCTCGACGGGCTTCGCAACGCGGCGTCGGAGCACGAGCGGTACGCGGCCGCTCACGCGCGAGTGATGCTCGACCGGACCGGAGGTGAGCTCACGCGGCTCGTCGAGGAGCTGGAGTCGCTCCCGGAAGGCACCAGGGACTCCGTCGTACGAGAGGCGCTCGACGCGTACGTCAACCAGACCTACCGCTGCCTACGCTACGGCACGCGGCTCGACGCGGTGGAGGCGGTACCGCATGCGCTGCGGACGATCTTCGCGCTGGCGGATCGCGTCCGGCCCTACAACAAGTACCTGGAGTGGGAGCTTCGCCACCATCCGCTCGACGGCTGGGACGCGGACGAGCTGCTCCCGCTTCTCGATCGCGTGCTCGCCGGCGAACCGGGGGCTCAGCATGAGCTCTTCAACCTGATCGAGCCGCCGGTGCGCCGAGCAGGCTTCGGCGACGTCCTCGACGCCTGGGAACCGGACGTCGACTGGCTTCGAGGAAACGGCGACTACCGAGCGAGCAGATCCGCTTGAAGAAGCGGCTCGACGTCGTGCTCGTGGAGCGCGGGCTGGCGGACTCGCGCGCCCAGGCGCAGGCGCTCGTGCTCGCGGGGCTGGTGCGCGGTTACGAGAAGCCCGGCCAACCCGTGGACGAGGACGTCGAGCTGTCCCTCGAGAGCCCGCCGCCGTACGTCTCCCGCGGCGGGGAGAAGCTCGCGCACGGGCTCGACGGGCTCGGCGTCGATCCGGCCGGCCTGGACTGCGTCGACGTCGGCGCGTCGACGGGCGGCTTCGCCGACGTCCTGCTCCAGCGCGGCGCGGCGCGCGTGATCGCGCTCGACGTCGGCTACGGCCAGCTGCACCCGCGGCTTCGCGCAGACCCGCGCGTGACGGTGCTCGAACGGACGAACGCCCGCACGCTCTCCGGGCTGCCGTTCGCGCCCCGGCTCGCGGTCTGTGACGTCTCCTTCATCTCGGTGCGGCTCGCGCTGCCGCCCGTCCTGCGCCTCTGCGCGCCTGGATGGCAGGCGGTCGTGCTCGTCAAGCCGCAGTTCGAGGCCGGCCGCGCGGACGTGGGGAAGGGCGGGGTGGTGCGCGATCTCGAGGTGCGGCGGCGGGTCGTGCGCGAGGTGGCCGAGGCGGCGTTGGCGTGGGAGGCGAGGGTCCTCGGCGTCGTAGACTCGGGGCTCCCCGGGCCGAAAGGGAACAGGGAGACGTTCCTCCACCTCGTCCATTCAGAGCAGCCGACGCTTCCCGATGACCTCGACGAACGAATCGAGCACGCACTCGCCGATTGAGACCGCCGCGGTCGTCGCACACGCCCGCATCGACGTCGGTGACGCCGTCGCGCGGGTGCGGGCCGTGGCCGACGATGCAGGCGTCGAGGTCGTCGACGAGCCCGAGCGCGCGCAGATCGCGGTCGCGGTCGGCGGAGATGGGACGATTCTCCGCACGCTCGCGCGGCTTCTCGGAACCGGGGTGCCGGTGATCGGCGTCAACTTCGGACGGGTCGGGTTCCTCGCCTCGATCGAGCCGGAGCGGCTCGAGCCGGACCTCGTCCGCGTCTTCGGCGGCGAGTACAGGACGGTAGAGCAGCCGACGCTCGAAGCCCAGCTCGACGGCGACACGATCGTCGCCGTCAACGACGTCGTCGCCACGAGCTCGAAGCTCGGGCGGATGATCGAGCTCGGCTGGTCGATCGCGGGGGAGGACCTCGGCGTCGTGTCGTGCGACGGGATGATCTGCTCGACGCCGTCGGGCTCGACCGCGTACAACCTCTCGAACGGCGGCCCCGTCCTCGTCCGCGGGCTCGACGCGATGGCGATCACGTTCATCGCACCGCATTCGCTCGACGCGCGGCCCCTCGTCGTACCGCGCGGCGCGGAGCTGACCGTGCGGAACGCGACCCCCGACGTCGGCGCGGCGGTGCTCGCGGACGGGCACGAGAGCGGCGACCTCGCGCCCGAGCGCACCCTGTCGATCCGGCTCGGAGAGCAGCGGAGCCTGCTCGCGACGCTGCCGGAGACGACCTTCTTCGGCCGCTACCGCGAGACGTTCACGTCCTAAAGAGCGAATGGGCGGCGTCGGGCTGCGGGTCTACGATCGCTGCGTGCTCCGCCGCCTCCGCATCGACAACCTCGTCCTCATTCGCGAGGCCGAGCTCGAGCTCGCGCCCGGGTTGAACGCGATCACGGGCGAGACGGGGGCGGGCAAGACGATCCTCGCCCAGGCGCTCGGTCTGCTGCTCGGCGCCAAGGGCGACGCCTCGTACGTCGGGGCGGCGGCCGAGGAGGCGTACGTCGAGGCCGAGCTCGAGCTTCCCGACGAGCTCGAAGAGCTCGCGGAGCTGCGGCCGGAGGACGAGGACGCGCTCGTCGTCTCCCGCCGCGTCTTCGGCGACGGCCGGACGCGCGCGTACGCCTGGGGACGCGCAGCGGCGCGGGAGGACGTCGCCGCCGCGGTCGAGCGAGTGGTCGCGATGTCGGGCCAGTTCGAGCAGCGGCGGCTGGCGCGGCCGTCCTACCAGCTCGAGGTGCTCGACCGCTTCTGCGGCGAGGAGCAGCTCGCGCGACGGGCCGACGCGCGAACTGCCTCGCGGGAGTTGGGGGCGGCGAGACGCCGCCACGACGAGCTGACGACGAACGCCGCCCTCGCCGAGGCACGACTCGCCGAGTTCCGTGTGCTCGTCGAGGACACGGACGGCATGGAGCCCGGGCAGGAAGAGCAGTTGCGCGCCGAGCGCGAGCGGCACCGGCATGTCGCCGAGCTCGCCGCGGGCGCCGCCTCGGCCGCAGAGGCGCTCGTTCCCGACGACGGCGAGGGCGCCGCGGGGCTCGTCGCGCTCGCCGAACGCTCGGTGGCGCCGCTCGAACGGCTCGCACCCGAGCTGCAG
>DATEHY010000019.1:0-5747 GCA_035279325.1 Gaiellaceae bacterium
GAACGGATCGAGCAGCGCCGTACGAAACGGCAGCGTCCCCTTGGTCGTATACGTGTGAATCCGCGCCGCACCGGTACCTGCGCTCGCGAGGCTGGTCGATCCCTGAGTGAGTGCGAGCAGGCCGACGCAAAGACCTGCGACCGCGACCCACAGTGACCTCCGCGAGACCCTCAACGGCACGGGGGCACACGCTAGCTGACGCATCGGCGCCCCTCATCTCCCGGGCGCAGGCTCACACCGCCCGCCGCGACCAGCGACCGGACAGGACGGGGGCTACACTCGTTCGTCGTGAGGGCTGACGAGGGTTTCGTGTCGGCCGCCGCCGCGCCCGACCGCCCCAGTCGCAGCCTCGGCCTCCGGGGCAACCTGGCGGCATGGGTTTGGTGGATCCTGGGCTCGGCGGTCGTCGCCGCGGCGCAGCCCACCACCGATCGCAGGATCGCGGCGGCGGCCGCCGCCGCGGCCGGCATTGCCACGATCCTCGGAGTCAGACGGTTCACGCCTGACCCGGACCGCCGCTACTTCCGCGCGGTCATCGGAGCGATGGTCGCGGTCTCGCTCGTCGGAGACTGGCTGGTGCAGCACCTCGGCAGCAACTCGAACGGCTTCATCCAGTACGGGCTCGACACGCGGATCGCCCTGCCGCTGATCTTCGTGCTCGTCATGCCGCTCGTCGTGAGCGCGGCTCCCGCTCGACTCCGGTCTCCCGCACTGTGGCGAGAACGCGCGCTCGTGGTGCGGGAGGCCAGGGCGTTCGACTGGCTCACCGCGGCGTACGCCTTGCTGATCCTGCCGGCGTTGGCCCTCGGGCTCGCCCACCATGCGCCGAAGACATACATCGCCCAGGACCTGGGGCTGATGGTCTTCTTCGTCTTCGCGTACGTCGCCGGCCGCACCGTCACCGCCACCGCTGGGCGCGCGGGGGCGTTCGACCTCGTGGTCGTGCTCCTCCTGCTGGCCGTGGTTCAGTCGTTCCTCGGCTGGGACACGACGCCGATCTTCACCTTCGGGGAGGCCGCCTGTGCCGGCGCGGTCGGCTTCGCCTTGTTCAAGCGGAACAGGGCGGCGCTCGTGATGCTCGCCCTGGCCGTCGCCCTGCTCGCCGACGATGCCGTCGCGATCAAGAACGGCACGGGTTCGACGACGGCGGTCGAGCTCGCGGCCGCGCTCGGGGTGGTCGTCTATCTCGTGCTACGGGCCCGGCGGCTGGTGCCGCAGTGGCTGCTGATCGCGACCGCGGTGGTCGCCCTCGCGGGCTTCCTGGCCTTCACCGCCGACGGCGTGACGGTTCGGGGTCAGTACGGAGGATCGGACCAGTCCCAGCTTGGACGAACGTACGAGTCGCACCAGGTCCGAGAGGCGATCCACAGCTCGCCGGTCTCCTTCGTCTTCGGCCGTGGACTCGGCGGAAGCATCGACGAGACACGGGCGCCGAAGCTCTTCGCCGAGTCCCTCGTCTACGGCGGACGTGATCTCGCCCACGTCCAAGAGGTGCACCTTCTGCCCTATGAGTTCCTGCTCAAGAACGGCCTGCTCGGATTCGCCTGGCTCGCCGCATTCGTCGTCGGCGTCGCCATCCTCGGCCTGCGCGCGCTCGAGAAGGCGACCAGAGATCGCGACCCGGCTCTCGTCGTCTACGCCGCGCTGCCGCTCCTCGGCATCGCGGCGGCGCTCGCCGCGGCCACGCACCTCCAGGACAACCCTTTGAATGCGTTCGCGGCCGGGGTGCTGGTCACGCAGCTGGATCGCACGAAAGCTCCGAGGCTGCGGCTGGGTTCCGCTGTTGCTGCCGCCGCCCTGGTCGGCGCCGTGGCGGGCGCGATCGCGTTCAGCGGACCGGTGCCACGGTTCGTCTTCGGGTTCGCGGGAGGCAATGGCGGCGCGAACGCGGCGGTCGTCGGGCACCTTCGCTTCAACTATCCGCTCAACTTCCAGCACCGCTACTTCTCTACCACGAACCACGCCGTCACCGACGCTCGGCACATCCGCGTGCACGGGGTGGTCGTCGCGAACTATCGACTCAAGCGGAACCCCGAGCTGCACGGATCGGGCGCGCGTTTCCCCGCCAGCGGCGTGTTCTTCGAGCTGTTCCAGGCACCGCGGCGGCACCATCACCTCGCGCCGGTGAGAGGCTTCCCGCTGACGATCTTCGACCTGCCCGACATCAAGAGACTGCCCCCCGCCAGAGAGCAGGGCGGAACGTTCTTCAGCGCGAACGGCCGTAACTACCGGGTGATTCTCTGGGTCGGACCGAACGCGCCGAAGAGCGCGCAACTCTCGGCCGAGCAGATCGTCACGACCATCGAGGTCAGCAAGTAGGCTCGCGCGTCGCCGCGTGCGCCAGCGCGGCCTCGTACGCGTGCACGAAGACGTCCGCAGCATGCTCGGCGTCGAACCGCTCGACCGCGGCCGCGCGGCCGGCTGCGCCCAGCCCGGCCCGCAGCGTCTCGTCGTCGAGCAGCCGCAGGACCGCGTCGGCGATTGCGCGGGGACGCTCGGGCGGGACGAGCACGCCCGTGACGCCGTCGGCGACGACCTCGGCAACGGCGGCGACCCGTGTCGCGACGACGGGAACGCCACAAGACTGCGCCTCCATGGCCGTGGTCGTCGTCCCCTCGGAGCGAGGCAGCGACGTGATCACGTCTACGTCGAAGGCGGGATACCAGCGCTCGACGTCCGCGCGCTCGCCGACGAAGACCACGGGGTGCGGCAGGGCGAGCTCGCCAGCTCTTCGACGCAGTGCCTCGCCGTAGGCACGGTGCGATCCCGGCACCCCGCCCACGACGACGAACCACGTCTCCGGGCGGGAGGAGGCGATCAGCGCCGCTGCCTCGAGGAAGTGCTCGACGCCCTTCATCGGGTTGAGGCTCGAGACCATGCCGACCACCGGCGCATCCGACGGGACCCCGAGTTGTTCGCGAACGTTCCGGCGATGCTCCGCCGAGGGGACGAAGCGGGCGGTGTCGACCGGTGGGAAGTAGACGACGACCGGTGCCGCGAGAGTCTCGCGGCCGCCGTGCAGCGCGATCAGCGCTTCCCCGTCGAACATGACGGCGTCCGCAAGCCGGCGAACGAGGGTCATCGCGAGACGACGCAGCGGGGCGGGCGCACGCGAGTCCACGATCTCCCACACGACCGCGGAGCCGGCACGGCGAGCGGCCACGGCTGCGTGCGGATTGACCAGGCCGCCGATCTGGACGACGTCTGCGGCGGTGGACTCGATCGCCTTCTCGAGCCTGCGGACGCTGGGCCTGAAGTCCCGCAGGAACCGCAGGAGCAACCGCGGATCGGGCGAGGCTCGCAGCCGCGACAAGGGCAGCACGTGCACGGGGACTCCCGCCGCCTCGAGTCTCTTCCTCGCCGACCCCGCCTCGTCGGGGATGGCGACCTCGATCTCCCAGCCTCGACGGCGCAACGGCTCTCTGAGCCGCACAGCCTCGTTGTGCGGCCCGCCGAAGAACGGCGAGTGGACGACGCAGAGGACCTTCATCAGCGCGCGGCGAGGCTAGCACCGACTCGCGGCTAGCCTGGGCCGAGCGAACCGTGCCTGCCGGCCCTCCCCTTTCCGAGCTGCTCGTCTGCCCCGCTTGCCGGAGCGGTCTGGCGTGGCGGCCGGAGACGATCCGCTGCACGGCGTGTGGCGCGAGCTACCCGATCACCGACGGCATTCCCGTCCTTCGCAGCGTGGAGGACGACGGCGCCGACGGCCAGAAGGACGTCCAGGCGGTCTATTTCGACGAGGCCGATCCCGAGTTCGAGGTGAGCCGCCCCCACGGAACGCCCTGGCTCTACCAGTGGCTGCTCGCCGAGAAGTTTCGCCGCAGCCTCGACGCTCTGCCGCTCCCGGTGGAGGGGCTGACGGCCGTGACGGTCTGCGGCGGCTCGGGGATGGACGCCGAGTTTCTCGCTCGTGCCGGAGCCGCGGTCATCGCAACCGACATCTCTCTCGGCGCAGCCCGGCGGACGCGCGAGCGTGCGAAGCGTTTCCGCTTCGACGTGCAGCCGGTGGTCGCCGATGCCGAGGCGCTGCCGTTCCGCGACGGTTCGGTCGATCTCGTCTACGTCCACGACGGGCTCCACCATCTCGATTCGCCCGAGGCCGGCATCAGGGAGATGCTGCGGACGAGCCGGCTAGCGGTCTCGATCAACGAGCCCGCGCGAGCCGCGGCCACGATGCTCGCGGCGCGACTCGGCCTCTCGGGGCACTACGAGGAGGCGGGCAACTTCATCGCCAGGCTGGATCCGGACGCGGTGGCCGACGAGGTGTCGGCCGCCGGCTTCGAGGTCGTCAAGAACGAGCGCTATGCGATGGTCTACCGGCACGAACCGGGACGCGCGGCTCGCATCCTCTCGCAGCCGGGGCTACGCTCCCTGACGGCAATCGGGTTGCGGTCGTTCAACGCCGTCGCGGGCGGCATCGGCAACAAGCTGACGGTGCAGGCGGTCAGGAAGAACGCCGCTTGACGTCCGCTACCTCTCGCCCGAAGCGCAGCTGCTCGGGGGTGAGCTGAACCGGATCGAGCTTCGCAACCTGGCGCACGATCCGGGCGAGTCGCTCGTCGACACTCCAGGGAAACGCCGGCTCGTGGCTCTCCCAGCGCCAAACCTCGGGCACCCCTCGCATCCTGCGCAGCAGACCCTTGGCGCGACGGAGGCGCGGCACCGCGAACACCGGGCCGTATTCCTCGACGAGCTGCGCGCTCTCGCGCGCGAAGATCTCGTCGGTCGTCCTGACCTTGCGCTCCGGGTGGTCGCGATCGACCGCGAGCACCACCGGGAGATGGACGAACGTGACGCCGCGCCGGCGGAGACGAAGCCAGAGCTCGTAGTCGAGGAACCGGTGCAAGTCGACTCGCAGGAGCGGCTCGCCCGGCTCGATCACGGAGCGGCGGAAGAAGGCGGCGGGCTGCGCGAGCGGAGAGGCGAGCGGCAGCGCGCCTTCGGGCCAGCGCGAACGGTGGTGACGGACGATCCGGCCGGTCTCGTCCACGAGCGCCGCGTCGCCGTACACGACGCCGGCTTCCGGATGATGTGCCAGCGCAGCAACCACACGCTCGATCGTGTCGACGGCGAACAGGCCGTCGTCGCTGTTCACCCAGCCGACGATCTCTCCGCTGCTCGCCTCGAACGCCTTGTTGACGGCGTCGGCCTGTCCTCGGTCGGGCTCGCTCGTCCAGCGGACTTTGTCGCCGGCGTGCGCCAGGACCTCACGAGACCCGTCGGTCGAGCCCCCGTCCATCACCACGTGCTCGATCCGCGGGTAGGCCTGCCGCGCGACGGAGTCGAGGCAGTCGCCCAGGAAACGGCCCTGGCCGAACGACGGCGTCAGGATCGAGACGAGCGGCAGCTCGTCCGTCACGGCGAGGGCCGCTCGTGCTTGGTCAGCACGATCATCGGATAGCAGCCGGACCAGGCTGCGAAGCGAGGAAACGCCTTCTCGAAGGCGAGAACCGCTCCGAAGATCCGAACGCCGAGCGCGTTGTCGGGGATGAGCCGGCGCGACTCGTTGGCGTTGAGCGAGCGCCAGGGGACGATCGCGACCGCAGCCTCGTCCGAGAACCTCTTCCACCAGGCGAGCGGGTATGCGAAGAAGTAGATGGGGCCGGACTCGGGGCCTCTGGGTCGGCGAACGAGTCGCTTGAGGCGAGCCGCCAGCCGGTCCGGGTTGGCGTAGACGACGACGGCGGGGGCGCCCGGTTTCAGCACCCGAACCAGCTCGCGAACGGCCGTCTCCTGGTCCTTCTCGT
>DATEHY010000020.1:0-28478 GCA_035279325.1 Gaiellaceae bacterium
GGGTCCTCGCTGAAGTGCCAGAGCTCGGTCACGGCAGCGACCGGAGCAGCGCCGCCGGCTCGGGCCAGAAGAGGAGCGCAGCCGCCTCGTCGCGCGGCAGCCAGCGGTACTCGGTGTGCTCCTCGTTCAACGTCGGCTCCCACTCCGGGTCGACGACCGCGAGAAAGGCGTGGACGTCGACGTGCAGCCCGGGCTCCGACTCCCACGATTCCCGCACGTACGCGAACTCGCCGATCGGCTGCAGCCCGGCCGCCTCCAGCCCCGTCTCTTCGCGGAGCTCGCGCGCCGCCGCCGCGTTCCACTCCTCGCCGCGCTCGACCCCGCCCGCGATCGTGTGCCAGTAACCGCCGCTGTCGGCCGAGCGGTGCGCCACGAGGAACTCGTCGCCGCGCCGGACGTGGATCAGCACCTCGCGCATCAGCGCACGGCGAACCGGAAGGGCCGGATCTCGGCCGTCATGATCCCGCTCCTCACCGCCGGATCCGCCGCGACGATCGCCTCGACGTCGGCGCGATCGTCCTGGTCGAAGATCCCGAGCCCGAAGGAGTCGCCCGGAATGGCGGACGGTCCCGCGAGGACGAGCCGTCCCTCGGCGCGGAGACGCCTGAGGTACGCGTAGTGCTCGCCGATGATCCGCGACTCCTCGTCCGTGGGCGCGAACGGCAGCTCGTCCCGCACGGGCCGCAGCACGACGAGCCAGCTCATGCCGGGAACACGACCTCGGCGCGGGCTCCCGCGAAGGCGAAGCTCCCCTGGAGCTCGTCGGCGACGAGCGCGCGCACGATCGAGAGCCCGGTGCCGCTTGCCGCGCCGTCCGCGCCGGATCCCTCGTCGGCGATCGTGAGGACGACGTCGCCGTCGCGCCGCCCGAGCTCGATCCGCACCGTGCCCGCTCCGTGCTCGAGTGCGTTCTGCAGCAGCTCCGAGAAGACGAGCGCGAGCGCGGTCGCGCGGCTGCCTGCGAGCGAGACGCGCTCGAGCCGCGCCTGGACGTCCCGGCCCGCGCCGATCCCCTGCACGAGCATCGCGCGCAGCCGGTCGATCAGCTCCGCGAGCTCGACGTCCTCCTCTCGCTGCTCGGTCAGGGACTCGTGGACGGCGGCGATCGCGAGGATCCGGTTCACGGAGTGCTCGAGCGCCTCGCGGGGGTCGACGCCGTCGGCGCGAGCCTGCAGGCGCAGGAGCGAGGCGACCGTCTGGAGGTTGTTCTTGACGCGGTGGTGGATCTCCTGGGCGAGGACGCCGCGCATCACGGCGCGGCCGTGCTCGAGCGCGACGGCGGCGTGGTGGGCGATCGCCTCGAGCAGCGCGCGCTCCTCGTCGGCGAACGGCGTGTCGCGGTCGGCCACGAGCTCGCCGATCTCGCGGCGCTTCCAGCGCAGCGGCGTGCGCACGGCATAGGCGCCGGGGCGTCCCTCGGGCCACGCGATTCGCCCGTCCTCGAGCACGAGCGCGGCCCCCGTCGCGTGCACCGCGTCCATCGTCGTCTTGACGATCGCCTCGAGCGACTCCTCGAGGTAGAGGGATTCGGACACGGCCTCGGAGATGCGCGCGAGCGCCTCGAGCTCGGCGACGCGCCGCTGGGCCTCGGTGTAGAGCTGCGCGTGGACGATCGACTGCGCGACCTGGCCCGCGATCGCCTGCAGGAGCTCGATCTCGTCGGGCCGGAACTCGCGGGGCTCGCGCGTGCGGACGTTGAGCGCGCCCGCGAGCTGGTCGCGGGCGAGGATCGGCACGGCGAGGATCGACTCGTACTCGTCCTCCGGCAGGTTGGGGAACTCCCTCCAGCGCGGGTCGAGATCGGCGTTCGCGGCGATCGCGACGGGACGGCGCTCGGCCGCGGCGGTGCCCGTGATGCCCTCCCCGGGACGAAGCCGCGGGCGGCGGGTCATCTCGTCGAGCGGCGTGCCATGGGTCGCGCGCAGGACGAGCTCGCCGGCGGCCTCGTCGTAGAGGTAGACGAAGCACGCGTCCGCCTCGAGCGCCGCGGCGACCTCGTTCGCGACGAGATGCAGGACCTCCTCGAGGTCGAGCGTCGAGTTGACCGTGGCGATCGTCTCGGTCAGCAGCCGCAGGTGCCGGTCGGTCGTCTGCACGCGCCTATCGTAGGAGTGCCGTGGCGCTGACCCACGTTCTGCTCTTCTTCCACCTGCTCGGCGCGATCTCGTTCTTTGCGGGAGCGGCGGTGGTCGGCACGCTCCAGCTCGCCGCGATCCGGCGGGACCGGCCGACCGAGGTGTACGCCTTGCTTCGCCTCGCGCCCGTGGGCGCGGCGCTCGTCGGGACGGGTGCGCTATTGACGCTCGCCTTCGGGATCGCGCTCGCGGAGCACGAGGGCTTCGGCTTCGCGCCGGCGTGGATCCGGGCGGCGCTCGGGCTCTGGGCGGCGGCGATGGCGACAGGCGGCTACGGAGGGAGGACGGCGCGGCAGGCACGGCATCTTGCGGCGCGGCTCGCGGCCGAGGGAGACGCGCCGAGCGCGGAGCTGAAGGCACTCGTCGGAGCTCCTGTCCCGCTCGCGGCGAGCTACGCGAGCGGCCTCATGCTCCTCGCGATCCTCGCGCTGATGGTCTGGCAGCCCTAGCCCGGCCGGACGAAGAACAGTCCGGCGATGCCGAGCCCGAACACGGCGAGCGCGAGGATCGAGTCCGGGCCGAGCCGGAAGCGACAGCGTTCCGGTCGGACGATCACGCCGAAGCCGTAGATCGCGGTCAGCGCGACGCCGAGGGCGGCGAGCCAGGCGTTGAGGTTCCCGGCCGACGGGAGCACCGGCCTGCCCGCGACGAGATCGGCGACGAGGAAGAGGCAGACCTGGAACGCGTTGCCGCCGATGATGTCGCCCATCGCGAGCGCGTGGTCTCCGAGCCGTACCGCGGCGATCCCGGACGAGATCTCGGGCAGCGCCGTCGCGAAGGCGAGCACCGTCGCGCCGAAAATGACGCCGTTGACGTTGAGCCGGCTGGCGAGCTCGTTGCCGCTCTCCTCGAGGGCGACTCCGGCGGCGAGCGTGACGGCCGAGGCGAGCCCGAAGAGCATCGCGACCCGGGCGGTGGACGAGCCGGCGAAGGGATGCGCCTGCTCGGGATGGGCTCGTTCCCGTCGCCGGCGGCCGGGCCGGCTGCCGGGCATCGTCACGTTCCAGCGCGGGCCTTTGCTCGCCTTGTTGATCACGTAGAGGCCGACGAACCAGACGACGACGATTCCGAGCGACGCCGGGCTCACTCGTCCGCCGATCGCCGTCGAGGACTTGAGCAGCGACCCCATCTCGACGCCCGCGACGAGGATGACGACGAGCAGGCCCTCGAGCACCGGCGTCAGGCGCCCGACGAGGTAGGTGAGCGGTCGAACCGGGCCGACCGCGAAGTCGCAGATCAGCAGCACCATCGTCTGGATCGCGATACCGCCGATCAGGTTTCCCGCGGCGAGCCCGAGGTTGCCCGCAGCCGCCGCCGAGATGGTGATGGCGAGCTCCGGCAGGCTGCCGGCGATCGAGAGCAGGATCAGCCCGCCGATGTCGTCGCCGAGCCCTAGCCTCGAGTCGAGCGCGTCGGTGGCCTTCGACAGGAGGATGCCCGCCATCCACGTCGCGACGGCGGCGCCGAGGAGAATCAGGAGCAGAAGGGGCGAGCCGAGCCCGGCCACGCCGAAACGATGCGGACAGCGGCGGACGGAGCAGGCCGCCCGCCGCTGTCCGTTGGATCAGCGGCCTACAGGACCGCGAGGTACTTCTTCATCTCCCAGTCGGTGAGCTGGACGCGGTACTCGTCCCACTCCGCCCGCTTCAGCTCGACGTAGCGGTCGAAGATGTGCGGGCCGAGCGCCTTCCGCATCAGCTGCGACTGCGAGAGCTCGTCGATCGCCTCGCCGAGCGTCTCGGGGAGGGAGACGATGCCGCGCTCGCGCCGCTGCTCGGCGGTGAGGTGGTAGAGGTTCGTCTCCATCGGGTCGGGCAGGTCGTAGCCCTGCTCGATCCCCTCGAGCCCCGCGTGCAGCAGCGCCGCGAACGTGAGGTACGGGTTGCACGCCGGATCGGGACAGCGGATCTCGGCCCGGGTCGCCTGCTCGGAGCCCGGCTTGTAGAGCGGGATCCGGATCAGGGCGGAGCGGTTCCGCTGCGACCACGCGACGTAGACCGGTGCCTCGAAGCCGGGCACGAGCCGCTTGTACGAGTTGACCCACTGCGCGAAGACCGCCGAGAGCTCGCGCGCGTGGCGGAGCTGGCCGGCGATGAACGCCTTCGCCACGTCCGAGAGGTGCCACTTGTCGTCCTCGTCGAAGAACGTGTTGCGGCCGTCGGTGAAGAGCGACATGTGCGTGTGCATGCCCGAGCCGTTCTCGCCGAAGAGCGGCTTCGGCATGAAGGTCGCGTGGTAGCCGTGCTGCTTCGCGATCTCCTTGACGACGAGCCGGTACGTGAGCATGTAGTCGGCCATGTCGAGCGCACCCGCGTAGCGGATGTCGATCTCGTGCTGCGACGGGCCGACCTCGTGGTGGTGGTACTCCACGGGGATGCCCATCGACTCGAGCGCGCGGATCGTGTCGCGGCGGACGCCGGTGGCGGCGTCCATGGTCGTCTGCGCGAAGTAGCCGCCCTCGTCGAGCGTCTCGGTGCCGGTCTCGTCCTTGAAGAGGAAGTACTCGGCCTCGGGGCCGACGTTGAACGTGTCGAAGCCCATCGACTCCATCCGCTCGAGCGCGCGCCGGAGCGCGTAACGCGGATCGCCGGCGTACGGCTCGCCGTCGGGCGTGACGACGTCGCAGATCATCCGCGCCGTCTGGCCCTCGGGCAGGATCCGGAACGTCTCGGGATCGGGGATCGCGACCATGTCCGACTCCTCGATCGCGTTGAAGCCGGTGATCGACGAGCCGTCGAAGCCCATCCCGTCGTCGAGCGCGCCCTCGACCTCGCCCCGCGTGATCGCGAAGCTCTTCAGATGCCCCTCCAGATCGGTGAACCAGAGGAGCACGTCCTCGATGCCGCGCGACTCGATCTCCGCCAGCACTTCCCTGCGCGTCTCCGGGTTCGATGTCGCCCGGTTCCTCGATTCCACGTACGCCATTCTTCCTCCTGACTCGGCTGCCCGAGAACGAAAAAAGCCCCGGCCGCCACCGATGTCAGTCGACATCGCGTGGTCGGCCGAGGCTCCGTCGCCTCGAATGTCGCCCGGAAGCTTACAGGTCGACCGGACGGAATGGGAGCTACCCTCAGCGGCGTCCTGGTTCGCTCCGTCGCCGCCCTCTCCGCGCTTGCCGTCGCCGTGACCTTCGCCTCGGCGCCGCACGCGGCGCCGCCCTCCGGGCCGCAGTACGTCGCGCCGTCAGGCTCCGGCGCGCTCTACCTCGTGAGCGGCCACGGCTGGGGACACGGTGTCGGCATGGGTCAGTGGGGCGCGCAGGGTTACGCGCAGCAGGGCTACACGTACGACCAGATCCTGGCCGCCTACTACCCGGGGACGACGCTCGGCCAGACAACGGCCGCCTCGATCCGCGTCCTGCTCGCGCAGGGGAAGAAGGCGCTCACGATCTCGTCGGGCAAGGCGATCACGGTCGAGGACGCGGACGGCGTCGACTACACGCTCGCGGCCGGGGACACGGCTCTCACGCCGGCGCTGGAGCTCGCGGTCGACGGAGGCAGTCCGCAGAAGCTCACGCCGCCGCTGACGTTCACGCCGGCTCACGGATCGTTCCTCGAGCTCGGCCGGCGCTACCGGGGACAGCTCGTGGTCGACATCCTCAACGGCAAGCTCCGCGCGATCAACGTCCTGCCGCTCGAGCAGTACCTCTACGGCGTCGTGCCGGCCGAGATGCCCTCGGCGTGGCTGCCTGCGGCGCTCCAGGCACAGGCCATCGCGGCGCGCTCGTACGCCCTTGCGAGCCGCCAGGGCGCCGCCCCGTTCGACGTCTATGCGGACGGGCGCAGCCAGGCCTACCTCGGGGTCTCGGCCGAGACCCCCGCGGCCAGGGCGGCCGTGGACCAGACCGCCGGGCAGGTGCTCCTCTACGACGGCGAGGTGGCCGACACGCTCTTCTCCTCGAGCACCGGCGGGTGGACGCAGTCCGCGGCCGACGCGTTCGGCGCACCCGGCCGTCCGTACCTCGTCTCGGTGCGCGACCCGTACGACGTCATCTCGCCGTACCACGACTGGGGGCCGGTGCCGGTCACGGCGAAGACGCTCGGGCGCGCGCTCGGCGTCGCAGGGAACGTCGTCGATGCGACCGTCAGTCGCAACTCGTCGCGGCGCGTGAAGACGGTCAGGCTCACGTCGCTCCGGCGCGGAACGCTGCACTCGACCTCGGCGACGGGTGCGGCCGTCGCCTCGGCCCTCGGCCTGCGCTCGACGTGGTTCAGCGTCGCGGTCCTCTCGCTGCAGCCGCCGGCTCCGAATCCCGCCGTCGCTCCGGGCACGAGGGTGGCGCTGGCCGGCGTCGTGCGCGGTCTCCGCGGCGTCGTCGTGCAGGAGCGCAGCAGCGGGAAGCCGTGGCGGCAGCTGCGCGCGATCCGCCCCGCGGCGAGGACCGGCGCGTTCCACTTCGCGGTCCGGCCGCGGGTGACGACCCAGTACCGCCTGGCGACGGCCCAGGATGCGGCCGCGTCCGTGCGGATCCGGGTCGAGGCCGCTACCTTGGGGTAGTGAGGAAGTTGAGGGTCGCGCTGCTCGCGGCGGTGGTCTCGGCGCTCGCCGCGACCTCCCCTGCATCGGCGTTCACCCCGACGCCTCAGTACTTCCCGAAGCAGTGGTACCTCAGCGCGGACAAGGCGTTCGACGCCTGGGACACGCCGCCCACCCTCGCCCCGGTGAAGATCGCGATCGTCGACTCCGGTGTCGACTGCTCCCTCCCCGACTTCGCGGGCCAGATCGCGCAGTCGAAGAGCTTCGTGGGCGGAGGCAACGGGTGTACGGACGAGCAGGGGCACGGGACGATCGTCGCCGGCGAGATCGCCGGCGCCTTGAAGTCGCCCGGCATCATCGGTCTCGACTACTCGGCCCAGCTCCTGGTGGCCAAGGTCGTCGCGCCCGACGGCACGATCCCGATCAAGGCCGAGGCCGCGGGGATCAGGTGGGCGGTCGACCAGGGCGCGCAGGTCGTCAACCTCAGCTTCGGCGCGGTGCGGGACCCGCTCAACTCCGAGCTCGACACGTACTCGAAGGTCGAGGCCCGGGCAGTCGCGTATGCGGTGAAGAAGGGGGCGGTCGTCGTCGCCGCGGTCGGGAACGCCGACGAGGCGTACACGACGCCCTGGGAGTACGCGAGCTGGCCGGCGGCCCTGCCGCACGTGATCGGAGTGGGCGCCCTGACGAAGTCCGGCAACGTGCCGGACTTCTCGGACCGCGACACGAGGTTCGTCGACCTCGCCGCGCCGGGAGTCGGCATCTTCTCCACCTTCCCGACCGCGCTCACGGCGGCCGCGGCGGGCTGCACGCCGCAGGGCTACACCGACTGCGCGATCGGTGACTACCGCCACCCCGAGGGCACGTCGTTCGCGGCGCCGCAGGTGTCCGCCGCGGCGGCCGTCCTGCTCGGCCTCCGCCCGTCGCTCACGAGCAGCCAGGTCACTCGGATCCTCGAGCGCCACGCCGACGACGTCGACGCCGCGAGCGGTTGCGAGCAGTGCCCGACCGGACGTGACAAGTACAGCGGCTGGGGCGCGCTCGACGTGATGAAGGCGGTCGACTTCGTGGAGTCGGGCTCGCCGCTTCCGCCCTCCGATCGCCTCGAGCCGAACGACAGCGCCGCGCAGGCCCGCAAGGTATGGGGGAACCGGCCGTCCGTCGCGGCGACGCTCGACTTCTGGGACGACCCGGTCGACGTCTACCGCGTGCACCTTCGCCGCGGGCAGGATCTCCACGCGCGCCTCGCTGCGCACTGGTCGCAGGCCGAGGTCGAGCTGACGCTGTGGCGGCCCGACCTTCCTGTCCTGCGCGGACACCGTGGGATGGTGGCGGCGACGGCGTCCGCCGGCCGGACGCAGCGTCTGTCGTACCGCGCCCCGCATGCGGGCTGGTACTACGTCGAGCTGCGGATCGCGCGCCAGGGAACCGGGCGCTACGCGCTGCAGCTGAGCAAGAGCACGTAGCGCCTACTGGTTTTCCAGCAGCTGGTCCTCGGGCACGGGCCGAACTACGCGCGCCGGGTTGCCGACGACGAGCATCCGCGGCTCGACGTCCTTCGTCACGACGGCGCCCGCCCCGACGAACGCGTCCTCGCCGATCTCGACGCCCGGAAGCAGAATCGCGCCGCCGCCGACCCGTGCGCCGCGGCGGATCGTCGGCCCGGCGATCAGCTCGTGCCGCCGCTCGGTGCGTCCCATGAAGTTGTCGTTCGTCGTCACGACGCACGGCGCGATGAAGACGTGCTCCTCGAGCGTCGAGTACGCCGTGATGTACGCGTCGGCCTGGATCTTCGTCATCGCCCCGATCGTGGTGTCGTTCTCCACGAGCGACCCGCGCCCGATCACGACGTCGTCGCCTACGGTCACACGCTCGCGCACGCACGACTGGTCGCCGAGGATGACTCGCGCGCCGACCGTCGAGCCCGCGAAGACCGTCGCGCCGGTCGACACGATCGTGCCCTCGCCGATCTCCGCGGGCGGGAGCTCCTCGCGCTTCGCGGTCGAGCGTGGGGAGAGCGCCGGCTGCTTGCCGACGACGGCGTGCTCGAGCACCTTCACGCCGTCGCCGAGCTTCGTGCCCGGATAGACGATCGCGGTGGGGTGGACCTGCGGCTCAGCTGCCATCGCGCAAGCTTTCCGTCAGGAGCTCGAGCGCCCGCACGACCTCGAGGCCGTCTCGCATCTCGCGCCTGTCCCAGCCCTCCTCCACGAGGCGGAGAAAGTGCTGGCACTCGAGCTTCAGCGGCTCCGCGTTCGACAGCTTGGGGCTGAACGAGTCGCCGCTGCGGGTGCGCCACTCGCCGTACGTGTCGGACGGCTGCTCGGGCGCCTTGTCGTACACCGTGATCTTGCGGTCGAGCTCCATGTCGTCGAAGACCGCCATCTTGTCGCGGCCCACGACCGTGAGCCGCCGCATCTTGTGCGGATCGAGCCACGAGAGGTGCATGTGCGCGATCTTCCCCGAGGCGAAGCGCAGGTAGCAGAAGACGACGTCCTCGACGCCCCGGTTGAGGAAGGCGTGGCCGTGGGCCGCCGCCTCGACGATCTCGTCCTGGATCAGGTACTGGATGACCGAGAGGTCGTGGACGCCGAGCGACCAGAGAGCGTTCTCGTCCTTGCGGATCTTGCCGAGGTTCTGGCGGTTGCCGTAGACGACGAGCACGTCGCCGAGCTCGCCCGAGTCGACGATCTCCTTCAGCTTCTGCACGCCCGGGTGGTAGAGGAGGAGGTGGCCCGGCATGAGCACGAGTCCGCGCGCCTCGGCGAGGCCGACCAGCTCCTCCATCTCGGCGGCCCTCATCGCCGGCGGCTTCTCGACGAAGACGTGCTTCCCGGCTTCGAGCGCCGCCTTCGCGAGCGGGTAGTGGGTCGGGACGGGGGTGGCGATCACGACGGCGTCGACGTCGTCGGCGGCCAGCAGGTCGTCGAAGTCGCCCGTGACGGTCGCGCCGGGATACCGGTCGGCGAACTCCGCCCGCCGCTCCTCGCTCGCGTCGCAGAGCCGGCGCAGATCGGCGAGCTCGTCGAAGTTGCGCGCGAGGTTCCGGCCCCAGTAGCCCAGCCCGGCCTGTCCGATCCGGACCGGGGCGCTCATAGCTTGTAGACGTGCTCGGCGGCCGCCCCCTTGGCCCCGGTCGCGTTGCGGAGGTCGACGACGAGCGGAGCGTCGTCCACGAGCTGCTCGTAGTCGAGGGAGGTGTGGTCGGTGACGACGACGACGCAGTCGTGGGCCTGCGGCTCGTAAGGCACCGAGACGAGGTCGATGCCCTGCTCCCGGATCTGCGGCACGTGCGGGTCGTGGTACGAGACCTCGGCCCCCGCGTTCTGGAGCAGCGAGATCAGCTTCAGCGCCGGCGACTCGCGCAGGTCGCCGATGTCCGGCTTGTACGCGACGCCGAGCACGAGGATCCGCGAGCCCTTCATCGCACGCTGCGCGTGGTGGTTGAGCGCCTGCGAGACGAGCGAGCGGCAGAAGTACGGCATCTCCTCGTTCACCTTGCCGGCGAGCTCGATGAACTCCGTGTAGAAGCCGAACTCGCGCGCCTTCCACGTGAGGTAGAAGGGATCGACGGGGATGCAATGGCCGCCGAGGCCGGGGCCGGGGCTGAAGCGCATGAACCCGAACGGCTTCGTCGAGGCGGCGTCGACGACCTCCCAGATGTCGATGCCCATGCGGTCGCAGAGCATCGCGAGCTCGTTGACGAGCGCGATGTTCACCGAGCGGAAGATGTTCTCGAGGAGCTTCGTCAGCTCCGCCGCCTCGGGGCTCGTGACCTCGTGCACCGTGTCGACCGCGCGCCTGTAGAGCGCTGCGGCGCGCTGCGTGCACTCGGGCGTGACCCCGCCGAGCACCTTCGGCGTCGTCCTGGTCGTCCAGTCCTCGCGGCCCGGGTCGACCCGCTCGGGCGACATCGCCAGGAAGAAACCCTCTCCCGCCTCCAGGCCGCTCGCCTCCTCGAGGATCGGCTGCAGCAGCTCGCGCGTCGTGCCGGGCCACGTCGTCGATTCGAGCACGACGAGCTGGCCCTCGCGCAGCATCTCGCCGATGCGGTGGGCCGCGCCTTCCACGATCGAGAGATCGGGCTCACGCTGGTGCGAGAGCGGCGTGGGAAGCGCGATCAGAATCGCGTCGGCGGCGCGCAGATCCTCGTAGCTCGCGGTCGCCCGGATGAGCCCGCGGTCGACGAGCGGAGCAAGCCGCTCACTCGGGACGTCCGGGATGTGCGACTCGCCGCGGTTGAGCGCGGCGACGACCTCCTCGAGCACGTCGAGGAGGAGGACGCGGCAGCCGGCCTCGGCGAACGTCGCGGCGAGCGGCACGCCGACGTAGCCTGCGCCGACCACGGCTACGTCGTAGTTGGCGTCCTCAGCCATGGCCGTCGGCAAGGCTAGCTGCGACCCGTTCGGCGGCATGCCCGTCTCCGTAGAGCGGCGGCGCGTCGGCCGGGAAGCGCGCCTCGGCCAGCGCTCGGCCGAGCTGCGACGGATCCGCCGGATCGACGAGCACGTTCGCGCCCAGCCGCACGGTGTCGATCCATTCCGTGCTCGGCCGCAGCGTGACGCACGGGACGCCGAGCCAGTACGCCTCCTTCTGCAGCCCGCCGGAGTCGGTGACGACCCGGGACGCGCCCGCGACGAGGGCGAGCATCTCGAGGTAGCCGAGCGGCCCGATCGGCCGGAGCGTCGGCGCGAGGCGAATGCCCTGTTCGTCGAGAACCTTCCTCGTGCGCGGGTGGATGGGGAACACGAAGCTGAACCCCGTCGCATTGAGCCCCGAGACGAGGCGCCGAAGCTGCTCGGGCTCGGTGTTCGCGGCGCGGTGCAGCGTCAGCACCGCGTACGGCTCGTCGTACGTGGACGGGGTTCGGGTCGCGATGGGCAGAAAGAGGTCGAGGGCGTCGCGCATGACGTCGCCGACGACCTCGATGCGGCCGGGGACGCCCTCCCGCAGGAGGGTCTCGCGCGAGCCTTCGTCCGGGCAGAGGAGAAGAGCGGCAGTGGCGTCGACCGCGATCCGGTTGTGCTCCTCGGGCATCGACAGGTCGCCGCTGCGGAGGCCGGCCTCGACGTGCGCGACCGGGATCCCGGTGTCGCCTGCCGCCTCGGCGCCCGCGCGGGTCGAGTTGGTGTCGCCGAAGACGAGCGCCCAGTCGGGCCGCTCCTGCGCGAGCACCGCCGCGATCGCGGGCCGCATCGTCTCGGCGTCGGCGGTGTGCAGGTCGAGCCGGTAGCGCGGCTCCGGCAGCCCAAGCTCCTCGTAGAAGACGTCGGAGAGCGCCGGATCCCAGTGCTGCCCGGTGTGGAGCCCGATCTCCTCGATCCCCGCCTCCCGGAGTGCCGAGGAGACGGGGCCCGACTTGACGAACTGCGGCCGGTTGCCGACGACGGAGAGGACCTTCACATGAGCGACGTTACAATGGCCGCCGCTTCGGGCCGTTAGCTCAGCTGGTAGAGCAGGGGACTCTTAATCCCAAGGTCGCAGGTTCGATCCCTGCACGGCCCATCATTCGTGGCATAGTTGCTTTTGGACTCAGTCCACGGCGGGGTTTCTGATCGCCCGCCGGCTCCACCGGAGCGAACCAAACCAACAAGAAAGGGGTTCCGATGAACCTCACCTCATTGCGAAGCCGGGACGCTGCGATCCGCTCGACGGCCACGTCGGCCCGCTCGGTCCTATGAGCAGCGACTTCGGACACGGCCTGGTGATCGGCAAGTTCCACCCGTTCCACCGGGGACACGGCCACCTGATCAGCACGGCCGAGGCTCGCTGCGAGCGGGTCACCGCGATCGTCTGCGGACAGGCCGGCGACTCCGTCCTGCCGGAGCAGCGCGCCAGGTGGATTCGAATCCTTCACCCCGCGGTCGAGGTCGTGGTGGTCGATCAGGACGTCGCGAACCTCGCGGACGACGACTCGGAGGGCTGGGCGAGGGTGACGGAGCGAGCGCTCGCCGGAGACCTGCCGGATGCGGTCTTCACGAGCGAGGACTACGGCGACGCGTACGCCCGCTTCCTCGGGTGCGAGCACGTCCTGGTCGACCGGGATCGGACGACGGTTCCCGTCTCGGGCTCGGAGATCCGCATCAATCCTCTGGCGAACCTGGGCTTCCTCGATCCGGCCGTCCGGGCGCACTACGTGCTCCGCGTCTGCCTCCTCGGGGCCGAGAGCACCGGCAAGACGACGCTGGCCGCGGCGCTCGCGGAGGCGTACCAGACCGTGTGGGTGCCCGAGTACGGCCACATCTACCAGGCACTCGGGCGTGACGATCCCCACGGGGACTGGTCGAGCGACGAGTTCGTCAAGATCGCGCGCATGCAGCGCTGGCTCGAGGACTTCCAGGCGGGCCAGGCCCGTCGCGTCCTCTTCTGCGACACGGACATCTTCACCACCGGCGTCTGGTACGAGGCGTTCCTCGGCGGGCCTTGGCCCGAGGAGGTCGCCCGGCTGGCCGCGGCGAGCCGCTACGACCTCTTCGTGCTCTGCGACGACGACATCCCGTTCCGCCAGGACGCGTACCACCTGCGGGACGACGGGCCACGGCGCCGCTGGATGCAGCAGCGCTACACCGAGCGGCTCGAGAGCGGCAGCACGCCGTGGGTCCGCGTCAGCGGGCCGCTGACAGACAGGATCCGCCGGGCCTCGCAGGCGATCGACGGACTCGGTTCCATCAGCCGGGCGGGCTGAGCGGGCCCCCTGGCCTTCCCAGCGAAGATCGTGCACACTGCGACGAGCAACGAGACCGGATCAGGGGGGCAGAGCCACGAGCAGCGGGACGGAGCCGCTCGCGACCACCGCGGAAACGGTCGACGACGCAGTTCGCCGGCTCGTCGTCGAGCGCTCGCACGACCTCGTTACGCTCTGCGATCCGGGCGGCGCGATCGTCTACGCCTCGCCCTCCTGGGCGAACCTCGGCTGGAAGCCGTCGCAGCTCGCCGGCCTCGCGGTGCTCGAGCTGATCCACCCCGACGACGCCGAGCTGGCCACCGAGGCGTGGAACGAGGTTGCGTCGGGAACCGATGTCGACGCCGTCACGATCCGGCTGCGCCGCTCGAGCGGCACCTACGGGTGGTTCGAGGTGAACGGGTCCGCCGTCCTGGACGAGGACGGCGGGATCCGCTTCATGCTCGGGACGGCGCGCGACGTGAGCGAGCGCGAGGAGCTGCGCTGGCGCCTGCGCGACCTCGATGCCGTGTACCGCTTCGCCGACGCGGTCGCCGGCGCGCCGGCGCTCGACGAGGTGCTCGAGGCGGCGCTCGACGCGCTGATCGAGGCCACCGGTGCCGAGCGGGCGTCGGTTCTGCTCACCGACGACGACGGGGTCCTCCGATTCCGCGCCTGGCGTGGTCTCTCAGACCGCTACCGCGCGGCCACCGAGGGACACTCGCCGTGGCCCGCCGGCGTCGAGAACCCACAGCCTGTCCTGATCGACGACGTCGCGGATGCCGGGTTCGAGCCCGAGCTCGAGGCTGCGGTGCGGAAGGAGGGAATCGGCGCGCTCGCCTTCGTCCCGCTCGTGCGCAGCGGGCAGCTGCTCGGCAAGTTCATGCTCTACCGGGACGCTCGGCACAGCTGGAGCGACCGCGAGGTGCTCCTCTCGCGCACGATCGCGAACCACCTCGGGTCGGTTGCCGAGCGCACCAAGGCGCAAGACGCGGTGCGCGCGTCGAGCCACGCGGCCGAGGAATCGCGCTCGCGGCTCGCGCTGCTGCTCGAGGCGACCGAGCACCTCGGCCAGACGCTCGACTACGAGGAGCTGCTGCGGCGGGTGCCGCGGCTCGTCGTGCCGCGCATCGCCGACGGCTGTCACGTCTACATCGCACGCGGCGAGACCGAGCTCGTCCGCGTCGCCCACGCGCACGTCGAGCCGCGTATCGCAGCCCTCCTCGACGAGATCGACGCCGTCTACGACGTCGCCCAGCATCGACGCATCCCCGTCGTCGAGGTCTTCCGCAGCGGCAAGCCGATCCACCGGCCGGCGCTGTCGCGGCCGCTGCGGAAGGTCGCGCGACCGGGCGAGGAGGAGCTCGTTCGCATGGAGTCCCGCTCGGTGATCGTAGTCCCGCTCGAGGCCGCCGGCCGCCGGCTCGGCGTACTCGCGGTCACATCGGCGGAGCCCGGAAGGCACGGCGACGAGGACTTCGAGCTCGTGACCGAGCTCGCGCGGCGCGTCTCGCTCGCGCTCGACCTCGTCGGCCTGCACCGGCGCGCCCAGGACTCGCTCGCGCAGCTGCAGGCGGTGATCGCCCAGCTCCCGCTCGGGGTCGCGATCACCGACACCGAGCACCGCGTCATCCTCCGCAACGACGAGCTCGAGCGCGTCTGGGGCGCTCCGGTCGCCATCGGCGACGACCACCGCAAGAGCAGCATCGCGACGAGCGGCTGGCCGCTCGAGCGCGCAATCGACGACGGCGAGGTGACCATCGCCGAGCGCCGTGAGGTCGAGTCCGGCGACGAGGTGCGCACCCTGGAGATCAGCGCCGCGCCCGTCCGTGACGAGGAGGGGGCGATCGTCTCCGCCGTCGCGGTCGTGTCGGACGTGACGCGGCGCAGCCGCTCCGAGGAGCAGCTGCGCTTCCTCGCCGAGGCCAACGAGCTGCTCGTCGCCAGCCTCGACTGGGAGCGCACGCTCGCCGCGATCGCGGAGCTGGCGGTTCCCGCGCTCGCCGGTTACCTCGTGATCGACCTGTTCGACGAGGACGACGAGCTGCACTGGGTCGTCGCCGTGCACGCGGATCCGGAGAAGACCGAGCTCGTCCGCGAGCTGCGCGGCCGCTATCCGCCGACGCTGCCGACGCATCCCATCCAGGTCGCGCTGCGGACGGGCAAGCCGGTCCTGCTGCCGGATCTGCAGGCGGAGGCGGACGCGATGGCGCACGACACCAGGCACGCGCGGGCGATCCAGCGGATCGCGAACACGTCCGGCCTCGTGGCGCCGCTCATTGCCCGCGGACGGACCCTGGGAACCATCAGTCTGGGCACGATCCAGGGCCAGCCGCGCTTCGACGAGTCCGACCTCGCCATGGCGATGGAGCTCGCGCGGCGGATCTCGCTCGCGCTCGACAACGCGCGGCTCTTCTCGGAAGCGCAGGAGCGCGCGCACGCTGCCGAGGCGCTCGAGTACGTCGACGACGGCGTGATCCTCGTCGACGAGGCCGGCATCGTCCGGCTCTGGAACCCGACGGCGGCGCTCAGCCTCCGCCGGCCCGCGGCCGAGGCCGTCGGCCTGCCGATCGCCGATCTGCTCGCCGACTGGCCCTCCCTACAGTCGCGCATCCCGGTCGCCTCGGAGCTGCAACCGGTCGGCGCCTCGCGGGCGCAGACGCTGCCGGTCGACGTGCAGGGCGAGGAACGCTGGCTGTCCTTCTCCGCCGTCCGCTTCCCCGGGGGCACGGTCTACGCCTTCCGCGACGTCACCGACGAGCGGGCGGTGGAGCAGATGAAGACTGACTTCGTCTCGACGGTGTCGCACGAGCTGCGCACGCCGCTCGCTGCGATCTACGGCGCGGCGATGACGCTTCGCCGCCGCGACCTCCTGGTCGAGGAGTCGCAGCGCGAGCGGTTGCTCGAGGTCGTCTCGAGCGAGGCCGACCGGCTCGCGCGGATCGTGAACGACATCCTCTGGGCGAGCCGGCTCGAGTCGGGCCGCATGAGCATCGCGATCGAGCGCTGCGACGCCGGCGCGATCGCGACCGAGGTGATGGACGTCCTGCGTTCCCGCGCGCCCGAGGATGTCGAGGTCGCCGTGAAGAAGGCGCGCGGCCTGCCGCCTGTCGCCGCGGATCCCGACAAGCTCCGTCAGATCCTCACGAACCTGATCGACAACGCGATCAAGTACTCGCCCGACGGCGGCCGCGTCGAGGTGGAGATCGGCCGCAGCGGCGGCCGCGTCCGGTTCCGCGTCACCGACCAGGGGCTCGGCATCCCACCCGCCGAGCAGGACCGGATCTTCGAGAAGTTCTTCCGTCTCGACCCCAACCTCACGCGCGGCGTAGGCGGGACGGGCCTCGGCCTCTACATCTCGCGCGAGCTCGTGACGAGGATGAACGGCCGCATCTGGGTCGACTCCGACGGCCGGTCCGGCTCGTCGTTCTTCCTCGAGCTGCCTATCGCCTGAGCGGCTGGTACGGACATGTCCCGGCGCCGAGCACCGGGACATGCCGTGTCGAGACTGTCCGCGGCTAGTAGCCGGGGCCGCCGGGGGGTCCTGCCGGGCCCTCGTCGTAGTAGGTGCGGCGGCGGGTGAAGTAGCCCGGGCCGGCCCACGAGGACCAGAAGATCATCGACAGCAGGATTCCGACGATGCCCACGATCAGCAGGATCCAGCCGATCGTGTGGATGTCGACGCCGCTGACGGTCGTGTTCACGGCGAAGGCGAGCACGGCGCCCACGGCCGCAAGTATCAGTCCTACTCCGAGACCCATGCTTCCTCCTTTGGTGGGGTCCGGGAGAGAAACGCACGAGGGCCGGTTCGGGATTCGGGTGTCGCGGGGTTCGTCTAGGCTCCGAAGCGGATGCGCAGGGGCTCCATCGTCGCGCTGTTGGCGCTTACCGTGGTCGCGGGCGGAGTGGCCACTGCGATTGCGGTCGTGCCGACGTGGCTGCCGGAGGAGGCATCCCGCGAGGCCGGCCGCATCCACTTCGTGATCTGGTTCGTCGTCGCGATCTGCATCGGGATCTTCGCGGTCGTCGCGGCGGTGATGATCTACGCGGTCGCCCGCTTCCGCGTCGCCGAGGACGACCTCGAGGACGGCCCGCCCATCCACGGGCACACCGGGCTCGAGATCACGTGGACGGTGATCCCGTTCCTCCTCGTCACCGCGATCGCGATCGTCAGCGCGATCGTGCTCTCGCGGAACGACGCGCAGGCGCAGGACACGCTCCGGATCGACGTGACGGCGCAGCAGTTCGCGTTCACGTTCAGCTACCCCGACGCGAAGAACGTCACGAGCCCGGTGCTCCGGCTGCCGAACAACCGGTCCGTCGAGCTCTACATGCGCTCGCTCGACGTGATCCATTCCGTCTTCGTGCCGCAGTTCTCGCAGAAGGAGGACGTCGTGCCGGGGCTCGTCACCCAGCTCCACATCACGCCGGACCGGCTCGGCACCTTCCCGCTCGAGTGCACCGAGCTTTGCGGCCTCGGCCATTCGCTCATGCGCTCCGAGGCGGTCGTGATGCCGCCCGCCGCGTTCGACAAGTGGCTCAGGCAGCAGGAGAAGACGGCCGCGCCGCCGGCCTCGACGAGCTCGACGTCTACCACGACCACGTCCACCACCACGTCGACCTCGACCACGCCGTCGTCCTCGGCCGCCGGCCTCTCGGTCTTCAACGGCAACGGCTGCGCCGGCTGTCACACGCTGAGCGCGGCCCACGCGACGGGCAACGTCGGGCCGGACCTCGACAAGCTCGTCGCGTACGCGAAGCAGGCGCACCAGCCGCTCGAGCCGTTCGTCCACCAGTCGATCGTCGATCCGGGCGCCTACGTGCAGCCCGGATACTCGAACGGCCTGATGCCGACGAGCTTCGGCACGTCGATCTCGAAGTCGGACCTCGCCGCCCTCGTGACGTTCCTGGTCCAATCGGCTACAAAGCACGGGAGTACGAAGGGATGAAACGAGCGTGACGACGACCGCAGCCGGCCACGATCTCCAGCACGCGCCCCGTTCCACGCAGAGCGGAGGCTGGCGCATGCTCTACCGCGGCGGGCTCGTCCGCGCAGCGTGGATGACGCTCCTGTTCGCCGGGATCGGCTTCGGGCTCGTCGTCCTCGTCCGCTGGAGCGCCCACTGGGATCCGATCATCAAGCTGGAGCCGCTCGTCCTCGTCTCCGCTCTCGTCACCGCGCCGATCGGCTTCCTCGCGGGCATCGGCGCCTTCGACTACTGGGCGTACTACGCGCTCGGCTTCCCGACCCGGGCGGAGGACCACTCGGGCCACGGCGCGCAGAGCTGGCGCGACTACTTCCGCGTCAACACCGACCACAAGGTGATCGGGATCCAGTACCTCGTCACGACGTTCTTCTTCTTCCTCGCCGGCGGCCTGCTCGCGCTCCTCGTCCGTGCCGAGCTCGCGAAGCCGGGCATCCAGTACTTCGGCCAGCAGACCTACAACGGGCTGTTCTCGGTGCACGCGGTGCTGATGATCTTCCTCTTCATCATCCCCGCCTTCGCCGGGCTCGCGAACTTCGCGGTGCCGCTCATGCTCGGCGCCGCGGACATGGCCTTCCCGCGGCTCAACGCGCTCTCGTTCTGGCTGCTGCCGATCGCCGGGATCATGATGCTGAGCTCGTTCATCGTCGGCGCATTCGCCGGCGGCTGGACGGGCTACGCGCCGCTCAACTCGAGCCACCAGCCGCTCGGCGCGATCTTCTTCAACCAGGGAGTGCAGTGGGCGGGAGCGTCGTCGATCATGACCGCGCTCAACTTCCTCGTCACGATCATCACCATGCGCGCGCCGGGAATGACCTTCTGGCGCCTGCCGCTACTCGTCTGGGCGAACTTCACGACCTCGCTGCTCGTCGTGATCGCGACGCCGTTCATCGCCGGCTCGCAGTTCTTCTCGATGTTCGACCACGTGATGCACACGTCGTTCTTCGACCCGGTGGGGGGTGGTTACCCCCTTGGGTACCAGCACATCTTCTGGTTCTACTCGCACCCGGCCGTGTACATCATGATGCTGCCCGGCTTCGGGATCATGAGCGAGGTCATAGCCGTCTTCAGCCGGAAACCGATCTTCGGCTACCGGTTGATGGCGCTCTCGCTGATGGCGATCGTCGTGCTCGGCTTCTCGGTCTGGGCGCACCACATGTTCGTCAGCGGCATGTCGTCGTGGCTGCGCGTGCCGATGATGATCACGACGCTGCTGATCGCGATCCCGACCGGGATCAAGATCTTCAGCTGGCTCGCGACGATCTGGGGGGGAAAGCTGCACCTCCGTACGCCGATGCTGTTCGCGCTCGGCTTCCTCTCGATGTTCGTGATCGGCGGCCTCTCGGGCGTCATGCTCGGCGCCGTCCCGATCGACATCCACGTGAGCCAGACCGACTTCATCGTGGCGCACATCCACTACGTGCTCTTCGGCGGCTCCGTCTTCACGATCTTCGCCGGCATCTACTACTGGTTCCCGAAGATGACCGGCCGGATGTACGACGAGAAGCTCGGGAAGCTCCACTTCTGGCTCACCTTCGTCGGCTTCAACCTCACGTTCTTCCCGATGCACATCCTCGGCACCGAGGGGATGCCGCGCCGGGTTGCCGACTACCTGCCGAAGTTCGCCGATCTCAACATGTTCGTCTCGCTCGCCTCGTTCGGCCTCGGCGTCTCGACTGTGGTCTTCGTCTACAACATGATCACGAGCTGGCGGTTCGGCGAGATCGCGCCGGCGAACCCGTGGCGCGCAATGACGCTCGAGTGGCAGGTCAGCTCGCCGCCGCCGGTGTTCAACTTCGACGAGATCCCACAGGTCGTCGGCTCGCCGTACGAGTTCGGCGTCCCGGGGGCGCAGCACGCGATCCTCGCGCCGTCCAGGGCCCGTGAGATGGAGGAAGTGCCGGTATGACGCATGTGCTCGTCGTGGCGAACGAGACGGTCGACGCGAAGACGCTGCGCGACGCGCTCGCGGCCCGTGGCGACGACCTGACCGTCACCGTCGTCTCGCCGGTGAACGAGCCGCGGCGCGGGTACGTCGTCTACACCGACACGCGCCGTGCCTCGGCGCGCCGCCGCCTCGAACGCGCGCTCGGCCACCTGCGCGAGGCGGGGATCCCGGCCGACGGCTTCGTCGTGGAGGCCGATCCCGCGGCGGCGGTGCGCGACGCGCTCGCGACGCTCGAGCCGCCGGTCGACGAGGTCCTCGTCTCGACGCATCCCGAGGAGAAGTCCGGCTGGCTGCGTCGCGGCGTCCTCGACCGGATCCGCTCGGCGGCAGGCTCGGTTCCGATGGAGCATCTCGTCTCGGACGGAAGCGGGCCGGACGAGGCGAACGTGCTCGTGATCGCGAACGAGACGGTCGTCGGCGAGCCGCTGCTGGCGAAGATCCGGGAGCGTGCTGCGACCGGCCCGGCGAGCTTCCTCATCGTCTCGCCGCAGAGCGACCCGAACGCGGGCGAGCACCCCGAGGCCGAACGCCGGCTCAAGCGCGCGCTGTCGCAGCTGCGCGGCGAGGGGATCGACGTCCACGGCCAGGTCTCGCATCCCGACCCGTTCAGCGCGGCGATGGAGGCCGTGCACGACGAGCGCGTCGACGAGATCGTCGTCTCGACCTTCGAGCCGCTCAGCTCGGGCTGGCTGCGCAAGGACCTCGTCGAGCGGCTGCGCAAGGAGACGGGACTCCCCGTCGAGCACGTGGTCGTCCCGAAGGTGGAGGCGGAGGTTCCGGCATAGCCACGTACTCCCACGCCGGGCCCGTCGACCACGAGCATCACGGGCCGCCCGCGCCGCACTACAGCTCGCGGATCAAGCCCGAGACGCTCGGGATGTACCTCTTCATCGCGTCGGAGATCATGCTCTTCGGCTCGTTCTTCACGGCCTACTTCTTCGTCCGGATCGTCAACGGGGTCGCGTGGCCGACGCCGCCGTACCACCTACCGGTCTTCGTGGCGACGATCAACACGTTCATCCTCATGACCTCGAGCGCGACGATGCACTGGTCGACCGTGTCGATCAAGCGCGGGAACGTCTGGGGGATGCGGGCCGGCCTGCTGCTCACGTTCCTGATGGGCCTCGCCTTCCTGACGTCCCAGCTCTACGAGTACATGCGGGCCGGCTTCAACACGTCGAACGGCGCCTTCCCGACCATCTTCTTCTGCCTCACGGGCCTGCACGGCTGTCACGTGTTCGTCGGGCTGTCGATCCTCGCCTTCATGACGATCCGCGCCTTCCGGGGCCATTTCTCAGCCGAGAACCATCACGGCGTCGAGATCGGCGGGATCTACTGGCACTTCGTCGACGTGATGTGGATCGTCGTTTTCACGACGGTCTACATCCTCTGACGACCGGGTAAGAGGCCCGCATGCGCAATCCGCTCCGCAGCGAAGGCGAGGCCTACCGGTTTCTCTGGGTGGTCGTCCTCGGCGCGGCGATCATCATCGCCGCTTCGTTCATCAACACGTGGCTGGGCGTCGCGGCGGCGGTGATCGGATTCGCCTGGCTCGGCCGGTGGCTGCTGCAGGAGCCGGTGCCCGGCGCGGCCGATCCTCCTGCGGTCGTGACCTCGGGGACGCCGCCCGGCACGCATCGGGTGCTCGTCGTGGCCCCTCCCGGGACGCAGTCACTGAAGGTGCCGGACGGCGCGGAGGTGCTCGTCGTCGTGCCGGCGCTCGCCGCGGCGCACGAGTCGCTGACGGGAGCGGTCGACGACCGGCGGCACGATGCGGAGGCGACCGCGGACGCGCTGGCCGAGCGGCTGAACGGCGCGCGCGTCGAGGTCGGTGCGGACGATCCGGCCCTCGCCGTCGAGGACGCGCTGCGCGTCTTCGGCGCCGACGAGGTGCTCGTCGCGGGCGACGCCGACGGGATGTTCGAGGCGATCCGCGAACGAGTCGCGATCCCCGTCAGCCGGGCGTAGCTAGCCGTGCAGGAACGGCAGCAGGCTTTCTTCGCGGGCCCACTGCCCGCCGCCGCCTTGCGGCTGTCGCCAAATATTCCCACACCACGAGAAAGGGAATGTCGTGGGAGTCCACAGCCTCGAGGAAGAACCCCTCGTATCTCGTGTGCTCGATCGTCGCGCCCAGGTCCGACGCGATTCGCGGAGTGCGGCTCGGCGGATCCAGGCGTCGCTCCAGCGCCCCCACCGACTCGGAGAACGCAGCGAGCGAGCCGCGAGCTCGAACGACGATCAGCGGGGCGCCGTCACGCCCGGCGATCACGCCCAGACGCTTGAGGCTGTAGTGGAAGCGCGCGCCGGCTCGTTCGAGGGCTCGCAGAAGGTTTGCTCGCCTCACGTGCGGGAACCGAGGGCCTGGATCCTGCTTCGCGCCGGCTGCCACGTAGGAGATGAACTGGCGCTGAAGATGCAACGCGACCGAGGTCGGGCTCGGAGACCCGTGAAGGATTCCGCTTCCGAGGACGGCCGTAGGAGCTGCGATCGCCACGACTACGGCGGCGACGATGACGAGTCGTCTGCGCGGAAGCTGCCGTCGGCTGGATGTCGCGCGCTCGTACGTCCGCCGGGTCGTGGCGTCGTCCGCGATCGCCTCAGCGTCGGCTCGCTCGACGGCTGCGTCCTCGTCGCCGAGCACCGGGTCGACGCCGGTTCGCGCGTAGGCCCGCAGCATCCGCCGCTCCTTGCGCCAGTGGTGCCGCACGAGGTTCGCGGCGATCCCGTACAGCCACGGACGCACGGGCCGGTCGGGATCGAGCCGCTCCCAGCTGCGGAAGGCGACGGCGAACGTCTCGGCCGCGAGATCGTCCGCCGCCGAAGCGCCGAGGCGTCGCGCGAGATAGCGGTGCAGGGACGCGAACTCCGCTTCGAAGGCGGCCTCGAACGAGCGCGCCATGCGAACCAGTTTCCCGCAGCGCACGCCGCGGTTCCAGCTTCAGCGCAGCGCGATCCGGTAGCGGACCTCGCGGACGGGGACGCCGAGGAACGTCTCCTCGCGCTGTCCGCCGTCCGGCCTCCACCCTTCGCGCTCGTAGAAGCGCCGGGCGCGCGGGTTATCCTCGAGCACCCAGAGGCTCGCCTCGGCGTAGCCGCCTGCGCGAAGCGCCTCGAGCGTGCGGGCGATCAGCGCCGGCCCCGCGCCGGAGCCCCACGCCTCGGGCAGCGCGTAGATGGCATAGAGCTCGCCTTCGTCGGCGCTATCGCGGCTCTCGCCGCACCAGGCGAAGGCGACGACCGAGCCGTCGTCCTCCCCGACGAGGACGGTGTGCGAGGGATCGGGCTCGGCGAGGCGCTCTCTCCAGCCCGCCGTCCGCGCGTCGAGGTCGATCGTCGCGAGTCGCCTCGCACCGAAGACGTGAGCGTACGCCGCCTGCCACGTCCGCACGTGCACCGTTGCGATCGCCGCGGCGTCCTCGGGCCGTGCCGGCCGAACCTCCAGGGCTACTTCTTGCCGGCCACGGAGGAGACGTACTTCGCGACGGCCTGGATCTGCGCCGGGCTCAGCCTTCCCTGGAACGACGGCATGATCCCCCCGCCGACGGTGACCTGGTGCTCGACGAGCGCCATGCTCGGCATCAGCTGGTCGAGGTTCGGCCCCTTCGTGCCCGTGATGCCCGCGTCGGCAAGCGTGTGACAGCTCGCGCAGGCCTGCTTGACGATCGCCTTCCCGTTCGTGCCGAGAGACGACAGCGACACGGAGGAGGTCACGTAGCCGTTGACACCGGCAACCGAGGCGACGTAGGCGGCCACGTCGATGGCGTCCTTGCCCTTGACGATGTTCGCCGGCATCTGCGGCTGCAGCGTGAACTTCTTGTTCGTCGTGTACGTCGCGATCTCGCCCGAGCCGAGACGGATCTGGCCGAGCACGAGGTTCTCGATCGAGCTCTGCTTGTAGCCCTGCTTGACGTCGGCCGCGAAGGCGTTGTCGAGGTCGGGCCCGATCGTCCCCGTCGTCCCGGCCGCCGCCAGCGTATGACACGACCCGCAGGCCGACGTGAAGAGATGCTGTCCGTTCGTCGTGTCGGGCGCTCCGCCCGCGCTCGCCACCCCGCCGGCGCCACAGCCCGTGGCGAGCAGCGCCGCCGCCGCCAGACCTGCGCCCCCGATTGTGACCCGGCCGAGCCGTCTCAACCCTGTGGGACTCCCACCGCCGACACTGCCTCCTCACGCGTGGGATAGATCGTGAACACCTTGTCGAGCCCGGTGATCTCGAAAATCTTCGTGATGTTGCGATCGCTGCAGACGAGCGAGAGCCGGCCGTCGTTCGTGCGCAGCCGCTTGACGCCGCCGACGAGGACGCCGAGCGTCGTCGAGTCGATGAACGTCGTGCCGCTGAAGTCGACGATGACGTCCTTGCCGCCCTGTCCGATCACCTCGAGCAGTTGCTGCTTGAACTCCGGCGCCGTGTACAGGTCGACCTCGCCCGTGAGCGAGATGACGTAGGAGTCGCCGCTGAGCTGCTCGGTCTTGATGTCGAAGTTCATGCGCGAGTTCCCCCCGAAGTCGTTCGCCGGCCGTTCCGACCGGCGGCTCGGGGGTGAGTCTATCCGCGCGGCCGGGGCCGCAATCGTCTAGTGGCTACCGCTGCCGACGGCCGGCTGGCTCTTCGTCAGCTGCTTGAGCTGGGTCTTGATCTGCGACAGCACCGGCGAGTTCGGGAACCTCCTCACGAACTTCTTCAGCGCGTCGATCGCGACCGGGACGTTGCCGGCGCTCTCCGCCGCCTGGGCGACCTCTTCCAGCGCGGTCGGGTCGTTGGGCTTGATCGTCGACGCCTTCTGGTAGTCCTTGACGGCCAGGCCGAACGCGCTCGTGGCCTGCTGGTAGAGCGTCGAGGTCTGGGCAGTCGCGGCCTGTGAGGCGCCCTGGTAGAGGGAGTTCGTCCCGACCGCCGTGCCGAGCGTGCCTCCCGGCTGGAACGGCGTGCTCGGGTCGGCCGTCTGCGCCGCCTGCTGCGCGCTCGAGTACTGGCTCGCGTAGTTGTTCCCCTGTGCCAGCTCGAGCGAGCCGAGCTCGCTCCAGGCGTCGGCGTTCGTCTTGATCAGGGTCACGTACTTCTCGAGCGCGGCGATGGCGCCGGCGTTGTCGCCGTTCGTCTCGTAGGCGGTCGCGAGGTCGCGGTATCCCTTCGCCGGATCGCGCTTGATCTCGTCCTGGGCCTTCGAGACCGAGGTTCCGCCGCCGCCGCCGAAGAGGCCGGTGTACAGCTGGCTCAAGCCGCCGCCGCCGCCCGAACCGACGCCGACTCCCGCGAACGTGACGGCGAAGACGAGCGCGAGCAGGGCGTAGAGCCACTTCTGGCCGCGCCGGAGCCTGACGAAGAAGAGCTGCTGGTTCGGGTTGCCGCCGCCCGCATGGCGGCGCCTGCCGTGGGAGCGCTTCTTCGCGGGCTGTGCCTTCGCCTGCGCCTGCTGCTTCGCCCTGACCGCTGCCCTCGCCATCAGCCGCCCAGAGTAGCCGAGGCCGGAGCGACCTTCGCCCTGCGCCGCTCGAAGAGCACGGCCAGCCAGATCGACCCCTCGAAGAGCGCCCACATCGGCAGCAGCTCGAGGAAGGTCGTGACGAGATCCGGCCCCGGGAGCGCGAGCGCGACCGCTGCGGTGATGAGGTAGCCGAGCCGCCGCTGCCGCCGCAGGGCCCGCGCGCTGAGGACCCCGAGCGAGACGAGCCCGAGGATGGCCAGCGGCGTCTGGAAGATGACAACGATCCCGACGAGGATCGTGATCACGAAGTTGTAGTACGGCTTCGCCTGGATCAGGTGATGGAAGTGGCGGGTGTCGTAGTTCGTGAGGAAGTGAATCGCCCGCGGCAGCAGGATCTCGTAGCCGAACGCCACGCCGGCGGCCGCGAGGGCGACCGAACAGCCGATGAGCACGATCATCCTGCGCTCCGTCGACGGCTCGAGCGCCGGCGCGAAGAAGGCCCAGAGCTGCCAGAGGACGACCGGCATCGAGAGGACGAGCCCGGCGTACACGCAGATCATGAGCGTCGTGGTGAACGGCTCGGCGACGCCGAGCGTCACCACGCGGGTGTGATCGGGCAGCGGGTGGTTCAGCCAGTCGAGGACGTGGTTGTGGAAGACGTACGCGACGATCGTCCCACCGACGACCGCGCCGATGATCACGAAGAGCCGCTGGCGCAGCTCCTCGAGATGCTCGCCGAGCGTCGCCTCCTCCGCGTGCCCGAGGCGGCGCGGCAGACGTGCCATCGCGGTCCCTAGACGGTGGTCTCGTGCTCCGACGGCGTGGCCGTCGTCGCCGCGACCGTCGGCTCGGCGGGCGGAAGCTCCGGCGTCGCCTCGTCGTGCGAGTGGCCGGAGATCGCGTCCTTGAACTCGCGCATGCCGGTGCCGAGCGAGCGCCCGACCTCCGGCAGGCGCCTGCCGCCGAACAGCAGAAGCGCGATGCCGAGGAGGATGACGATGTGGACGGGGTTGCTGACGTAACCCATGAGTTCTCCGAGAGTAGCGGGTTTTTGGTGGGTCGGACAGGGAGAGACGCCGTCTAGCTAGACTGGTCCTCGTTCGTTGGTGCGGGGCGAAAGCCCCGCTATTTCGGGGAAAAGAGGCTCACCGACGTGGCATTGCTGAAGTTGGAGAATCTGCACGTCTCGCTCGAGGACGGCACCGAGATCGTGAAGGGCGTCGATCTCGAGGTGGACACGAACGAGGTGCACGCGATCATGGGGCCGAACGGCTCCGGCAAGTCGACGCTGGCGTACGCGCTGATGGGTCACCCGGCGTACGAGATCACCGAGGGCCGCCTGTTCCTCGACGGCGAGGACGTGACGGAGCTCGGCGCCGACGAGCGCGCGCAACGCGGCCTCTTCCTCGCGTTCCAGTACCCGCACGCGATTCCCGGCGTCACCGTGACGAGCTTCCTGCGCAGCGCGATCAACGCCGTGCGCAAGGCACGCGCGGGCGGCGTCGACGACCCGATCGCGATCCCCGAGTTCCGCAAGGAGCTCCTCGCCCAGATGGACCGCCTCAAGGTGAGCCGCGAGCTCGCCTCGCGCTACCTCAACGACGGCTTCTCGGGCGGCGAGAAGAAGCGGGTCGAGATCCTGCAGATGGCGATGCTGAAGCCGCGGATCGCGGTGCTCGACGAGACCGACTCCGGCCTCGACATCGACGCCCTCCGCGTCGTCGCGAGCGGCGTGAACGAGCTCGTCGGACCCGGCATGGGCGCGCTCGTGATCACGCACTACCAGCGGATCCTCAACTATGTGACCCCCGACCACGTCCACGTCTTCGTCGACGGCCGGATCGTGGAGTCGGGCGGCGCCGAGCTGGCCGAGAAGCTCGAGGCCGAGGGTTACGATCCGTTCATTCCGGCAGGAACAGAGGCATGACGCAGACCGAAACCGAGATCGTCCAGGGAATCGGCTCCGACTACGCGATCAAGTACGGGTTCTCCGTCCCGGAGGACTACTTCTTCAAGTCGGGCCGCGGGCTCGACCACGAGCTGATCGACGCGATCTCGTCCCACAAGGACGAGCCCGACTGGATGCGGAAGTTCCGGCACAAGAGCCTCGACTACTTCCTCGCCCGGCCGCTGCCGATGTGGGGCGGCGACCTCACCGGAATCGACTTCGACAACATCTACTACTACATCAAGCCGACCGAGAAGCAGGCCGACTCGTGGGAGGACCTGCCGGCCGACATCAAGGACACGTGGGACAAGCTCGGCATCCCGGAGGCCGAGAAGAAGTACCTCGCCGGCGTCGGCGCGCAGTACGAGTCGGAGGTCGTCTACCACAAGCTCCAGGAGGACCTGACCGCGAAGGGCGTGATCTTCCTCGACACCGACACGGCGCTCCACGAGCACGAGGAGCTCTTCAAGCAGTACTTCGGGACGATCATCCCGCAGAACGACAACAAGTTCGCGGCGCTCAACTCGGCCGTCTGGTCGGGCGGCTCGTTCATCTACGTGCCGCCCGGCGTGCACATCGAGATGCCGCTGCAGGCCTACTTCCGGATCAACGCCGAGAACATGGGCCAGTTCGAGCGCACGCTGATCCTCGTCGACGAGGGCGCCTACGTCCACTACGTCGAGGGCTGCACCGCTCCGATCTACTCGACCGACTCGCTCCACTCGGCGGTCGTCGAGATCGTCGTCAAGAAGGGCGGACGCTGCCGTTACACGACGATCCAGAACTGGTCGAACAACGTCTACAACCTCGTCACGAAGCGCGCCGTCGCCTACGAGGACGCGACGATGGAGTGGGTCGACGGGAACCTCGGCTCGAAGCTGACGATGAAGTACCCGGCG
>DATEHY010000021.1:0-63239 GCA_035279325.1 Gaiellaceae bacterium
CACCCTCGACCTGCGCGACCACCTCTACAGCCGTGAGAAAGAGTTCCTCGATCGGCCGGGCGGCCCCAAGGGCCCCGAGGACGACGGGCACGGCCACGCGGCGCACGCCGACGGGCCCGGTCTCGGTCGAGTCCGGCGTCAGCGTCCGTGACCTCTCGCAGGCCCTCGGCGTCCCGATGCCGAACATCATCAAGATCCTCATGGGGCTCGGCCAGATGCGGACGGCAACCCAGTCGCTGAGCGACGAGGAGGTCGAGCTGATCGCGGCGGAGGTCGGCCGCGAGATCACGATCAAGCACGCGGCCGACGAGGAAGAGGAGCCGGAGGCGTTCGACGACCCGGAAGAGGCGCTGCAGGCGCGGCCTCCGGTCGTGACGATCATGGGCCACGTCGACCACGGCAAGACGACGCTGCTCGACGCGATCCGCAACGCGCGCGTCGTCGCCACCGAGGCCGGAGGCATCACGCAGCACATCGGCGCGTACCAGGTCGACGTCGACGGCAGGAAGATCACCTTCCTCGACACACCCGGCCACGAAGCATTCACGGCCATGCGCGCGCGCGGCGCGAAGGTCACGGACATCGCGGTCCTGGTCGTCGCCGCCGACGACGGCGTGATGCCGCAGACGAAGGAGTCGATCGCCCACGCGCGCGCGGCCGAGGTGCCGATCGTCGTCGCGGTGAACAAGGTCGACCTCGCCGACGCGAACGTCGACCGAGTGAAGGGCGAGCTCGCGCAGGAGGGCCTCCAGCCGGAGGACTGGGGAGGGGACACGCAGTTCGCCGAGGTCTCAGCGAAGACGCAGCAAAACCTCGACGAGCTGCTCGAGAAGGTGCTGCTCGTCGCCGACCTCGAGCTCGAGGGGCTCAAGGCGAATCCGAACGCGGAAGCGTCGGGACCGATCATCGAGTCGCGACTCGACGTCGGGCGCGGGCCGGTGGCGACGCTGCTCGTTCAGCGCGGCACGCTCAAGGTGGGGGATGCCGTCGTCGCCGGCGACGCGTACGGTCGCGTGAAGGCGCTCTTCGACTACAAGGGCGAGCGGCAGGAGCAGGCGGTTCCGGGCGAGCCCGTCGAGATCCTCGGCTTCGACAAGCCACCGGCGGCCGGGGAGCTGGCTCGCGTCGTCGCGAACGACCGCGAGGCGCGCGAGCTCGCGAACCGGCGCGGCGAACGGCTCCGCAGGGAGCAGCTCGCGTCGACGCGCCCCGGCGGTGGCGTCTCGCTCGAAGGCCTCTACGAGCAGCTGCAGGCGGGCGAGGTCTCCGACCTCAATCTCGTCGTCCGCGGCGACGTGGTCGGCTCGGTCGAGGCCGTCGTCTCGGAGCTCTCGAAGTTCGAGCATCCGGAGGTGCGGCTCAACGTGATCGCCGAGGGCGTCGGCGCGATCACGCAGAACGACATCATGCTCGCGTCCGCCTCCGACGCGCTCATCCTGGGCTTCAACGTCCGCCCGAACGCGGAGGCGCGCGAGCTCGCGGTCCGCGAGGGCGTCGAGATCCGCACGTACGACGTGATCTACAAGCTGACCGAGGACATCGAGCAGGCGCTCGTCGGCAAGCTCGCGGCCGTCACGACCGAGGAGACGATCGGCGAGGCCGAGGTGCGGGCCCTGTTCCGCGTCTCGCGTCTCGGCACGATCGCCGGCTGCATGGTCACCGACGGCGTCGTCCGCCGCAACGCGAGCGTCCGTGTGCTTCGCGACGGCGCCGTCATCTACACGACGACGATCTCGCAGCTGAAGCGGTTCAAGGACGACGTCCGCGAGGTCGCCGAGGGGTTCGAGTGCGGCATCCTCCTCGACGGGTTCAACGACGTGAAGGAAGGCGACGTGCTCGAGATCTTCGAGACGCGCGAGGTCGAGCGGACGTCGCTCGACGAAGCTCCGTCCGCCGCCTCCTAGCTCTCGGCGTCTCCTCCTGTCGCCTCCTGGATGAGTCGCGCGAGCTCCTCCTTGTCCGGGCGATCGCCTCGGCCTCGACGGTATAGACGCCGTCCTCGCCGATGTGCGGATCCGCTCCGTGCTCGAGCAGCAGCCGCGCGACGCCGAGGGCGTCCGCGAAGGCGCAGGTTCCGAGCGGGGTGACGCGCGCGAAGCTCGTGGTCGCGAGAACGTTGGGATCGGCTCCCGCGGCGAGGAGGGCGGCGGCCGCCGAGACGTTGTCCACGAATGCGGCGAGATGGAGCGGCGTGAAGCCGTCCGTGCTCCACGCCCCCGGTGCGGGCAGGCCGTCGGCGTAGCCCGCAACCAGGCGGTCCCACGGATCGGTCGGCTCGCCGGCGGCGAGAATCGCCGCGACGGCCTCGTCGTTGCCTCTGTAGAGCGCGTGGACCAGAGGCGAGAGTCCGTTCTCGTCGCGCTCGTGCGCAGCCTCCGGATCGTCGCCGAGCAGCGTACGAATGCCCTCCGCGTCGTCAGCATCGACCAGCTCGAAGATCGTCTGCATCTTGCTCCTCCTCCTCGACAGACGAGATATTATTAGTTAGCCTAACCAACTATGTCAAGCCGCCGTCGCGAAGCTTCCGATCTCATCCACTCGGCCTCGCTTCACCTCGTCCGTCGCGTGCGCGAGGTGGACGAAGCCGCGATGGGCATTTCGCCGGCCCGTGCGTCGGCGCTGTCGGTCCTGGTCTTCGGGGGCGCGCGCTCACTCGGCGAGCTCGCCGCAGAGGAGCGGGTGACCCCGGCGACGATGAGCAAGCTCGTGGCGGCGATGGAGTCGGAGGGGCTCATCCGCCGCTACCCCGACGTCAACGACGCAAGGGCGATTCGGCTCGAGGCAACGGCGAAGGCACGGAGGATCCTCGCACGAGGCCGGGCGCGCCGGCTCGACCTGCTCGAACGCCTGCTCGCCGATGCAAGCGAGGCGGAGATCGAGGCGGTGTGCACAACGGCGACGGTCGTGGAGCGCGTGCTCGAATCGGCTTGAATCCCGTCGTGACGAGCGGCTGGGTCGGAATCCTCACGTGCGAGCTGCACTTCCCCGAGGCGCACTCGCTGAAGGAGAAGCGTCACTTCCTGCGCTCGGCGAAGGCACAGCTCCAGAACCGTCTCGGCGCATCAGTCGCCGAGGTCGACCACCACGACGTCTGGCAGCGCGCACGGATCACCGCGGCCTGCGTGGCGCGCGAACATCGCGAGATCGAGCGGCTGCTCGACGAGGCGGAGCGGTGGCTGCGCGGCCAGGAGTGGGAGGTCGTGCTCGCAGACCGGGTATTGATCGATCCGGAGGACTAGGCTCGCGCGCATGCACGCCGCCGAGCTGATCGAGCGGAAGCGGAACGGCGAGGAGCTACCCGCGACCGACCTGCGCGAGTTCGTGTCGGCGTACGCGCGGGACGAGCTTCCCGACTATCAGGCGGCGGCGCTGCTGATGGCGGTCTGGTTCCGCGGCTTGTCGCCGGCCGAGACGTTCGCTCTCACGGAGGCCATGGTCGCGAGCGGGGAGACGATCGACCTGGCCGACCGCCTCGGACGTCGAGTCGTCGACAAGCACTCGACCGGCGGCGTGGGGGACAAGACGACGCTCGCGCTGGGGCCGGTCGTCGCGGCCTGCGGGGCACCTTTCGGAAAGATGAGCGGCCGCGGGCTCGGCCACACGGGCGGCACGCTGGACAAGCTCGAGTCCATCCCGGGATTCCGCGTCGAGCTCTCGATCGACGAGCTCATGCGCCAGGTCCAAGAGGTTGGGCTGGCCATTGCGGGCCAGAGTGCCGACCTCGTGCCGGCGGATCGCAAGCTGTACGCGCTGCGCGACGTGACGGCGACGATCGACGAGGTCTCGCTCATCGCCGCGAGCATCATGTCGAAGAAGATCGCCGGCGGCGCGAGCGCGCTCGTCCTCGACGTCAAGGTGGGGGAAGGCGCCTTCATGCGGACGGTGGAGGATGCGCGGAGGCTGGCCGGCGCGATGCGCGGGCTCGGTGAGGAGGCAGGCATGGACGTCGTCTGTCTCCTCACGGACATGGAGCAGCCGCTCGGGAACGCGGTCGGGAACGCGTTGGAGGTGCTCGAGGCGTACGAGACGCTCGACGGCGGTGGCCCGCCCGACTTTCGGGAGCTCGTCGTGACGGCTGCAACGCGCCTGCTCGTGCTGTCCGACCTGGGTCTCGACGAAAGCGCGGCACGGGAGCGCGTCGTGACCTCCCTTGCCGACGGCTCCGCGCTTGCGGCGTATGACCGGTGGATCCGCGCCCAGGGCGGCGATCCCGACCCGGCGCTGTTGCCGCGTGCCCCCGTCATTCGGGTCGTGCCCGCATCGGCGACGGGGGTGGTGCGCCAGGTGCGTGCGCGTGAAGTCGCCGCCGTGGCGATGGCGCTCGGCGCCGGGCGCGAGCGCAAGGACGATCCCGTCGACCACGCGGTGGGAGTCGTGTGCTGTGCCAAGCGCGGAGACCCGGTGGAGAAGGGCGATCCGCTGGCCGAGATCCACGCGCGGGATGAGGCTGCCGCCGACGCAACCGAGGCGGCGCTCCTCACCGCGTACGACGTCGGGGCCGAGCCGGAGCCCCGGCCGCTCGTCCTCGACGTGATTCGTTGACGCGCGGAAGGCGGCGTTCTCACCGGCGCTGCGGAACTCCTATGGATGCCGGTCTTTCGCAACCCAGTCGGCACACACTTCCGACACATTCCGCGGTAGCGTCGTTGCCCAGGGCGGAGGGAACGACGTCCCCACCCTTGGGCGGGCGTGCGCCTGGTCGGCCGGCAGAGACGGGAAGCGGAGACGACCAGCGCGTACGCGACGCGAGCACTGAGGCGCTTGAATAGGAGCCATGAGTGAGCGGATGCGGCGAGTGAACGAGTCGGTCAGACAGGTGCTCGCCGAGGCGCTGCCCGAGCTCAAGGATCCGCGCATCGGCCTCATCACCGTGACAGGGGTCGAGACGGCTCCCGATCTCCGGCACGCGACCGTCTACGTGAGCGTGCTCGGCTCCGGCCGCAAGCAGCGCGCAAGCCTCCACGGACTTGAAGCGGCGCACGGCGTTCTCCAATCGCGGCTCGCACGTGAGCTCAGGCTGAAACGCACCCCGCAATTGACCTTCGAGTACGATCCGACGGTCGAACGCGGCGTGCGCATGACCCGCCTGATCGACGAGCTCGCGCCGGACGACGATGACCGAGACCGCTGACCTCAAGGCGATCGCAGACGCGCTGCGGCAACACGACCGCTTCCTGGTCGTCACGCACGAGAACCCCGACGGAGACGCGCTCGGTTCGCTCCTTGCGACGACTCTCGCTCTCCGCCAGGTCGGCAAGGACGCGGTCATGTACCTCCCCGGGCGCACCCCGCTGCCGAGCGAGTACAGGTTCATGCCCCTCGAAGAGCTGCTGCGCGAGCCGCCCGCCGACGCTGCGGGACGTGTCCTGCTTGCAGTCGACTGCGCCAAGGAAGATCGGATCGGCGACGCAGACGCCATCTCACGAGCCCCGCTCGTGATCGACGTGGATCACCATCACGACAACACGCGCTTCGGCGATCTCAACCTCATCGTCGCCGACGCGTCCTCCACCGGCGAGGTGCTGCGCGACGTCTTCGCCGAGCTCGGAGTCGAGTTGACGCCGGAGCTGGCGGAGCCGCTCTACATCGCGCTCGTCACCGACACAGGGCGGTTCCAGTACGCGAACACGACGCCGAAAGCGCTCCGGCTCGCGGCCGAGCTCGTCGAGGCCGGAGCCGACATTCACGCCGTGTTCCAGGAGGTCTACGAGTCCGTGGAGTTCGCGAAGCTGAAGCTGCTCGCGCGCGCGCTCGGTCGCGCCGAGGTGCTCGAAGGCGGACGAATCGTCGTCTCGCACCTTCTGCGCGCCGACTTCGCCGACGTCGGTGCTTCCGAGCCGTACTCGGAGGGGATCATCGACTACCTTCGCGCCGTTGAAGGGGCCGAGCTGGCCGTGCTCGTCAGAGAACAGCTGAACGAATCGGCTCACGCCTACAAGGGATCGCTCCGCTCGAGCATCGACGAGCTCGACGTGTCGGCGATCGCCCGGCGTTTCGGCGGTGGCGGGCACCGCCAGGCCGCCGGATTCTCCACGGATCTGCCGCTCCCCGAGATCGTCGAGCGGATTCGCGAAGGCTTCCTCGCGCAGCGTGCCGCCTCGCGCGCTTGACCCGGCCGGCGTCGCGCTCGTCGACAAGCCCCGTGGCCCATCGTCGTTCGCCGTCGTCGCCCAGATCCGCCGGATGACCCGCGCCCGGACCGGGCACACCGGCACGCTCGATCCGTTTGCGACGGGACTCCTGGTACTGTTGTCCGGTAGGACAACTAAGCTCGCTCCGTGCTTCGTCGACCTGGACAAGCGCTACGTCACCGAGATCGACCTCGTGTCCCGGACGTCGACCGGAGACCCGGAAGGGCGGATCGTCGGTCGGCATACACCCCCGAGCGAGGACGAGCTGGGGGAGCGGCTCGAGGCCCTCCGCGGCGAGATCGAGCTCCCGATCCCGGCCGCCTCGGCCGTGAAGATCGGGGGTGAGCGTGCCTACAGGCTCGCGCGCGCCGGCGTCGAGGTGGAGATGCCGTTGCGACGTTCGACCATTCGCGCGCTCGACGTCATCGCGTATACCGGCGACAAGGTGACGCTCGACCTCGTCGTCAGTTCGGGGACCTACGTCCGGGCGGTCGCGATCGCGCTCGGCGGGCACTGCGTGTCGCTGCGTCGGACCGAAGTCGGCCCGTTTTCGGTGGCTGACGCAGTCGCGCCGGATGCGTTCACGGCCGAGCGGCTCCTGCCCGAGTCGGAGGTGCTGGAGCGCGTCGCCGCCGCACGTGCGGCGCACGGCACGTGAACGTCGCGCACGAGCCCTCCGGCCTGCCGGCCGCCGATCGAGCCGTCGCCGTAGGCACCTTCGACGGAGTCCATCGTGGCCATCTTCAGGTCATCGAGGCGGCACGGACGGCCGGACTACGGACGAGCGTCGTGACCTTCGATCCGCATCCTCGAAGCGTGCTGGGCGGCGACGTGGAGCTTCTCGCGACGCTCGAACGGCGGCTCGAGCTCCTCGCGACCGCAGGAGTCGAAGACGTTCTCGTCCTACGGTTCGACGAACGTCTCGCGTCGCTCTCGGCGCGCGAGTTCGCGGAGCGGATGCTGCGCGGGATCGGTGCGGAGGTCGTCGCCGCCGGCGAGAGCTTCCGCTTCGGGCGCGGCCGCGAAGGCGATCTCGACCTGCTCGAACGGCTCGGCTTCGGCGTGCGAGGCGTGCCGCTCGTCGAGCAGATCTCGTCGAGCCGAGTGCGGGAGCTCGTCCGTGCCGGGGAGATCGAGCGGGCTGCCGTTCTGCTCGGGCGGCCGCCGGAGGTCGAGGGGGTCGTCGTCCGCGGCGATGGACGCGGCCGCGAGCTCGGCTTTCCGACCGCGAACCTCGACGTCCCCGGAGCGCTGCTGCTTCCACCTGACGGCGTGTTCGCCGGTTGGGCTCGCGACCACCGGGCGGCAATCTCGATCGGCACGAATCCGCATTTCGACGGCGTCGAGCGGCGAGTCGAGGCGCACCTGCTCGATTTCGACGGCGACCTCTACGGTCAGCGGCTGGTGGTGGAGCTCTGGGCGCCGCTGCGCGAGCAGCGCCGATTCGATTCGCTCGAGGACCTCGTGGCGGCGATCGGCGACGACGTCGAACGAGTCCGGGCCGCCGTCCGGCCGGCCTGAGAAATCGGTCAGAAGCGGGTTTCGGTGCGGGGCAGAGCGACCCATCCGACCCGTGCGACCCCAGGGCGGGGGAAGTCGCTCCGCCACGACATCAGCGGAGCGCCGAGCCTGAGCGGATAGCGCCGCTCGAGCCGGGCGCCCGTCAAGGGATCGTCCTCGCTCTCGGTGATCCGGCCGCCGGCCACTCGCGCTTCCAGGCCGTCGAGCTCGTAGGTGCCGTCCACCGATCCCGGCGCGGGCGTCGAACGCGGCTCGGGCACGAGCCCGAGATCCTCGACGACGTGGTGGATCAAGAGCGACCCCTGCCACGAGTTCGTCAGCAGCGCGAGCACGACCGCCCGCTCGGGTACCAGCATGAGCAGCGACTGAAAGCCTCCGACCGAGCCCTCATGGTCGAGCACGCCGTCCCGAACCCACCAGCCGAGCGCGTACCGGGCTCCGAGTGCCTCGCCGACCGGCTCGTGGAGGGCGCCCCACTCTCGACAGTGCGCAAGGCCGTACTCGACGAGGTCGCCGACCGTCGACCACAGGCCGCCGCTCGGCCGGCGGTCGACCGGATACGACGGGTCTGCGACCACGCCGCCGGGCAGCGTTCCGAGAACCGCGTCTTCCGGCGTCTCGAATCCGGTGTGCCGCAGACCGAGCGGCTCGAGCACGAGCTCCTGGACCGCATGCGAGTACTCGCCGTCGAACCCCGCGGCCGCCTCCCAGTACCCCGCGTTCGAATACGACCAGAGCCCCTCGCACTCGGGGGGCAACGGCTCGGCGCGCTCGGGGCGATAGCCGGCCGTGTGGGATAGGAGGCTTCGACGACGGTCGTCGAGCAGCCCGGCGAGCAAGACCGCGGTCGCCGTGAAGGACTTCGTGATCGACGCGATCCGGAAAGGTCGCTCGTGCGCGCCCGCGAAGATCGTGCGCCGGTCGACGTGCAGCCCTGCGGCGACCGCGGACACGCCTGACCGCTCCTGCGCCTCGCGCACGATCTCGGCCAGTCGCTCCCGCGGAATCGCGCTTCCCATGCCGCTTTCCGCTACCCTACCCGGCGACCCAGGCCCGGCCCGCCAAGCGTTTCCTTGGCGCCACGGGCGGAGCCTCGGGAGGCAAACAGGAAGGAGAGGGCGTGGCCCTGACCAAGGAAGCAAAGCAGGAGATCATCTCGAAGCACGGCCGCAACGAGGCCGACACCGGCTCGCCGCAGGTGCAGATCGCGATGCTGACGCGGAGGATCAACGATCTGACCGAGCATCTGCGCACCCACAAGCACGACCATTACTCGCGGCGTGGGCTGCTCAAGCTCGTCGGGCAGCGCCGGCGCTTCCTGAACTACTTGCAGAAGCACGACCTCGAGGGCTACCGAGCCCTCATCAAGGAGCTCGGCCTGCGCCGCTAGCTCCCAAGAACAGGAGGGTGGAAGTTCGAGCGAGCCCACCAACGCGACGATTGGCTGGCTCGAGCTCCCGCCCTCCACAAAGCAGAGTGGAGGACAATTGATGAGTATCGCGACCGAGCGCCGGGCGCAGGTTTCCGTCCAGATCGGAAGCCAGGAGATCAGCTTCGAAACCGGCCATCTCGCGAAGCAGGCGGACGGCGCCGTCGTCGTCCGCGGAGGCGACACGATGGTGCTCGCCACGGCCCAGGGGCGCGCGGAGGCGCGCGAGGGTGCCGACTTCTTCCCGCTCACCGTCGACGTCGAGGAGCGGATGTACGCCGCCGGCAAGATCCCGGGCGGTTTCTTCAAGCGTGAGGGACGCCCCACCGAGCGCGCCATCCTCACCGCGCGGATGATCGACCGGCCGATCCGGCCGCTCTGGCCGAAGGGGTTCCGCAACGAAGTGCAGGTGATCTGCACCGTCCTCAGCGCGGACATGGTCACAGCCCACGACATCCTCTGCATCAACGGCGCGTCCGCCGCCCTGATGCTCTCGCCGCTGCCGTTCCTCGGCCCGGTGGGCGCCGTGCGCGTCGGCCTGATCGACGGCCGGCTGGTCGTCAACCCGACCCTGCGCGAGAGCGAGGACAACGACGAACTCGACCTGATCGTCGTCGGCACCAAGGAGGCGCTGACGATGGTCGAGGCGGGAGCGAACGAGATCCCCGAGGAGAGGATCCTCGAGGCGTTCGAGCTCGCACACGCCGAGATCGTGAAGCTCTGCGAGGCGCAGGAGGATCTGCGCCGGCAGGCGGGCAAGCCGAAGTGGCTGGACCTCGACCTCGCCGCCGAGATCGAGCGCGACCACGGGCACACGATCTGGGAGCGGATCCAGCAGGTCGGCATCCGCGAGTCCGGCACGGTCGTCGACGAGCTCCTCGCCGAGCTCGCGCCGCCGATCACGATGGACTCGACCGACGACGACATCCAGCGCCAGATCCAGGTCCGCTCGGCGCTCGCGTCGCTTATCGAGAAGCAGCGCTCCGTCGCGGTCGAAGGCCCGGTGCGCGAGCAGTTCGGCGACGAGCTGAAGGCTCTCACCGACGCCGAGCAGGACTCGAAGGCGCTCAAGTCGGCCAAGCGGCAGCTCCTGTTCGACCGGATCCTCGACGAGGTCGAGCTGCCGTTCCCGGTCGGAACCGCCGCCACCGACCCCGAGACGGGAGAGACGTTGCCGGCGGTCAAGGACTCGCAGACGCGCTCGTACGTCAAGAAGGCATGCGAGTCGATCTACAAGGACCTCGTCCGGCAGAAGATCGCCGTCGACAAGCGCCGCCCCGACGGCCGTGGGGCGGAGGAGATCCGGCCGATCGAGATCGAGGTCGGCGTCAACCCGCGTGCGCACGGCTCCGGCCTGTTCACGCGGGGCCAGACGCAGATCCTCTCGTCGCTCACGCTCGGCACCGCCAAGGAAGGGCAGCGGATCGACGATCTCTCCCTCGAGGAGGAGCGCCGCTACATGCACCACTACAACTTCCCGCCCTACTCGGTCGGGGAGACGGGCTTCATGCGGGGCCCGAAGCGGCGCGACATCGGCCACGGCGCGCTCGCGCAGCGGGCGCTCGAGGCGGTCATCCCGGGGCCGGACGAGTTCCCCTACACGATCCGGATCGTCTCGGAGACGCTCGAGTCGAACGGCTCGTCGTCGATGGGCTCGGTGTGCGGCTCGACGCTGTCGCTGATGGACGCCGGCGTGCCGCTCAAGGCGCCGGTCTCCGGCATCGCCATGGGCCTCGTGAAGGAGGGCGACGACTATGTCATCCTCACCGACATCCAGGGCGCGGAGGACCACCTCGGCGACATGGACTTCAAGGTCGCCGGCTCCCGCAACGGGATCACCGCGCTCCAGATGGACATCAAGATCACGGGCGTGACCCAGCAGATCATGCGGGACGCGCTCGAGCAGGCGAAGCGCGCCCGCGACTCCATCCTCGACAAGATGCTCGACGTCATCCCGGAGTCTCGCTCCGAGCTCTCCGACAACGCTCCGCGGATCACGACGATCAAGATCGACCAGGAGAAGATCGGCATGGTGATCGGCAAGGGCGGCGAGACGATCCGCGGCCTCGAGTCCGACTACGAGGTGCAGATCGACATCGAGGAGGACGGCACGATCCTCATCTACGCCACCGAGGGCACGAAGGCGAAGGAGGCCGTCGCCGCGATCGAGTCGTTGACGAAGGAGCCGGAGGTGGGGGACACCTTCACCGGCAAGGTCGTCAAGACGACGCAGTTCGGCGCCTTCGTCGAGCTCAAGAAGGGCACCGACGGGCTACTGCACGTCTCCAATGTCGGCCCGGGCCGGGTCGCGCACATCGAGGACGTGATGAGCCGCGGCGACGTCGTCGACGTCGTCGTCCAGGAGGTCGACAAGGCCCGGGGCCGGATCGGCCTCAAGCTCGTCGCGAAGCACGAGAACGGCGGGCTCGTCCAGCCCGAGGAGCTGATCGAGCGGGCGAAGGACGCCCCGCCGCGGCCGCCGGAGGAGGACCGCCCGCGCGGTGACCGCCGCGGCGGTCGCGGCGGGCGTGGCGGGCGAGGCCCGCGTCGCGACGACGACTGACGAAAGCGACCACGGCCGGTACCTGGTACCGGCCGTGGCCTTTCGGGGCTCGTCTCCCCGCCGATTCACCCGAAATCGACTCATCTCGCGCGGGGCTCGTGCCGATGAGACGGGCGAACCCGACCACGTGAGCCTTCCAACCATCTCACCGCTGCGGGGCCTCGTCGAGGTGACCCGTCTCTTGCGGGCGCGTGAGGACCTTCCTGCGCTGCTCGACGCCGTCGCCCGAACCATCGGCGAGTCTCTCGGCTACCGCACGGTCGCCGTCAACCTCTACCGGCCCGCGTGGGACGACTTCGAGGTGACGACGGTGCACGGCAACGAGGAGGCCCGCGCGGCGCTCCTGGGCTACGCCCGGCCCGGCGACGACTGGAACCTCCTCCTCTCCGAGCGGTTCGAGCGGCGGGGCGCCTACGTCGTGCCGAGCGGCTCGGTCGACTGGAACTCGCTCGGCCCGAGCTACGTGCCCGCCGGCGAGCGGCCGGAGGATCCGGACGCCTGGGACCCCGAGGACGCGCTCTTCGTCCCGATGCGCGACCAGAACGGAATGCTGCTCGGGATCATCTCGGTCGACGAGCCGGCGAGCGGCCGTCGGCCGACCGACGACGAGCTCGACATCCTCGTCTCACTCGCCGACCATGCGGCACTCGCGCTCGAGGCCGCGCGCGAGGCAGCCGCGTCGGAGCGGCACCAGCGCGCGCTCGAGGAGCTGCTCGACGTCTCGTCCCGCATCACCGGGGAGCCTTCGAACGCCGAGATCCTGCGCCGCGTGTGCACCGGCATCCGCGACGCGCTCGACTTCCAGAACGTCTGCGCCGCCCTCGTCGACCCGGCCACCGGAACCGTCGTGCCGCAGGCGGCGGCGGGCTGGCAGCTCGAGGAGCTGCGCCACCGCGGGATCGTGAGCGCCGCGGAGATCGAGCCTCTGCTGGACCAGGAGTTCCTCCGGGAGGGGTGCTACCTCCTCACCCACGAGCAGGCGCGGTCGCGGCTCGCCGCCACGGTCGAGGTCTACCCGTCCCAGCTCAACGGGCGCGGGCCCTGGGCGTGGAACCGGCACTGGCTGATCGTGCCGTTGCGCGACGGCGGCGGCACGCTGCTCGGGTACATCTGGGTCGACAACCCGGCCGACCGCCTCGTGCCGTCGGCCGACCGGCTCCAGGCCCTGCGGATCTTCGCCAACGATGCCGCCGCGGCCCTCGTCTCGGGACGCCATCTCGGCGAGCTGCGCTTCCTCGCCGACCACGACCCGCTGACTCGGCTCCTCAACCGCCGCGCCTTCGTCAACCGGCTCGACGGCGAGGTGGCGCGGGCGACGCGCTACGGCCGCTCCTTCGGCCTCGTGATCGCGGATCTCGACGAGTTCAAGCAGCTCAACGACCGCTACGGTCACGCCGCCGGCGACGAGGCGCTCATGTCGTTCGCCAACGTGCTCGTCGAGTCCCTGCGGAAGCCGGACGACGCCTTCCGCATCGGAGGCGACGAGTTCGCGGTTTTGCTCGCGGAGGCCAGCGAAGAGGACGCGAAGCAGGTCGTCGCCCGGGCCGAGTCGCTGCTCGAGAAGCTTGCCGCCGGTGGGGAGCCTTGGCGCGCCGACCTCAGCGCGAGCTTCGGCTGCGCGTCCTGCCCCGAGGACGCGACGGACTCGCAGACGCTGTTCCGCCTCTCCGACGAGGCGCTGTACGACGCGAAGCGGAACGGCACCGTGCTTCGCTTCGTCGCCCGCGGCTAGCCGGTTCCCGGCCCGGTTCGCCTACGATCCGGCCCATGCAGAAGGTGACTCTGAGCGAGCTCGACGGCGGCGAGCGCGTGATCTCGGAGCGGGTCGCGAGCGTGCGATCGGTCTCGCTCGGCTTCTGGATCGACGTCGGCTCGCGCGACGAGCGTGCCGACCGCGCAGGCGTCTCGCATTTCATCGAGCACCTCCTCTTCAAGGGCTCGCGCCGGTTCGACGCCCAGGAGATCGCGGAGACGTTCGACGCGATGGGCGCCGAGCTGAACGCCGCCACCTCGCGGGAGAACACGGTCGTCTACGCGCGCGTTCCCGACCACCACGTCGAGACGGCGCTGGAGGTGATCACGGACATGGTCTTCGCGCCCTCGTTCGCCGAGGTCGACCAGGAGCGCGAGGTCGTGCTCGAGGAGATCGCGATGTACGAGGACACGCCGCAGGAGCTCGTCCACGATCTCTTCTCGAAAGCCGTCTTCGGCGACCACCCGCTCGGGCGTCCGGTGATCGGCACCGCCGAGGTCATCTCCTCCGTCAGCCGCCGAGCCCTCGCCGGCTACCACCGCACGGCCTACGCGCCCGGAAACGTCGTCGTCGCCGCGGCGGGGAACCTCGAGCACGACCGCCTCGTCGCGCTCCTGCAGCGGAGCGAGCGCCGCGCGGGCGCGCCGGCGCGCGCGGGCACGCGGGTCCGGCGGCCGCTCGCGCAGCTCCCCGGGCCGGGGCTCCGCTTCCAGCGCAAGGAGACGGAGCAGTACCACCTCTGCCTCGGCGCGATCGGAATCTCCCGCTCGGACCGCCGCCGCTTCGCCGCCTCGCTCCTCGATTCGATCCTCGGTGGGTCGGCGTCTTCGCGCCTCTTCCAGGAGATCCGCGAGAAGCGCGGCATGGCGTACGCCGTCTACAGCTTCGGGGCCCAGTACACGGACACCGGCATCCTCGGCGTCTACGTCGGCACGCGCGGGGAGAATCTCGCCTCCTGTGTCGAGATCTGCGTCGAGCAGATCGCCGAGATCGCGGCGGGCCGGTTGCGGAAGGGCGAGCTCGAGCGCGCGAAGGAGAGCCTCAAGGGACGGATCGTCCTCTCGCTCGAGTCCACCTCGAATCGCATGAGCCGGCTCGGGAAGTCGCTCGTGACCGACACCGAGCTGCTTACGCTCGAGCGGGTGATGGCCGAGATCGACGCCGTCGACGGCGACGAGCTCGCCGAGCTGGCAGCCGTGTTGCTGCCCTCGGAACGGCTCGCCGCGGCGGGCGTCGGGTCGGACAAGGCCAAGTTCCGGGCGGCGGTCGCTCGCGCGAGCACGAGCCTCGGCGAGCGGGCCGCCGCGTGAAGATCGCCTTCTTCGGCGCAGGCGGGAAGACGGGAAGCGCGGTCGTGGGGCGCCTGGAGGCGGCCGGTCACGAGGTGCGCCGGATCGAGCTCGGCGACGAGCCCGACGCCGGCGGCTGCGACGCCGCGATCGACTTCACGACCCCCGAGGCGGCGCCTGGGAACGTCCGCGCGGCGCTCGAGCAGGGCGTCTCCTGCGTAGTGGGCACGACGGGCTGGGATGCGGCCGAGCTCGGTTTGCTCGCGGAAGAGAGAGGACTGCGGCTCTTCGTCGCGCCGAACTTCTCGGTCGGCGCGGTGCTGATGATGCGCTTCGCGCGCGAGGCCGCGGCGCACTTCCCGCGGGCCGAGATCGTCGAGCTCCACAACGAGGCGAAGAAGGACGCTCCGTCGGGCACGGCCAAGGCCACCGCGGACCTGATCGGCGGCGATGCCACGATCCACTCCGTGCGCCTCCCGGGGCTGGTCGCGCACCAGGAGGTGATCTTCGGCGGAGAGGGTCAGCTGCTCACGATCCGGCACGACACGACGGGCCGCGAGTCGTTCGCCGACGGCGTCATGCTCGCGCTCGAGAAGCTTCCGGAGCTTCCTCCCGGCCTCACCGTTGGCCTGGAGACCCTCATCTCGTAGAAGATTCACCCATGCCGACCGAGGCGGCCGAGCTCGTCTTCGACGAAGCGACGAAGGTCTACCCGGGCCGCGACGGCGCGGCGGTCGACCATCTCTCGCTCACGGTCCCCGCCGGCGAGATCTGCGTCCTCGTCGGACCGTCGGGAGGCGGCAAGACGACGGCGCTGAAGCTCGTCAACCGGCTGATCCCGCTCACGAGCGGCTACATCCGCATCGACGGCCGGCAGATCGGCGACTACGACGTGACCGAGCTGCGCCGCTCGATCGGCTACGTGATCCAGCAGGTCGGACTCTTCCCGCACATGACGATCGAGGGCAACATCGGGACCGTGCCGCGGCTGCTGGGGTGGGACCGGAAGCGGATCCGCGCGCGCGTCTCCGAGCTGCTCGAGCTCGTCGGCCTCGACCCGGACGCGGATCGCCGGCGCTTCCCGGCCGAGCTCTCGGGCGGCCAGCGCCAGCGCGTCGGTCTCGCCCGGGCGCTCGCGGCGAACCCGGCTCTGATGCTGATGGACGAGCCGTTCGGCGCGATCGATCCGATCGTCCGGTCGCGGCTCCAGGACGAGTTCCTGCGCCTGCAGGGGGAGCTGCGCAAGACCGTCGTCTTCGTCACGCACGACGTCGACGAGGCGATCAAGGTCGGCGACCGCATCGCGATCCTCCGCGAGGGCGGCCGGCTCGCCCAGTACGACACGCCGCAGCGGATCCTCGAGCATCCGGTCGACGACTTCGTCGCGGACTTCGTCGGCCGGGACCGCGCGCTGAAGGCGCTCTCGCTCCGGACGCTCGGCGACCTCGACCTCGCGCCGGCAGGAGGCGACGGCGACGGCATGCCGAGCCTGTCCGCGGACTCGAGCCTGCGCGACGCGCTCGCGCTCCTCGTCGCCGAACGCAGTGACGCTCTCCTCGTCGTCGGGGCGGACGGCTCGCCGGTCGGCGTCGCGACGCGCGAGGATCTCCTCGGATGACCGGCATCCGCCTCGCCGGCGGCGGCCCGGTGATCCCGAACTTCGGCCACGGCAACGCGTGCCTGGTCGACAACCACTGGTTCTGCACGAGCTGGGCGCGCAACCACTGGGGCGACATCCTGCAGCCGGCGCTCGTCCAGCACATCGAGCTGACCCTGGTCGCCGTGGGGATCGGCTTCGGGATCTCGTTCGTGCTCGCGCTCTGCGGCTTCCGCTACCGCCTCGTCGACGCGCCGCTCGCGTCGTGCACCGACTTCCTCTACATGATCCCGAGCATCGCCGCATTCGAGCTGCTCGTCCCGGTCACCGGCCTGACCGTCACGACGATCGAGATCCCGCTCGTGGCGTACACGCTGTTCATCCTCTACCGCAACATCGTGGTCGGGCTGAACGGCGTGTCGACCGAGGTGCTCGAGTCGGCCCGAGGCATGGGGCTGACCCGCCTGCAGATCTTCCTCCGCGTCGAGCTGCCCCTGGCGGCCCCGGCCATTCTCGCCGGGCTACGCATCGCGACGGTGTCGACGATCTCGATCGCGACGGTGGGCGCGTTCCTCATCCACGACGGTCTGGGAGCTCCGATCTTCGACGCCCTCGACCAGCCGGACATCTTCCGCACCGAGCTTCTCGCCGCGGGCGGCCTCACGATCCTGCTCGCGCTCACCGCAGATGCGCTGCTCGCGCTCGTGCAGCGCGCGGTCACGCCGTGGAGCCGGCTGCGATGACGGTCGCGAGCACGTTCGTGGATGCGTTCCGGTTCATGGGGGACAACCGGTCGCTCCTGCTCCACACGGCGGCCGGGCTGTCGGAGCTCGCGTTCGCGGCGCTCGGGATCGCGCTGGTCGTCGCGCTGCCGCTGGCGCTCTGGCTCGGCCACAAGCACAGGGGCCTCTTCCTCGCCCTCGGCGTCTCGACACTCGGACGCGCGCTGCCGAGCATCGCCTTGATCGGCCTCTTCATCGCGTGGCTCGGCGTCGGCTTCTGGAACGTCGCCGTCGTGCTCGTCGTGCTCGCCGTCCCGCCGATCCTCGCGAACGGGTACTTCGCGGTGGAGGGCGTGGACCGTGACGTCGTGGAGGCGGCCCGGGGGATGGGCCTGACCGAGGCTCAGATCCTGCTCCGCGTGGAGCTCCCGCTCGGCCTGCCGCTCATCCTCGCCGGCGTGCGGATCGCCGCGATCTTCGTCATCGCCACCGCGACGATCGCGGCCGTCGCGGGTCTGGGGGGCGGGCTCGGCGACATCATCGTCAACCAGGCGAGCTACGGGGAGGCCGGCGTCCTCGCGGGGGCGCTGTGGGTCGCCGCGATCGCCCTTCTCACCGGCCTCGTCGTGGGGCTCGCCCAGCGCGCGGCCTCGCGTCGGATGGCTCCGAGGGCGTAGGGTCCCGGCGAGGACACGCCCACAGAGGGCATCCACGAGAGGAGGGCATTGATGTTCCGCAAGCACACGCGTCGCGCTGCCAAGGCGGCGTTCGCGATTTCCTTCGGGGTCGCGCTTCTCATCGGACTTGCCGCCTGCGGCGGAGGCGGAAAGAGCAGCTCGAAGTCGGTCACTCTGTCGTACGCGGGCTACCCCGAGTGCCAGACCCGGATCACCTGCATCCTGGGGATGAAGCAGATCTACGGGATCAAGAACATCAAGTTCATCCCGATCGGGAACATCAGCGTCTACACGCTGCTCGACGACGGCAAGGCGCTCGGCGGAGACGGGTTCTCCACCGATCCGCAGCAGCTGCAGAAGAGCAAGTACACCGCGCTGGTGGACAACAAGCACATCTTCGGCTTCCAGAACGTCGCACCGGTGCTCAAGGCGAGCCTGTTGAGCGGGCCCGACGGGACGCTGCTCGCCAGCACCGCCAATGCGGTGTCGGCCAAGCTCACGCTGCCGGCGATGCAGGCGATGAACAAGGCGTATGTCGTGAACAAGGCGACGCCGCAGCAGATCGCCCACGGCTTCCTCGCCGCGAACGGCATGGCGACGAAGAGCAAGCCGCTGTCCGGCGCGCCGACGATCGTCCTCGGCACGAAGAACTTCGGCGAGGAGTACATCCTCGGCCAGCTCTACGGCCAGGCGCTCCAGGCAAAGGGCTTCAAGGTCGAGTTCAAGGGGAGCTTCGGCTCGTCCGAGCTCGCCGACAAGGCGATCACGAGCGGGAAGATGAACTTCTATCCCGAGTACACCGGCGTCGTGGCGCTCGACCTCGCCAAGGCGAGTCCGGCCCCGAAGTCGGCGGCGGCGACGTACGCGGCCGCGAAGAAGTTCGAGCAGGGCCGTGGCCTGACGATGCTCAACCCGACCCCGTTCGCGGACACGGACACGTTCACGATGCTCACGTCGAACGCCAAGAAGTACCACCTGAAGACGATGAGCGATCTGACGACGCTCAACAAGTAGTGAAGGTCGTCGTCCTCGGCGGAGGGTCGACCGGCGAGCACTTCGTCGGCGCCCTCCGCCGGTTCGACGACGAGGCGCAGGTCACCCTCGTCGAGAGCCGGCTCGTCGGCGGCGAGTGCTCGTACTTCGCCTGCATGCCGACGAAGACGATGCTGCGCACGACGGAGCTGGGCGCCTCGCTCGAGCGTGCGCCCGGGCTACACGCGCAGCGGCCCGAGCCGGAGGGCGTCTGGTCGTGGCGCGACTGGATGACGAGCGACTGGGACGACTCCGGCCAGCTCCACTACCTCCAGGACTGGAACTGCCGTCTCGTCCGCGGCGAGGGCGTCGTCGCACGACCGGGAGTCGTCGAGGTCGACGGCCAGGAGCTGCCGTACGACCGGCTCGTCCTCGCCACGGGCTCGCGGCCCGCGATTCCGCCGATCGAGGGGCTCGATTCCGTCGAGTACTGGACGAACCGCGAGGCGACGCGGACGCACAAGCTGCCGCAGAGCCTCGCCGTCATGGGCGGCGGGCCGGTCGGCTCGGAGCTCGCGCAGTTCTTCTCCCGCATGGGGTCGCAGGTCACGCTCGTCGAGCGGGGCGAGCGGCTGCTCGGTCGCGTCCACTCCGATGCGGGCGACGCGCTCGGCGAGCTCTTCCGCGAGGAAGGGATCGACGTCCGCACCGGCGTCGGGATCGAACGGGTGGAGCCCGGCATCGTGCTCCACCTGTCGGACGGGTCGACCCTCGAGACGGAGCGGCTGCTGATCGCGACCGGCCGCCGGCCGAACGTCGAGCGGCTCGGGCTCGACCAGCTCGACCTCCAGATCTCCCGCCGTGGGATCGAGGTGGACGAGCGGCTGCGCGCGGCCGAGGACGTGTGGGCGATCGGCGACGTGACCGGCGTCGCGCAGTTCACACATGTCGGCAAGTACCAGGCACGGATCGCCGCCGCGGACATGGCCAACCGCCGGGCCAAGGCCGACTACCGCGCGATCCCCGCCGGGATCTTCACCGACCCGGAGGTGGCGACGGTCGGCCGTACCGAGGGCGACGATCTCGTGAGCGCCCGCATCGAGCTCGGCTCGCTGCCGCGCCTCTCGACGTACGAGAAGCCGCAGCGCGACGGGTTCGTGCGCGTCTTCGCCGACCCACGGCAGCGTGTCCTCGTCGGCGCCGTCTGCGTCGGGCCGCAGGCGGCGGAGTGGCTCGGCCAGTTCACCCTCGCGATCCGCGCCGCGGTGCCGGTCGAGACGATCCTCGACACCATCCAGCCGTATCCGACCTTCTCCGAAGGCGTCTTCTACGCGTTGCAGGAGTTGCAGGGCCTCCTCTCGTAGACTTCACCGGCGTGCTGGGCGAAGTGCTGACCGCAGTGGTGACGCCGTTCCGGGCGGATGGGACAATCGACGTCGAGCGCTTCCGCGAGCTCGCCGCGTTCCTCGTCGAGAACGGCTCCGACGGGCTGGTCGTCTGCGGCACCACGGGCGAGTCGCCGACGCTGAGCGACGAGGAGAAGCTCGCGCTGTTCGCCGCGGCCGTCGAGACGGTGGGCGACCGCGCGACGGTGGTCGCCGGCACCGGCACCTACGACACGACGCACTCCGTCCATCTGACGGGAGCGGCCACCGAGCTCGGCGTCGACGGGATCCTCGTCGTCGCGCCGTACTACAACAAGCCTCCGCAACGGGCGATCGTCCGCCACTTCGAGGAGATCGCCGGGGCGACCGACCTGCCCGTCGTCGCCTACAACATCCCCGGCCGGGTCGTGGTCAACATCGAGCCAGCCACGATCGCGCGGCTCGCCGAGATCGAGAACGTCGTGGCCGTGAAGCAGGCGCTCGACGATCCCGAGCAGGCGCGCTTCATCGCCGAGGAGACGCGGCTCGACCTCTACTCGGGAGACGATCCGAACACCCTTGCCTTCCTCGAGCTCGGCGGCGTCGGCGTGGTCTCGGTCACAGCGCATCTCTGGGGGAACCAGATCAAGGAGATGATCCGCCGGCAGCGCGAGGGCGATGCCGTCGGCGCGCGCGAGCTGCACGAGGAGCAGCAGCCCTCGTACGACCTGCTGCGGATCCAGACCAATCCGATCCCGATCAAGGCGGCGCTCAACCTCACCGGTCACGAGGTCGGCGGACACCGCCTGCCGCTGGTCGAGCCGGACGAGAACGAACTCGCGCAGATCCGCTCCTGCCTCGAGCGGGCGGGGCTTCTCGCCGCCGCGTCCGCGTAGCAGCCCTAGACTCAGCGCCGATGGGCGCATGCCGGATCATCCCGCTCGGCGGCCTCGGCGAGGTCGGCAAGAACATGACCGTCTACGAGGCGGACGGATCGATCGTCGTCGTCGACGCCGGCCTCGCGTTCCCGCGGGACGAGCATCTCGGCGTCGACCTCGTGTTGCCGGACTTCTCCTACCTCCGCGACCGGGAGGAGATGGTGCGCGCCGTCGTGCTCACCCACGGGCACGAGGACCACGTCGGCGCCCTCCCGTACCTCATGCGCGAGGTGCGCGTCCCGCTCGTGATCGCGACCCGGCTGACGCTCGCGCTCGTCAAGTCGAAGCTCGACGAGCACGGGCTCCTGCGCTCGGCGGAGCTGCACGAGCTGATGCCGGGAGACGAGCCGGTCCAGCTCGGCCCGTTCGGCGTCGAGCTCGTGCGGATGGCGCACTCGATCCCCGACGCCGCCGCGGTCGTGCTCGAGACGCCGGGCGGCCGCTGCGTCCACACCGGGGACTACAAGCTCGACCACACGCCGGTCGACGGACAGCGCACCGACGTCGGCCGCCTCGCCGAGATCGGCAGCCGCGGCGTCGACCTTCTGCTGGGCGACTCGACAAACGCGGAACGGCCCGGCATCACGAAGTCGGAGCGGGTGGTGGGGGAGGCGTTCCGGCAGATCTTCCCGGGCCGGGAGGGCCGGATCCTCGTCTCGTCCTTCGCCTCGAACGTGCACCGGATGCAGCAGGCGGCCGACGTCGCGCTCGAGTGCGGGCGCAAGATCGCCTTCGTCGGGCGCTCGATGCGCAAGAACGGGAACATCGCGCGCAACCTCGGCTACATGGACGTGCCGGAGGAGTCGATCCTGCGGCCGCACGAGCTCGCCGAGCTGCCGCGCGACCAGCAGCTGATCCTCTGCACGGGCAGCCAGGGCGAGCCGATGTCGGCGATGACGCGGATCGCCTACAACGACCATCCGGCCGTCCGCGTGGAGCGCGGAGACACCGTGATCATCTCCGCGAAGCCGATTCCCGGCAACGAGCTGCGGGTCCACGACGCGATCAACCGGCTGGCGAAGATCGGCGCCGAGGTCCTGCACGAGGACAACGCGCCCGTGCACGTCTCCGGCCACGGCTGCGCGGAGGAGCTGCGGACGATCATCGGGCTGCTGCGGCCGAGGTCGGTCATGCCGATGCACGGCGAGTTTCGGATGCTCGCGGCTCATGCGCAGCTCGCGCGGGAGGGCGGCGTCGCGGAGGACCGGATCGTCCTCGCCGAGAACGGCAGCGTCGTCGAGCTGAAGGACGGCGTGGCGCGGATCGTCGACGAGGTCGAGGCCGGCGTCACGTTCGTCGACGGGCTCGGCGTCGGGGACGTGCACGACGTGGCGCTGCGGGACCGAAGGCGGCTCGCCGAGGATGGCGTCCTGATCGTCGTCGCGACCCTCGCGGCCCAGGACGGCGGAGGTCTGACCGCGCCGCCGGAGTTGATCGTGCGTGGCTTCGGCGAGGGCGCCGAGCCGCTGCTCGACGAGCTGCGGGAGGAGGCCGACCGCGTCCTGCGCGAGCTGATCGCCGACGACGTGACCGAGATCAAGCTCCTCCAGGAGCACCTCCACGACGCGCTCGGCGGTGTCGTCTACGACCGCACGCGCCGGCGCCCGATGGTGCTGCCCGTGATCGTCGAGGTCTGAGCCGCTACTTCGGCGGCAGCGACGCCGCGTAGCGCATACCGCGCTCGACCCACTCGGCGAGCGCTGCGTCGTTGGCCACGTCGGCCGTCGCGACGCGGAGCCAGCCGGCCATCTGCCGGCCTCGCATCTCCATCGGCTCCGCGGCGGTCGTCGCAACGAGCTCGTCCGACTGCGCGGGTTCGACGCGGACGAGGATCCCGCCCTGGCCGCTCGCGGCGATCGCCATGTTGCCGCCGACCAGGAAGGCGAGCCCGCCGAACATCTTCTGCTCCGCGATGCCGTCACGGTCGCCGAGCAGGGCTCGGATGCGTGCGGCGAGCTGCTCGTCGTAGGCCACGGAGCTAGTCGTCCTCGACCGGTTCGCCGTCGAAGTAGTCCAGCCGCTCGATCCGGCCGATCACGCCCACTCCGCGCCAGAAGATCTTGTTCGACCGCGGGTACCAGCAGACGTCGCTCACGTCGCGCGTGCCGTAGGTCAGCATCGTCACGCCGTCCGGCCCGGCGCGAAACGAGTGTGAGATCCGCGTGCCCGGCGGGCGAGCGACGACGTGGCCGGCCCGAAGCGGGATCTCCTCCTTCGCGTCGCCGTCGCTGCGCGGAGACGGCCAGAGCTCGAGCGTCGCCGTCCCGTCGAGGATGACGAAGACCTCCTCCTCGGCCGAGTGGCAATGCGGGACCGTGCCGCGCCTCCCGGCGGCGATCTGCTCCCAGTGGAGGCCTGCGCGCTCCGACCGCTCGTGCGTGGCGAGCGGCGCGGTGGTCATCCGGCCTTCCCAGCTCTCGTGCTCGACCTCGTCGACGTTGAGGATGTTCGGCGGCCGCGGCGCAGGGTTGCCGATCGCGAGCGGCCCGGCTTCGGCCTCGGCGTCCCACGGGTCGTCGTCGCGCCCTTCGATCCACGGGTGGCCGAGCCGGACGGCGCCCGACCGCGGCAGCCAGCCGAGCTCGACGGGATGACGCGTGCCGAAGACGAGGTACTCGAGCCCGTCCGGGCCGGCGACGAACGTGTGGGCCGGTCCCCGCGCGCGGTGGATCACGCAGTCGAGCGGTCGCACCTCGTGTACGTCACCGTCCTGCCAGGCGAGGCCGCCGCCGGAGAGGACGAAGAAGAGTTCCTCCGAGGCGCCGTGCGAGTGGGGAGGAGTCGAGAGCTTCCCCGGCTCGACGCGGACGCGGTTGACTCCGACGCCGCGGGTTCCGGCCACCCTGCCGAGCAGCTGCCAGGCGCCGTCCATCTCGCCCTTCGCGAGCCGGCGAGCCTCTACGTCGTCCCAGTGCGCGACGCCCATCGCCGCCCAGTGTGTCATCTCCTCGGGTCGGTCTTCTCCGCGAGCTCGGCCGGCGCGCCTTCGCGCTTCTCGACGACGTCGTAGCCGTCTTCGCGCGCGACGGTCGACTCGAACTCCGGCAGCTCGTGTCCAGGAACGACGATGTAGAGCCGCGAGTCGCCGCGCACCTTCTCGTACTCGGAGATGGGGATCTCGATCCGTTCCGTGCAGTCTCCGTCGGCGCACTCGCAGATCACCGACATCGTCGGTATCTCTGCGGCAAAGTCCCGGTTGAGGCTCTCGATCTGCTCGTTCACCTGGCGGAAGATCGATTCGTTGAGGCCGACTCGCCGCCCCCGTTCTTCGCTCATGCGTCCTCCCGTCTCGGGTCGAGGGCGCGCGCGACCTCGCCGCCGGCATCCGGTTTCTGCACCACGAAGTAGTGATCGCCCTCGTCGACGACCTCCCCGTCGCTCGAGTGCCCGCGGGCGATGACGAACGTCGCCCCGTCGGCACGGACACGCTCGTACTCGGCCGCGGTCAGCCGGAGCGGTTCGCGGCAGCGGACGTCGTCGCATTCGCAGAGGTAGGGCACGCGATCGAGCGGGGGCTCGAGCTCGCGCTCCGCCTCGCGGATCCGTTCGTTGGCGTCGCGGAACGTCGCCTCGTTCTCGGCGCGCTTCTCGTCGTTCCCGGTCGTCACGACCCCCTGGTCGTCCCCCGGGCGCGTGCGGATACACATCGGGTTAGGCTCGCCGAGTGGCCGCGCCCAGGCTCACCGTCGTCGGCTCGATCAACCTCGACCTCGTCGTCCGGGCCGACCGGCTACCCCGCGCCGGCGAGACCGTCGGCGGCGCGAGCTTCTCGCGCGTCCCGGGCGGCAAGGGCGCGAACCAGGCGGTGGCCGCCGCGCGGCTCGGGGTCGAGGTTTCCCTCGTCGGCTGCGTCGGGCGCGACCCCGTCGCAGACGAAGCCGTCGCCGGGCTGCGCGAGGCGGGCGTCGTGGAGGAGTGGCTCGTGCGAGACGCCCCGACCGGGATCGCGCTGATCACGGTCGACGCCGCCGGCGAGACGACCATCGTCGTCGCGCCGGGTGCGAACGCCGAGCTGCGTCCCGGCGACCTCTCGTTCCGGGAGACTGAGGCGGTGCTGTGCCAGCAGGAGATCCCGCCCGAGACGGTCGCTCGAGCGGCCGAGCTCGCGCCGAGGTTCTTCCTCAACGCCGCGCCCGCGCGAGAGGGTGCCCCGCCGGCCGAGCTGACGATCGTGAACCGGCTCGAGCTCGAGGCACTGGGCGACCGGGCCGGGCTCGTCTGTCTCACGCTAGGCGCCGAGGGCGCCGTCCTCCTCGAGGACGGCCACGAGGTGGCGCGCGCGGCGCCTCCCGCGGTCGAGGCCGTCGACGGAACCGCCGCCGGCGACGCATTCACCGCCTGTCTCGTCGTCTCGCTGCTCGAAGAACGCTCGCGCGAGGAGTCGCTGCGGCGCGCGTGCGCGGCCGGCGCGCTCGCGGCCTCGCGCTTCGGCGCGCAGACCTCGCTGCCGACCGCCGAGGAGGTGGACGCGCTCCTGTGACCGTAGGCTCGGCGGAGGTCACGAGGGAGCGGAGGCGGCGGCTTGGCCGGCGCCGGAGCGGAGAATGAGCACGAAGATCGTCATCGACTGCGATCCCGGGCACGACGACGCGATCGCAATCCTGCTCGCCCTCGCCTCGCCGGAGCTCGAGCTGATCGGGGTCACGACCGTCGCGGGCAACCAGACGCTCGACAAGACGACGCGCAACGCGCTCGTCACGCTCGAGGTCGCGGGCCGCGGGGACATCCCGGTGGCCGCCGGAGCGGCGCAGCCGTTGCACCGCGAGCTGCGCACCGCCGCGCATGTCCACGGTGAGAGCGGCCTCGACGGTCCCAAGCTGCCGGAGCCGTCCGCGAGCACAGTCGACGCACCCGCTGCGGACTTCCTCGCGGAGCTGATCGAGCCCGGCGTCGTGCTCGTCCCGACCGCGCCGCTGACGAATCTCGCGCTGATGCTCGAGCGACACCCCGACGTGCCCGACCGGCTCGAGCGGATCGTCTGGATGGGCGGCTCGATCGCCGAGGGGAACGTCACGCCCGCGGCCGAGTTCAACGCCTTCGTCGATCCGGAGGCGGCGGCGACCGTGTTCGGGAGCGGGATCCCGATCACGATGGTCGGGCTCGACGTGACACACAAGGCGCTGTTCACCCGCGCCCACGCCGAGCGGCTGCGGCACACCGGCCGGGCCGGACGCTTCGTCGCGGAGCTGTCGGACTTCTTCCAGGTCTTCCACGAGCGCTCGTATCGCTTCGACGGCTCGCCGATCCACGACGCGATGGCGGTCGCGCACGTCATCGACCCGACGCTGCTGACCACGAGCCACGTCAACGTCGCCGTCGAGGCCCGCTCCGACCACTGCGACGGCCGCACCGTCGTCGACCTGCGCGGCGTCACGGGCCGCGCGCCGAACGCCGACGTCGGGGTCGACGTCGACGCCGAGCGGTTCCTCGAGCTGCTCGTCTCGCGGATAGCGTCGCTGCCGTGAGCCTCGTCTTCGCCTGCATCGCCCCGCACGGGGACGTCGACCTCGCGCCCGAGCTGCGGGCTGCGATGGAGGAGCTCGGGCGCCGCTGCGAGGCGGCGGCTCCGGACGTGGCGGTCGTGGTCACGCCGCATTCCGTCCACGTCGAGCGCCACTTCGCGGTCGTCACGGCCGGGAAGGTGGGGGAATGGGAGACCGACCGAGAGGCCGCCGCGGCGCTCCTCGATGCGCCGCTGCCGATCCTCGGGGTCTCGTACGGCGGCAACGAACCGGCGACCGCCGAGTTCCCCATCGACTGGGGCGCCGAGGTGCCGCTCACGTTCGTGCGCGCGCCGCGCGTTGTCGTCGTCTCGCCGGCGCGCGACCGTCCGCTCGAGGAGCACCTTCAGCTCGGACGGGTCCTTGCAAGGAACACGTTGTTACGAGGAAAGAAGATCGCGCTCATGGCGAGCGCGGACCATGGTCACGCGCACGACCCGGAAGGCCCGTACGGGTTCGACCCGGCGGCGGCCGCCTACGACGCGCGGCTGCAGGAGATCCTCGCCTCGGACCGGCTCGACTTCCTGCCGCTCGCGGAGCTCGTCGAGGCGGGGAAGGCGGACTCGCTCTGGCAGCTCCTCGTCCTCCAGGGCGCGGTCGGGGAGACCGCACGGGCGGATGTCCTCGCGTACGCGGCGCCGACGTACTACGGGATGCTCGTCGCCGAGGTGACCGGCTAGCAGGAACGCCGCGGCGCCGGGCGAACTGCGCTCCATGCCGCGCAAGCGGAAGAAGAAGCTGCGCCAGAAGCTGCCGAGCCGCGTCAAGAAGACGCGGACGAAGCGAAGCGCACGCGCGAGGAGCCAGTACCCCGAGCTCTGGGGCCTCGGCTCGGTCGCGCTCGGCGTCTTTCTCGGCGCCGTCCTCTACTTCGGCTGGAACGGGGGCTACGTCGGCGGCTGGCTCGGCGAAGGGCTCGACAAGCTCGTCGGCGACGCGAGATACGTCGTGCCGGTCGTGCTTGCCGGGCTCGGCGCGCTCGTCGTGACCCGCAGCGCGCTCGTCGACGTCCGGCCCTTCCGCACCGGCCTCGCGGTGCTCGCCTGCGGCCTGATGCTCACGCTCGGCAAGGACCAGGGCGGCTACGCCGGCCAGCTGCTCGGAGGAGCGGTCGCGATCGCGATCGGCGCGACAGGTTCTCTGCTGTTCGGCGTCTTCCTCATGCTCGTCGGCTCGCTCCTGCTCTCGGGCGCCTCGCTCGGCGCGCTGCTGCGCCGCTCCGGCCGCAACCTGCACCTCGCGGCACGCAAGGCGCGCTCCCGCCGAACGCGTCCGGAGCCGGCCGACTGGCCCGAGCCGCAGCCCGTGCGCCCTGCCCCCTCGCTCTCGCCGCCGGTCGACGCCGCCTCGGCGTTCCCGGACGTGGTGGGAGAGAGCATCTCGACGCCGTACGCGGGGGCCCAGCCCGCTCCGCTCCAGACCGGGCCGCCCGCGCTGCTCGAGGACCCGCCGACGCTGTTCGACGAGGTGACCGCGGAGCACGCCGAGTACCGGCTGCCGGACCCGGGCGTCCTCCGCGTCTCGCCGGAGCACGACAACGACTCCGGCGAGACGGCGTCGCGCGTCGCGGAGCTCCTCGTGCAGACGCTCGCCCACTTCGGCGTCGAGGCGACCGTGATCGGCCAGATCTCGGGCCCGCGGGTGACGCGCTACGAGCTTCAACTCGCGCCGGGGACGAAGGTCGCAAAGGTCGCGGCGCTGAAGGACGACCTCTCGTACGCGCTCGCAACCACCGAGATCCGGATCCTCGCGCCGATCCCGGGCAAGCAAGCGGTCGGCGTCGAGCTGCCGAACCTCTCGCCGAACCTCGTCACCCTCGGCGACATCTACGAGCCCCTGCCGGCGACGGCCAGCCCGGTCTCGGTGTGGCTCGGGAAGGACATCTCGGGCGCCGCCGTCTGGACCGACCTCGCGCGCATGCCGCACCTGCTCATCGCGGGCACGACCGGCTCGGGCAAGTCGGGCTGCCTCAACGCGCTCCTCACGTCGGTCCTCCTGCGTGCGACGCCCGACGACGTGCGCCTGATCCTGATCGACCCGAAGCGGATCGAGCTCAGCCACTTCGAGGCGGTGCCGCACCTGCTCACGCCGGTCGTCTCGAGCCCGAAGGAGGCGAGCGCCGTGCTCGCCAACTGCCTCGCCGAGATGGAGCGCCGCTACGAGCGCCTCGCGACGGTGCGCGCGCGAAACCTCAACGAGGCCAACCGTGCCTTCAGACAGCGCGGCGAGCCGACGCTCCCATATGTGCTGGTCGTGATCGACGAGCTCGCCGACCTGATGATGGTCGCGCCGCAGGCCGTCGAGGACGCCGTGATCCGGCTGGCCCAGAAGTCGCGTGCGGTCGGGATCCACCTCGTCCTCGCGACGCAGCGGCCGTCCGTCGACGTGATCACGGGGATGATCAAGGCGAACGTCCCGTCGCGCATCGCCTTCGCGGTCTCCTCGCAGACCGACTCGCGCGTGATCCTCGACTCGGGCGGCGCCGAGTCGCTGCTCGGCCAGGGCGACATGCTGTTCAAGCCGCTCGGCACCTCACGGCTGCAGCGCGTGCAGGGCGCGTACGTCTCCGAGGAGGAGATCGCGCTCGTCGTCGAGCAGACCCGCCAGCGCGAGCAGGAGCTCGACGAGAGCTACCTCGAGCTGCCGGAGGTGTTCGCGGATGCGGGCGACGACACGGGCGAGGACGGCGAGTTCGACCCCGACGACGATCCGCTCCTCGACAAGGCGATCGAGATCGTCGTCCAGACGCAGACGGCGTCCGTCTCCCTCCTGCAGCGGCGCCTCCGGGTGGGCTACACGCGGGCCGGCCGGCTGATCGACATGCTCGAGCGGCGCGGCATCGTCTCGGGCTACGAGGGCTCGAAGCCGCGGCGCGTGCTCGTCGACGAGAGCCAGTACCAGACGTACGCCGCCGCGGACTAACAGCTTCCTAACCCGATCCGCTTCCCGTTCGTCGAAAAGGGGGCTAGGATCGCACGGGATCGGCTTACGACGAATCGAGGGAGGGCACGTGAGGGTTAGACGCTGGGTACTTGCGGCGATCGTCGCCGCGCTCGCCACGGCGATTGCCATCGGCACGCTGGGCAGCGCGAAGGCGCCGGCCGCGCAGAAGGCCGGCTACAAGGCGGCGCTCGTGAGCGACGTCGCCGGCTTCAGCGACAACGGGTTCAACAAGAATCAGAAGATCGGCCTGCTGAAGGCGGCCAAGAAGATCGGCGGCAAGGCGTTTCCGATCGTCTCGCACTCGTCGAGCGACTACCAGCCGAACTACAACACGGCGGTCGTTCAGGACCATGCGAACATCGTCATCGCGGCCGGCTTCCTGCTCGGCCCGACGGTGAAGCAGTACGCCCAGCAGTATCCGAACATCAAGTTCGCGATCACCGACGATTCGGTCAGCGACATCGGCGGGTTCAAGAACGAGGAAGGCATCACCTACGCGACCCAGGAAGGCGGGTGTCTCGTCGGCGTGCTCGCGGCGAAGATGGCCCAGAAGATGGGGCACAAGGTCATCGGCGTTGCCGGCGGCCTCAGCATCCCGCCGGTCAACTCGTACATCGCCGGCTACGAGTACTGCGCGAAGAAGGCCGTGAAGGGCACGAAGATCCTCGTCCAGTACTCCGGCGACTTCCAGGACGAGTCCAAGTGCGCCACGATCGCGCAGAACGAGATCAACCAGAACGCCCAGGTGATCTTCCAGGTCGCCGGCCTCTGCGGCGACGGCGCCCTCAAGGAGGCCTCGAAGCTCGGCAAGTGGGGCATCGGGGTCGACGCGGACGAGTACAGCGTCGCCAAGCGGATCCTCACGAGCGCCCTCAAGAAGACCGACGTCGGCGTCTACGACACGGTCGTGGCCGCGTCGAAGGGCAAGTTCAAGGGTGGCAAGGACCTGCTCTTCAACCTCAAGAACAACGGCGTGGGCGTCGGCAAGATCACGCCGCAGATCACAAAGAAGCACAAGGCGTGGATCACGCTGATGAACAAGTACAAGTCGGAGATCATCCACCACAAGCTCACGCCTCCGGCGGCCTGCAAGCACAACAAGTGCTGACCTAGGACGCCTGGTCGACAGAGGGCGGGCTTCAGAGCCCGCCCTCTCTTTCTCCCGAGTGATATGTAACGCACGTGGCCGACGACGACCTCGTCCTCGAGATGCGGGGCATCCGCAAGGAGTTTCCCGGCGTCGTCGCCAACGACGACGTCTCGTTCGAGGTGCGCCGGGGCGAGGTGCACGCGCTGCTGGGCGAGAACGGCGCCGGCAAGTCGACCCTCATGAACATCCTCTACGGGCTGTACCGGCCCGACGGCGGGGAGATCCGCCTGAACGGGAAGGCGGTCTCGTTCTCCTCCGCCCGCGAGGCGATCCAGGCGGGCATCGGGATGGTCCACCAGCACTTCATGCTGATCCCGGTGATGACCGTCGCCGAGAACGTCGTCCTCGGCACCGAGCCGCGGAACGGGGTGCTGCTCGACGAGGCGCAGGCGGCGCGCCGCGTCGCCGAGATGGCGAAGACGTTCAAGTTCGCGGTCGACCCCGAGGCCCTCGTGCAGGACATCAGCGTCGGCCAGCAGCAGCGCGTGGAGATCATGAAGGCGCTCTACCGGAACGCGGACGTCCTGATCCTCGACGAGCCCACCGCCGTCCTGACGCCGCAGGAGGCGTCTGATCTCTTCGAGATCCTGCAGACCCTGCAGCGCGAGGGGCTGTCGATCATCTTCATCAGCCACAAGCTCAACGAGGTGCTCGAGATCGCGGATCGGATCACGGTCCTGCGCCGGGGAAAGACGATCGAGACCGTGCCTCGCGCCGGCGCGACCGAGGCCTCGCTCGCCCGTGCGATGGTCGGGCGCGACGTGCTCCTCCGTGTCGACAAGCCGGTGGCACAGGTCGGCGACGTCCTGCTCGAGGTCGAGGACCTCCACGTCTCCGACGACCGGGGGCTCGAGAAGGTGCGCGGCGTCTCGTTCGACGTTCGCGCCGGCGAGATCGTCGGCATCGCGGGTGTCGACGGGAACGGCCAGACCGAGCTCATCGACGCGCTCACGGGGCTGCAGAAGATCGACAGCGGGAAGGTCGTCATCGGCGGCACGCAGCTCTCGCATGCGACGGCGAAGGCGGCGCTCGACGCCGGCATCGGGCACATTCCCGAGGACCGGCAGCGCCGTGGCCTGGTGCTCGAGTTCTCGATCGCCGAGAACATCGCGCTCCACGACTACGCGAAGCCGCCGACCGCGCGCTCGGGCTGGCTCTTCCCGGGGCGCATGGTGCAGCGCGCGAAGACGCTGATCAGCGAGTTCGACGTGCGCGGCGGCGGGCCGCTCACCCGGGCCGGCGGTCTCTCGGGCGGGAACCAGCAGAAGCTCGTCGCAGCACGCGAGATCGACCGCGACCCGAAGGTGCTGATCGCGGCTCAGCCCACGCGCGGGCTCGACGTGGGAGCTATCGAGTACCTCCACCGCCGCCTCGTCACCGAGCGGGACGAGGGGCGCGCGATCCTGCTCGTGTCGCTCGAGCTCGAGGAGATCCTCTCGCTCTCCGACCGCATCCTCGTCCTGTACGAGGGCAAGATCGTCGGCGAGCACACGGGCGAGATCTCCGAGGAGGCGATCGGGCTCGAGATGCTCGGCGGGAAGGAGACGGCCGCCGCATGACCGATCCCGGCCCGTCCCCGTCGCCCGAGGAGGCCGCCCAGACCGGCACCCTCGCCACGCGCCTCGCGCTGAAACAGCGTGCGGGCGGGATCGTCGTCCCGATCGTGACGGTGATCTTCGCCCTCGTGATGAGCTGGATCATCGTCGCGGCGACGCAGCACAGCGCTCACACGGCCCTCGTCGTCTTCAAGGAGATCTTCGACGGCTCGGGGCTCAACTGGGTCTTCCATCCGAGCACGAACACGTTCACGAGCATCTCCGCGTACAACCTGTCGCAGACGCTGCTGCAGACGACGCCGCTCATCCTCACCGGCCTCGCCGTCGCGTTCGCCTTCCGCTGCGGGATGTTCAACATCGGCGCCAACGGCCAGTACCTCGTCGGCCTGATGGTCGCGAACTGGCTCGGCGTCGACCTCGCCGGCCTGAATCCCTTCCTCCACATCCTGCTGTGCATCGTCGCGGGAACGCTCGCCGCGGCCGCCTTCGCCGGGATCGCAGGCGTCCTGAAGGCGACCGTGGGCGCCCACGAGGTGATCACGACGATCATGCTCAACTGGATCGCCTACTGGACCGCGTCGTGGCTCGTCGGGGTCGGAGGGCCGCTCCAGAACGCCAGCGATCCCACGGCCCCGATCTCGAACCAGGTGTCCCCCGGCGCGCGGCTCCCGGACTTCTGGGGCAAGCAGGGGTTCTCGGGCCTCCACATCGGGATCTTCCTCTCCCTCGCCGCCGTGGTCGTCTTCTGGGTGCTGCTGAACCGGACGACGCTCGGCTACGAGGTGCGCGCGGTCGGCTTCAACCCCGACGCCGCCGCGTACGGCGGCATCAACGTGAAGAAGAACCTGATCCGCGCGATGGCCATCTCGGGTGCCTTCGCGGGCCTCGCGGGAACGCTCGACATGCTCGGGGGAGCGCAGAACTACCAGATCGGGCAGCTCGACATCCCGTTCATCCAGGTCGGCTTCATCGGGATCGCGGTGGCCCTGCTCGGCCGCACGACGGCGGTGGGAACGCTGATCGGGGCGCTGTTCTTCGGCGGGCTCCTGTACGGGAGCTTCCACGGGCTCGGCAGCTCGAGCGTGATCGACCCGACGCTCGCGAGCAACCTCACGTACATCGTCCAGGGCCTCGTCGTCCTCTTCATCGGCGCCGACGTCCTCATCCTCTACGTGTGGAACTCCCGCAAGAGGCTGCGGCGCAAGCCGCCGGGTACTGCCGCGAAGGGGGCCGAGGCGGCAGCGTGAACACCTGGACCGGACGGCTCGAGAACCCGCTCAGCACGCGGCTGCGCGACCCCGGCACGACCGGCGCGCTCGGGATCCTCCTCGGCGCGTTCGCGGCGTTCCTCGCCATTCCGCCCATCGAGGCGCGCACGGTCACGTGGCCGATCCTCGTCGGCATCGTCGCGGCGACGTTCGGGGTCTGGACCGTGACGCGCGGCAGGCGCCGGCTCGGCTGGGGCGCCGTGGCGGCCGGCCTGCTCGGGATCGGGCTCGGAATCCTCGCGACCCGCTCGAGCGCCGCCAATCTCGAGTCGGCGTTCGACGCGACGCTCGTCGCGCAGACCCTCGGCTTCTCGACGCCGCTCGTCTTCGGTGCGATCGGCGGCATGTTCTCCGAGCGGAGCGGCGTCGTGAACATCGGCCTCGAGGGGATGATGCTGATGGGCGCCTTCTGGGGCGTCTACGGCGCGGACAAGGGCGGCACGTGGATCGTGGGCCTCCTCGTCGCCGCGGGCGTGGGCGGCCTCGTGGCGCTCGTCTACGCCTTCTTCGCCATCCACCTGCGCGCCGATCAGATCGTCGGAGGCACCGCGATCAACTTCCTGGCAGTCGGGATCACGGGCTACTTCTTCATCCAGCTCTACAACAACAACCCGATCCCGAACGACGTCTCGCTGCTGCCGAACCTCCACGTGCCCGGGCTGCCGGCCAACCCGTCGAACCCGCACGGCTTCGTCGACTTCCTCGGCCAGTCGATCGGCGACCTCAGCGTCCTCACGTGGGCGGCCCTCGTGCTCGTCTTCGTCGCGTACCTCGTGGTCTTCAAGACGCCGATCGGGCTGCGGATCCGCGCCTGCGGCGAGCACCCGCGGGCGGCGGACACGGTCGGCATCAACGTCTACGCGATCCGCTACGGCTGCGTCGTCCTGTCGGGAGTGCTCGCGGCGCTCGGCGGGATCTACCTGTCCGAAGGGCCGCAGGGGAACGGGACGTTCATCTTCAACATGACCAACGGCCGCGGCTTCATCGCGCTCGCCGCGATGATCTTCGGCAACTGGCGGCCGGCCGGAGCGGCGGCGGCTGCGCTCCTCTTCGGCTTCTCGAGCGCGCTCGCGCTGAAGCTGCAGGTCTACTCGTCGTCGGCGGGGACGCTGTTCCAGATCCTGCCGTACGTGCTGACGCTGATCGCGGTCGCCGGGGTGATCGGCCGCACCATTGCCCCGGCGGCCGACGGCAAGCCGTACGCCAAGCAGTAGCCGGCCCTCGCGTTCTCGCCTCACGATCGATAACGTCGACGAGGAGTCTCGGTGGTTGACGACTCTCAGGCGAGAGCTTCGGCACATGCCGTGCTGGCCGCCGTCCTGCAGATACGGCAGGGACGGTTGCAGGCGCTGCTGTGGCAGCGAGCGCGCGAACCCTTCGCGGCGCGCTGGGCGCTGCCGGGCGGGGCGCTGGCCGCCGACGAGACGCTCGAGGAGTCGATGCGCAGGCACCTCGCCGAGAAGGTCGACGTGCGGGAGGTGGCGCACCTCGAGCAGCTGGAGACGAGGAGCGACCCGCGGCGCAACCCGAGCCGCCGCGAGCTCGCCACGGCGTTCCTCGGGCTCGTGCCGAGCGGGGTCGACCCCGGCGTGCCGGCGGACACGCGCTGGCATCCGCTCGACGACCTCCCCGAGCTCGCCTACGACCACGGGGAGATCCTGCTCGGCGCGCGCGAGCGGCTGCGCGGGAAGCTCTCCTACACGAACCTCGGCTTCGCCCTCGCCCCGCCGAGCTTCACGCTCGCGGAGCTCCGAGACGTCTACTCCGCCGCCCTCGGACACCCGGTCGGCGCCACGAATCTCCAGCGCGTCCTGCTCCGCCGCCGGCTCCTGGAGGCCACCGGCGAGCGTCGCCACTACGGCAGCGGCGGGGGCAGGCCGGCCACGATGTACCGTTTCCGCCGCACCCGGCTGGAGATCACGGATCAGTTCGCCGTCCTCCGGCCTCCTACAATGACCAGCTGAATGGCCGTCCGTACCCAGACCCTGATGCAGCCGAGGCGGCCGAACTATCGCGCCTTCCTCGCCTTCTTCTTCGGCATCATCGCGGCAGCCGTCATCCCGGCCGCCATCGAGCTGACGCGAAAGGTGCCGGGAGCGGTGCTCCTCGACGCGGTCTGGGCGATTCCGGTCGCCGCAGTCGCCGCCGTCCTCTCGCTGCTGTTCGCCCGCGGAGCCCATGGAACGATCGCGCGGACCCTCGAGCGGGCCGGCGGCTCGGGGTGGATCCGGCTCGGCCGAATCCTCGCCGTGGCGGGGATCTGCTTCGCGCTCTCGGCCTCGATCGCGGTCGGACTGTACGAATTGCTGTTGCGTCTCGAGCACTGAGCTCTAGACTCCCTGCGTGTTCGAGATCGGCAACAGCCTGCGCGAAGCCCGCGAGCGGCAGGGGCTCGGCTACCCCGAGATCGAGCTCGCGACGAAGATCCGCGCGAAGTACATCCGGGCGCTCGAGGAGGAGGACTTCACCTCGATTCCGGGCGATGCCTACATCCGCGGCTTCCTGCGGACGTACGCCGACTACCTCGGGCTCGACGGCGACGTGTACGTCGACGAGTACGCGTCGCGCTTCATCACGAGCTGGCGCGACGAGCTGCCTCCACGCCCGCAGCGACGCCGGGTGCGGACGCGGGAGCGGCCGATCGAGAGGCGCGCCGTGCTCATCGTCCTCGCCGGCATCGTCGTCGTCACCGCGCTCGTCTTCGCGGCGTGGCAGATCCCCGGCACGTCGGGGCACTCGCCGGGAGCAGGCACGAAGCAGAAGCAGCAGGGCCGCTCGACGGCTGCCCGCCAGCTCGTCCTGCGTGGCGTCGGGAGCGGGACGTACGTCGAGGTGCGCCGTGACAGCGCGACCGGCAAGGTCGAGTTCCAGGGGACGATCGGAGCGGGGGAGACCAAGATCGCCGGCGATCACTTCTATCTCCTCGTGCGCAACCCCGTCGGGGTGCGCATCACGCTCGACGGTCGCGCCCTCGCCTTGTCGGGGCGTCATGACCTGCGCGTCGTCGTCACACCGCAGCGGACGACGCTGCTTCGCGGGTGACCCGGCGCCCACGCGCCGTCGTCGTCGTCACCGGCAGCGAGCTCGTCCGCGGCGAGCGCACGGACCGGAACGGCCCCTTCCTTGCCGCCGAGGCGCTGCGACACGGGCTCGAGCCGGCCCGCATCACGATCGTGGGAGACAACCCGGCCGAGCTCGAGTCGGCCTTTCGCGAGGGGCTGGCGGCGGATGCCTGCCTCGTCTCCGGCGGCCTCGGCCCGACGCACGACGACCGCACCGTCGAGCTCCTCGCACGCGCTGCCGGGCTCGAGCTCGTGGTGGACGAGGCGCTCGAACGGGAGATCGAATCGATCTCGCGCGCTGTCGCGGAGCGGCTCAGGAGGCCGTACGCCGACTTCTCGCCGGGCGTGACGAAGCAGGCCACGCGTCCGGCTTCTGCCGTCTCGATCGGCCTTGCGGGCACGGCGCCGGGCCTCGTCTTCCGGGCGCCGTCCGGCTGTGTCGTTGTCGTCCTGCCGGGTCCGCCCGGCGAGCTGCGCCGCCTGTGGCCGAGCGCCCTCGCGAGCGAACCGGTGCGTGAGCTGCTCGAGCGCACGCGGCCGCCCGGCCGGCGCGTGTTGCGGCTGTTCGGCGTGAGCGAATCAGCCGTGGCGCGGGCGCTCGATGAGGCGGGAGGCGACGGCGACGGCGTCGAGGCGACGATCTGTGCGCGGGAGTTCGAGATCCACGTCGATCTCGTCGTCGAGCCGGGGGCCGACGAGCGCGCCGATCGGCTCGAGGCGGGCCTCGCCCAACGGCTCGAAAAGTGGCTCTTCGGGCGCGACGAGAGGCGCGTCGAGGAGCTCGTGCTCGCGCTTGCGGAAGCGCGCGGGCTGCGTCTCGCAACCGCCGAGTCGTGCACGGGCGGGATGGTCGGCGCGAGACTCACCGGCATTCCGGGCTCGAGTGCGAGCTTCATCGGCGGGATCGTCGCCTACGCCGACGACGTGAAGCGCTCCGAGCTCGACGTCCCTGGAGAGTTGCTCGCGAAGCACGGCGCGGTGTCGGCCGAGGTCGCAGAAGCGATGGCTGAGGGAGCGCGTCGCCGGCTCGGTGCGGACGTGGCCGTCTCGGTGACGGGCGTGGCCGGCCCCGGCGGCGGCACGCCGGAGAAGCCCGTCGGGCGCGTGCACCTCCACGCCTCCGGGCCGGACGGGGCGCTCGTTCGCACGCTCGACCTGCCTGGTGAGCGCGAGCAGATTCGCGTGCGCGCGACCGTCACCGCCCTCCACCTCCTGCGTGCGCTCTTGACGGGGAGCCGCGACGAAGCTGCGTGAATTCGACGGCTAGCGTGAGCGGCGATGAACGGCTCCGCCTCTTCCTCGCGCTGCGCATCCCCGCCGACGTCGTCGACGAGGTCGAGCGCTGGCAGCGTGAACAGCTCTCGGAAGTCCGTCTGGTCCCTCGAGAGCACCTGCACGTCACGCTCGCGTTCCTCGGCCGCCGGCCGGTCGGCGAGCTCGAGGCGATCGTCGGTGCGCTGCGAGAGGCCGCCGCAGAGGCCGGGGAGATCCGTCTCACGCTCCTCCGCTACCGAGAGACGCGAAGCGTCGGCATGCTCGTCCTCGACGACGAGGAAGGTGCCGGGTCGCTGCTCGCGGGGACGGTCCAGGCGCGGTTGGAGCGCCTCGGCGTCTACCGCCGTGAGAATCGGTCCTGGCTGCCGCACCTCACGGTCGCGCGCTGGCGCGAGCGTCCGCGGTTGCGGCCGGAGCTCCCGCCGCGGCGAACGTTTGTTCCGTCCGACGCGGCTGCTTACCTATCACGGCTGCGTCCCGGCGGGGCGGAGTACGAAGTCTTGGAATCTGTCGCTTTAGGAGGCTGAGAGGTGGACAGGCAGGAAGCACTCGACGTCGCGCTCGGTCAGATCGAGCGCCAGTTCGGCAAGGGCTCGGTCATGAAGATGAGCGACCGCGCCGCGGTCTCGGTCGGCGCCGTCTCCACGGGCTCGCTCGCGCTCGATCTCGCACTCGGGATCGGCGGCCTGCCCAGGGGCCGCATCGTCGAGATCTTCGGCCCCGAGTCCTCCGGTAAGACGACCCTCGTCTACCACGTGATCGCCGAGGCTCAGCGGCGCGGCGGCATCTGCGCCTTCATCGACGCCGAGCACGCGATGGACCCGACGTACGCGAAGCGGATCGGGGTCGACATCGACAACCTCCTCGTCTCGCAGCCCGACACGGGCGAGCAGGCGCTCGAGATCGCCGAGCTGCTCATCCGCTCGGGCGCTCTCGACGTCGTCGCGGTCGACTCGGTCGCCGCCCTGACGCCGAAGGCCGAGATCGAGGGCGAGATGGGCGACTCCCACGTCGGCCTCCAGGCGCGTCTCATGAGCCAGGCGCTGCGCAAGCTCGCCGGCACCCTCAACCGCACCGACACGATCTGCATCTTCACGAACCAGCTGCGCGAGAAGATCGGCGTCATGTTCGGGAATCCCGAGACGACGCCGGGCGGCCGCGCCCTGAAGTTCTATTCCTCCGTGCGGCTCGACATCCGCCGGATCGAGACGCTCAAGGAGGGCGTCGAGGCGTTCGGGAACCGGGTCCGCGTCAAGGTCGTGAAGAACAAGGTCGCGCCGCCGTTCAAGCAGGCGGAGTTCGACATCATCTACGGCTCGGGCATCTCCTGGGAGGGCACCGTCCTCGACTCGGGGCTCGACCGCAAGGTCGTCACGAAGTCCGGCTCGTACTTCAGCTTCGGCGACGAGCGGCTCGGCCAGGGACGCCAGAACGCGACAGCCTTCCTCCGCGAGCACCCGGACGTGACGCAGGGAATCCTCCAGCAGATCCAGACGGAGCTCGGCTCCGATCAGGTCGCGTCCGCCCGGCTGCTGCCCATCGCCGCCGAGGAGTCCGCGGCGGCGAATGGCAAGGCGGAGGTTGCGGCGGAGGCGCTCGCGGCGGCCGAAGCAGAGGCGTGACCCCGACCGTCACCGGGCTCCGCGAGCGGAAGCGCGGCCGCGTCGCCGTCGAGCTCGACGGCCGGCCATGGCGCGTCCTGCCCACGGACGCGGTGGTGCGGGTCGGGCTCGCCGTCGGTCGTCCCCTCGACCGGCACGCGGCACGCGACCTCGCACGCGAGGTGCGCCGCGCGCGGGCGCTGGCCGGGGCGACGCGAACGCTCGCCACGAGCGGACGATCGCGAGGCGAGCTCGAGCAGCGGCTGGTGCGGGCGGGCCACGCCCGCGATGCGCGTAAGGAAGCGCTCGCGACCCTGGATCGCGCAGGGCTCGTCGACGACCTCCGGCTCGCCCAGGCGCGTGCGGACGTCATGGCGCACCGCGGTTACGGCGACGCGGCGATTCGAGCCGACCTCCGGAAGCGGCTGATCCCTGCCGAGACGGTCGTAGAAGCGCTCTCGACGCTGGAGCCGGAGGTCGACCGAGCCCAGCGGCACCTGGGCGGCGCCGCGCCGACGGCCAAGACCATCCGCCGCCTCGCAGGTCGTGGTTTCTCCCGGGAGACGCTCGACGAGATCGGCAGCCCGTTTGCGCAATAGCGGCGCGACGCGATAGGATTCCCGCACATTCGATTCGACGTTTTGCCTGCAAAAGCAGCTTTTCCGAAACCCAATCCGATGATCAACCGCTCTAGCCCGACCACTCGGAGGTTGCGCGCGCGGTAGCGCAGCGACTGTCCGGCAGCGCCGCCTGCCGGAGAGAGGCTTCTCGGATCGCTGCCGGCCAGGCCCGGCGCCGGATGGAACGTGTCGCCACAGGCGGCTGGGTCCCCGACCGAGGAGCCGGCAGTGCTGATCGGGATCGGAATCGCCATCGGGATCGCAGGAGGGATCGCCCTCGCGCTCCTGGCCGTCTCGGTCTTCGGCACGACCGGCGTGGCGAAGGCGCGCCGCATCCGCGATCAGCTGCTCGACGACGCGCGACGCGAGAGCGACGCGGTGCGGCGGGAGGCGCAGGTCGAGGCGCGTGAACAGGCGGTCCGGCTGCGAAGCGAGATCGACGCGGAGCTCACCGACCGGCGGGCGCAGGTGATGAAGATCGAGGAGCGCGTCCTCGCCAAGGAGCTCGAGATCGAGAAGAAGCTCGAGGAGCTGGCGCGCCGGGACCAGGGGCTCGCCGACCGCGAAGAGCATGTCCGCGCGCTCCAGGAGGAGCTGAAGGAGACGAAGAACGCCCAGCTCGCGGAGCTCGAACGGGTCGCGGCCCTGACGCAGGCCGAGGCAAGGGCCTTGCTGCTCGAGCGCGGGGAGGAGCAGGCCCGCCACGAGCTTGCGCGACGTGTCCGGACGCTCGAGGACGAGGCCCGCGCGGAGTCGAAGCGCCGAGCCCGCAACCTCGTGGCCGACGCGCTGCAGCGGGTCGCCGCGACCCACACGGCCGAGACGACGGTGACCGTGGTCGAGCTGCCCTCGGACGACATGAAGGGCCGGATCATCGGGCGAGAGGGCCGCAACATCCGGGCGCTCGAGCACCTCACCGGCGTCGATTTCATCGTCGACGACACGCCGCACGCCGTCGTCCTCTCGTCGTTCGACGGGCTCAGGCGCGAGGTTGCGCGCCTGACGGTTTCCAAGCTCCTCGAAGACGGCCGGATCCACCCGGCACGGATCGAGGAGACGTACTACGAGTCGAAGGCGGAGGTCGAGGAGGTCGTCCGCCAGGCCGGCGAGCAGGCGGTCTTCGAGGCAAACTGCGGGCCGTTCCCGGAGGAGATCGTGCAAGTCCTGGGCCGGCTGCGCTTCCGGACGAGCTACGGCCAGAACGTCCTCAAGCACACGCTGGAGGTCGTCCACCTCGCAGGGATCATGGCGACCGAGCTCGAGGCGAGCGTCCAGACGGCGAAGCGGGCCGCGATGCTCCACGACATCGGCAAAGCGATGACGCACGAGGTGGAGGGATCGCACGCGCTCATCTCGGCCCAGCTCGCGCGTCGCCACGGCGAGTCGCAGGGCGTCGTCCACGCCATCGAGGCGCACCACTACGAGGTGCAGCCGCAGACGGTCGAGGCCGTGCTGCTGATCGCAGCGGACGCGGTCTCGGCGAGCCGTCCCGGCGCGCGCGGCGAGAGCCTCGAGCAGTACATCAAGCGCCTCGAGGCGTTGGAGGAGCTCGCCGCGTCCAAGCCCGGCGTCGAGAAGGTCTACGCCTTGCAGGCGGGGCGCGAGATCAGGGTCATCGTCAGCCCGGGCAACGTGGACGACGACGAAGCCGCCCTGCTCGCCCACGGGATCGCGCGGGAGATCGAGGACCGGCTCGAGTATCCCGGCCAGGTGAAGGTCACCGTGATCCGCGAGAGCCGCGCCGTCGACGTCGCCAAGAACCACGGGGCAGTTCACGTCGAGCAGCCCGCGGCCGACTCGCCGATCCAGGCTGCGTAGCGGGCCGGGCTACCCTACGCGCCGTGAAGCGGTACCACGTCACGACGTTCGGCTGTCAGATGAACGCACACGACTCCGAGCGGATCAAGGGCCTGCTCGAAGAGCTCGGCCTCGGGGAAGCCCCCTCTCAGGATCAGGCGGACGTGATCGTCCTGAACACGTGCACGATCCGAGAGAAGCCCGACACACGCTTTGCGGCGCACATGGGCAACGCAGCGAAGCTGAAGCGCGAGCGGCCGGGGACGATCGTGGCCGTCGGCGGTTGTTACGCCGAGGCTCAGCGGGAGCGGCTCTTCGCGCTCTATCCGGACGTCGACGTCGCGTTCGGTCCGGGCACGATCTCCCACCTCGGCGCCTGGCTGGGCGCGGGTGGCGAGGCGATCGCGCGTGGTGCGTTCGGCACCGGCGACGAGCGAGCGTTCGCGGCCGGGCTCCCGGCGCACCGGGAGCGGCGCTTCCAGGCCTGGGTCCAGGTCTCGATGGGCTGCAACTCGGTCTGCTCGTACTGCATCGTCCCGGCGGTTCGCGGGCGGGAGACGTCCAGGCGCCCCGGCGAGGTCGTTGCCGAGGTCGAGCGCCTGGCCGCCGATGGCGTCCGCGAGGTGACGCTTCTCGGCCAGAACGTGAACTCGTACGGCCGGGACGTCGGCTCGAGCTTCGCCGACCTCCTGCGCGCGGTCGACGGCATCGCCGGGATCGAGAGGATCCGCTTCACGAGCCCGCACCCGAAGGACTTCCGGCGCGACGTGATCACAGCGATGGCCGAGTGCGCTGCCGTCTGCGAGCACGCGCACCTGCCTCTCCAGTCCGGATCGAGCCGCATCCTCAAGGCGATGCGGCGGACGTACTCCCGCGAGCGGTACCTGCGCCTCGTCGGAGAGCTGCGAGCCGCGATCCCGGACCTCGCCCTCACCACCGACATCATCGTCGGCTTCCCCGGTGAGACCGAAGACGACTTCCTCGAGACGCTCGAGGTCGTCGAGGAGGTCGGCTTCGACGGCGCCTTCACGTTCGTCTACTCCCCGCGCGCCGGCACCGAGGCGGCCGCGATGCCGGATCAGGTGGCCGACGAGCTGAAGCGCGGGCGCATCGAACGGCTCGTCGAGCTCGTGCAGCGCGGTGCAGCCGAGCGCAACGGAGGGCGCGTGGGCGGTGTCGAGGAAGTCCTCGTCGAAGGCCCAAGCCGTACCGAGCCGGAGCTCCTGCGCGGGCGGACGCGCCGGAACACGACCGTCAACTTCAGCGGCGACGCCGCTCCCGGAGAGCTCGTTTCCGTCGCGATCGCGAGTGCGACGTCGACGACGCTCGCCGGCGCGCAGCTCGCGCTCGCCGTGGCCTGAGGTCGTGCTCGTCATCGGGCTCTTCGGCCCCACGGCGAGCGGTAAGTCCGATGTCGCCGCGGCGGTGGCGGAGTTGATCCCGGCCGAAGTCGTCTCGGCCGACGCGATGCAGGTGTACGAGCGCGTGCCGATCCTCACGAATCGGTCGTCGAGGCCCGAGCGGCTGGTCGGGATCTGGCCGCTCTCACACGCGGCGTCTGTGGGCGAGTACGCGCCGCTTGCGCATGCTGCGATCGACGAGATCCTCGCGGCCGGCAGGACGCCGCTCGTCGTGGGCGGTACCGGCCTGTATTTCCGCGCGGCCCTCGCCGCACTCGAGTTGCCACCGGCGCCGACCGCAGGCGCTCGCGAGCGCTGGGAACGGCTGTACGACGATTCCGGCGCGGCCGCGGCACACGCCCACCTCGCCGGCCTGGACTCGGTTGCCGCGGCGCGCGTCCACCCCAACGATCGCCGACGCGTCGTCAGGGCGCTCGAGCTCGCGGAGGTGGGCCGCTCACTCGTCCCGCAGCGGGAGAGGCTGTTCGGCGGCGCCTGGCGGCATCCGACGCTGCTGATCGGCCTGGAGGTCCCGAAGGCCGAGCTCGAGCGAAGGATCGCCGAGCGGACGAGGCGGATGTTCGAGGCCGGGGTCGAGGACGAAGTGCGGAGCGCCCTTCGGGCCGAGCCGTCCGCGACAGCGAGGAAGATCATCGGCCTGCACGAGGTCGCAAGGCTCCCGCGCGCAGAGGCACTCGACGCGCTCGTCGTGCGCACGCGCCGGTATGCCGCCTATCAGCGCAAGTGGCTGCGGCGCCTCGAGGGGCTCGTTATGGTCGCGGCGGACCGGCCGCCGAAGGAGACCGCAGCTGAGATTGTCGCGTTGGCACGCACACGGGAACGTCTACCTCGTCGTTGAGGGGTCGGCGACCGGCATCGACCTGTCCGATACGGACGGCGCCGTCGAGGTCCTATCCGTCGCCGGCGACGAGGTGACGGTCGGCATCGTCAACCCGGACGGCTCACACGCCGAGATGTCCGGCAACGGCACGCGCATCGCGGCGGCCTGGCTCATGCGACGGAACGGCGCCTCGCGGGTGCGGGTCCACGTCGGGCCTCGGACCGTCGCCGTGACGCAGGCCGAGAACGACCTCTACGAGTCGGAGCTGGGGCCGGTGGACGTCGGGCCGCCAGAGACGGTCGACGGGATCGACTTGACCGTGGTGGGGGTCGGCAATCCCCACGCGGTCGTGGTCGGCGACCCGCGCCGGATCGGGGAGCTCGGCCCCCAGCTCGAGACGCATCCGCGGTTTCCGCAGCGGACGAACGTCCAGGTCGCGCGGGTGGATCGGCCCGGAGAGGTCACAGCTCGTGTTTGGGAGCGCGGTGTGGGGGAGACGACCGCGTCCGGCACGAGCGCCGTGGCCGTTGCTGCCGCCACCCACGGCGACGGCGAGGTGATCGTGCACTTCCCGGGCGGTGACCTTCGCGTGCGGCTCGCCGAGGGCCGCGCGTGGCTGACCGGCCCCGCCGAGCCTGTCGAGGAATTGCCGGGCTTCAGGCCGGAAGCTGGCACGACCGCGTAACGTGTTCCGCGATATCGTCGGCTCCGAGGGCGGAGGGAGAGCTACCCACCCTGGGCGGGGGCGTGCGCCCCCGAAGGTCGCCGAGCCGCTGCCCAGCGCGCGCAGCGCTCATACCCCGATCTCGAACTCGCGAAGCACGTCGTTCAGGCTCGTCTTCAGGTCGGTCTGCGCGCTTCGCCAGCCGACGACGAGAGCGCACGCCACCTCGTACGTCCCCGCAGGGAACTCCTTCGGCCTCGTGCCGGGGACGACGACCGCTCGCGGCGGGACGTACCCGCGATGCTCGGCGGGCTCAGGGCCGGTCACGTCGATCACCGGCACCGAACCGGTGAGCGAGACGTTCGGTGCAAGCACCGCGCGCTCGCCGATCAAGACCCCCTCGGTGAGGATGCAACGCGATCCGATGAAGGCTCCGTCCTCGACGACCACCGGGCGGGCCTGCACCGGTTCGAGCACGCCGCCGACGCCGACGCCACCGGCGAGATGCACGTCGGCTCCGATCTGCGCGCACGACCCGACCGTGGCCCACGTGTCCACCATCGTGTTCGGCCCGACCCACGCACCGATGTTGACGTAGCTCGGCATGAGGATCACGCCGGGGGAGAGGAACGATCCGTAGCGTGCCGTCGCGGGGGGCACGACACGGACGCCCCGCTCGGCGTGATCGTGCTTGAGCGGGATCTTGTCGAGATACTCGAACGGGCCGACCTCGATCGGCTCGACCTTGCGTACCCGGAAGTACTCGAGGATCGCCGCCTTCGCCTCCTCGTTCACGCGCCACTCGCCGTCGACCTTCTCCGCGACCCGCACCTCGCCCGAGTCGAGTGCGGCGATGGTCGCGTCGACGTCCATCAGGCCACCTCCCGCAGGATCTCCGCCGCCCGCTCGCACTCCTCGAGGGTCGGCACGAGGGCGAAACGGACATAACCCGAGCCGCTCGGCCCGAACATCTCGCCCGGCGACACGATGAGCCCTCGCTCGAGCAGCGCGCCAGGATCCGGCCCGGCCACCCAGAGGTACATCGTCGCCTCGCTGGCGGCGATTTCCCAGCCGCGGCTCTCGATCGCCGGGATCAGGACGTCGCGCTTCGCTCGATAGCGTGCGCGCGTCTCCTCGACGTGACGCTCGTCGTCCCACGCCACGACCGACGCGCGCTGGACGAACTCCTGCGGCGCCGTCCCCACGGTCGGTCGGTACGCCTTCAGCGCCGCGACGATCTCGGGCGGCCCGGTGACGAACCCCGAGCGGTAGCCGGTCATCGACGAGCGCTTGCTCAGGGTCTGGAAGACGACGATGCGTGAGCGGTCGGCAGCCTGCAGCGCGGACGGCGGCGGCTCGTCGAACCAGAGCTCCGTGTAGGCCTCGTCGGAGCCCACGACGAAGTCGTGCCGCTCGGCTGCCACCGCGAGCTCGTCGTAGAAGTCGCGGGACGCGGTGACGCCGGTCGGGTTGTGCGGGTAGTTGACCCAGACGAGTGCGACGTCGTCGTCCAGCTCGTCGAGGTCCGGCAGGAAGCCGTTCTCACGCCGGAGCGGCAGCATCCGCACGTCGGCGCCGGCAAAGACCGCGCCGCGCTCGTAGACCGGGTATGCCGGCTCGCCGAACGCGACGACCCGGCCGCCCGTCTCGAGCACCTGCGCGAGCGAGAAGATCGCCTCCTTCGAACCGTACGTGGGCACGATCTCGCGCTCCGGGTCGACGGCCACGCCGAACCGCCGCTCGACCCAGCCCGCCGCCGCCTCCCGCAGCTCCGGCAGGCCTTGGGCGAGGGGATACGGCGCGCGCTCCGGCAGCGCATCGACGAGCGCCTGCCGGATCATCGGATCCGTCGGCTCGTTCGGATCGCCCTTGCCGAAGTCGATCACCTCGACGCCGGCCGCCAGCAGCCTGCGCCGCTCCTCTTCCAGCCGCGTGAACGGATACACGGCCATCTCGGCCAGCACGGGATTGATCACGAGAGGAACCTAGCCAGCGTCTCGTACACCGCGTGCAGGTTCGCGATCGGGATCAGTTCGTCCTGCCGGTGGGCGTACGCAGTGGCGCCCGGGCCGTAGTTGATCGCGTCGATGCCCTGCTCGGCGAACTGCGCCACCGGGGTCCATGCCTGCTTCGGCGCGACCTCCGGCACGAGCTTACGGAGGCGCTCGACGAGCGGGTTTCCGAGCGCCGGCGGCGCCGACGGGGAGTTGTGGAGGACGTGTAGCTCGCCCGCAGGAACGAGCTCGCGGAGGCGTGCCTCGGCCTCGCCGCGGGTCCGGCCGGGCGCGTAACGGAAGTTCAGCTCTGCCGACGCCAGCGCGGGCACCACATTCTGTGCGATCCCCCCCTCGACGCGAACAACGCTCAGCACCTCGCGATAGACGAGCCCGTCGAGCTCGACGTCCAGCGGCTCGAGCTGGGCGAGGGGCGCCAGCCCTGCCGCGAGCGCGTGAATCGCGTTCCGACCCGTCCAGGGTCTGGCCGAATGGGCGCTCTCCCCGTGGAAGTCGACCCGCGCCTGCAGGTTCCCGAGGCAGCCGGCGTGGAGGATCGCGTCCGTCGGCTCGAGCACGACGGCCAATTCGGTGCCGGCGAGGACGCCGCTCTCGAAGACGCCCGGAAGCGGGCTCTCGTCGAGCGGAACCTCCTCCCTTGTGAAGAACACGTACCGGGCCGGCACCACGGCGCGCGCGAGCTCGAGCATCACCGCCACGCCGCCCTTCATGTCGCTCGCCCCGAGGCCGTGCACCGCGCCGTCGGCGACGCGACCCGGGATGTTCTCCTGCGCGGGCACCGTGTCGACGTGGCCCGCGAGCGCGACCGGCGCACACCGGTCGCCCCAGACGATCGCCTCGCCGTCGTCGTAGAGCGCCTCACCGGGTAGACGGCGTCGCACGAGCTCGATCGCGGCGCGCTCGTGGCGGCTCTCCGAGGACACGTCGACGAGCTCGAGCGTTCTGTTCGCGAGATCGGAGGCCGGCATGGCAGGAGTCATAATGACCGCCGGATGGCGGTGAGACAGCCCGAGCGCTCCTGGGCGGAGCCCGAGCGTGGGCTCGTCCTCGCCGTGCTCGCACCCGGAGCGGACGGCGGCGACGAGCTCGCCGAGCTCGAGGAGCTCGCGTGGACCGCCGGTGTCGAGGCGGTGGGCCGGGTCGTCCAGCATCGCCGTCTCCCCGACCCGCGCACGTACGTCGGCAAGGGGAAGCTCGAAGAGCTCAAGGCCGCGTACGGCGATGCCGGCGCCGAGGTCCTCATCGTCGACGACGAGCTGAGCCCGCCGCAGCAGAAGACGCTCGAGAACGCGCTGCAGGCGCGGGTGGTCGACCGGACGCAGCTGATCCTCGACATCTTCGCGCAGCACGCCGTGACCGCCGACGGCAAGCTCCAGGTCGAGCTCGCTCAGCTCGAATACAACCTTCCGCGGATGCGCGGCATGTGGCAGCACCTCGAGCGTCTCGGCGGCGGCGTCGGCACCCGAGGCCCGGGTGAGTCACAGCTCGAGACCGATCGCCGCCTCGCGCGGCGCCGGGTCGTGCAACTCCGCGAGCGGCTGCGGAAGCTCAGCCGCCAGCGCGACATCCGCCGCAAGGAGCGGCGCCGCACCGAGACGCCGTCCGTCGCGCTCGCGGGCTACACGAACGCCGGCAAGTCGACACTTCTCAATGCGCTCACCGACGCCGAGGTCTCGGTCCGCGACCGCCTGTTCGAGACGCTCGATCCGACGACCCGCGGCTTCGACCACGAGGGCCGGCGCTACCTCGTCACCGACACGGTCGGCTTCGTCCGCCGCCTCCCGCACCAGCTGGTCGAGGGCTTCGCCGCCACGCTCGAGGAGACGCTCGTGGCAGACCTCGTCCTGCACGTGGTCGACGGATCGGCCGCCGAGCAGCAGCTCGTCGAGCAGATCGCCGCCGTCGACTCCGTCCTGCGGGAGATCGGCGCCGACGAGCTCCCCGTCGAGCTCGTCGTGAACAAGGTCGACGCCGTCGATACCCTCGGCCGGCGCCGGCTCGCCAACCGGTACCCGGACGCGCTGCAGATCTCCGCGCTCACCGGCGAAGGGCTGGACGTGCTGCGGACCCGCATCGCCGAGCGGTTCGGCGAGCGGTTCGAGCGCGTGCGTCTGCTCCTGCCGTACGAGGAGGGGGGACGACTCAACGAGCTCTACGCGCTCGGCGCGCCGATCGACGAGCGGGAGGACACGCCCGAGGGTGTGCTCGTCGTCGCCCGGCTGCCGCGGCGCGAGCTGCACCGCTATGCGCCGTATCTCGTCGCCGAGGCGGAGCCGGAACGGCGCCGAAAGGCGAAGTGAGCGAGCTTCCCGTCGTTCGCGTCGGCGAGCACGCCGTCGTGCCCGCCCGCGCCTACGACGGCGACGCGGGTCTCGACCTCTCGGCGAGCGAACGGGTCGAGCTCGAGCCGGGAGCGCGCGCGGTCGTCGGCACCGGGATCGCCGTCGCCATCCCGGCCGGGCACGCCGGTTTCATCCAGCCTCGTTCCGGGCTCGCCGCGCGTCACGGGATCTCCGTCGTCAACTCGCCGGGCCTGATCGACGCCGGCTATCGGGGCGAGCTCCGGGTCGTGCTTCTCAACACCGACCGCGAGCAGACCTTCGTCGTCGAACCAGGGATGCGGATCGCCCAGCTCGTCGTCCTCCCGGTTGCGACTCCGCAGCCGGTGGAGGTCAGCGAGCTGCCCGCGAGCGAGCGCGACGAGAAGGGGTTCGGCAGCTCGGCCCACTGATGCCGCTCGAGCCCCGCATTCGCGTCTCCGCGATCCTCCGCTGGCAGGACCGCGTGCTCCTCTGCCGCCACGAGAAGACCGGGCGCGGGGAGTACTGGCTGCTGCCGGGCGGCGGCGTGAACAGCGGCGAGAGCCTCGTCGAGGGCCTACGCAGGGAGCTGGAGGAGGAGGTGGGGATCGCCGACGACCTTACGTTCGAGGGCCCGGTGGCCGTCGTCGACTCGATCGCGCCTCAGCGGGTGTTCGTCGGCCGGCACGTCGTTCACATCATCTTCGCCGCCGACCTCTCGGGCAGGTCGCTCGAGCGGGTCACCTCGACGGACGCCGCCGTGCGAGGCCACCGCCTGTTCGACCCGGCGGAGCTCGACGACGTCGTGCTGCACCCGCCGATCCAGCGCTTCCTCCGCCGCTGGCAGCCCGGCGACCCCGCCGTCTACCTCGGAGCGCTGTGGGCCCCGTGATGTGGTCGCGGGCACTGTGATGCCGCCGCTCAGGCGTGTCTCGATCCAGGGGTATCGCGCGGCGCGCGAGCTCGAGGTCTCGCCCGGCTCGGTCTGCGCCCTCGTCGGGGAGGCCTCGAGCGGAAAGTCCACGGTGCTGACGGCGATCTGGACGCTGCTCGAAGCGGCCGCGCCGCCGCCGACGATCGACGACGTCGCCCGTGACGGTGCGGGTGGACGGATCCACCTCGAGGCCGACGTCGCGAGGGGGACGATCTTCCTGGACGCGCGGCCGCCCGACACGCTCAACCTCAATCGCGCGGGAGCGCCGCCCGTGCTCTTCCTGCCCGCGAACCTCCGCTCGCGGACGCTCGTCGCGCCGGCCACCGGTCGCGGCGCGGCCGAGGTCGCCGAGCTCTTCCAGCCGCCGGCGGTCGACCGGCACTGGGCCGCGGCGGACGGAGGCCTTGCCCTCGTCGCCGGCATGGAGCGGCTGCTCGGTTCGAACCTACGTCACTTCGTGCTCCTGATCGAGGAGCCGGAGCTCTACCTCAGCCCACATGCCCAGCGCCACCTCTACGGCCTGCTGCGGGCGCTCGCGCAGGCGGGCAACCAGCTTCTCTACTCGACCCACGCGCCCGTCTTCCTCAGCGTGGACAAGCTCGAGGAGCTGGCGCTCGTCCGCCACACGCCGACCGGCGGGACGTCGCTCTTCCAGCCCGATCCGCTGGCGGAGGCCGAGACGTTCCGCGCCCTGTCGGAGTTCGACAGTCACCGGGCGGAGCTCTTCCTCGCACGCTGCGCGGTGCTCGTCGAGGGGCGGACCGAGAAGATGACCTTCCCCCTCGTCTTCGAAGCGCTCGGCGTCGACGCCGACAAGGAGGGGATTCTCGTCCTCGAGTGCGGCGGCAAGGGCAACATGCCGCTCTTCGCCCGCATCTGCAACGCGTGCAGCATCCCGTACGTCGTCGTCCACGATCGCGACGCGCCACGCGGCGTCTCGCCCGTCGACTCAGAACGGGTCGTCAACCGCCAGATCCGCGAGGTCGCCGGAAGCCGGCGCACCGTCGTGCTCACGCCCGACTTCGAAAGCGTGTCCGGGCTGCGGGCGAGCACGCGCGGCCGCAAGCCGCAGAAGGCGTGGCTGCGCTATCGCGGCAACGGCGAGGTTCCCGGGCCGCTCCGGGTCGCGGTCGAGAAGGTTCTCAAGGTCGCGCAGAGCGGCTAGTCGAACCGGCCGCCGCGGGAGCGGGCCCGGGCGGCGGAGACCTCGTGCGCCTGCTGCTCGAGGTCGTCGGGCAGCGGCTCGAACGAAGCCGCTTCGTCGGCGCCGAGCCGATGCGCGAGCGCCTGCGCGAGCAGCCAGTCGGCGAGCCACCCGTTCCGCGGCAGAAGCGGCCCGTGGAGGTAGGTGCCGATCACACGTCCTGCGCGACACCCCTCGTAGCCGCTCTCGCCGTCGTTGCCGAAGCCGGCGAGCACGCGCCCGAGCGGCTCGGCGCCGGGATCGAGGCGCGTGCGGCCCGCGTGGTTCTCGAACCCGGCCAGCGTCCGCTTCTCTCCCGGCTCGAGCTCGCACTCCAGCAGGACGTCGCCGATCATGCGGCGCTCGCCCGCGACCGTCTCGAGGGGGAGGAGGCCGATGCCGGGCATGTCCTCGCCGTGGAAGCCGCGATACCCGCGGCCGAGGAGCTGATAGCCGCCGCAGACGGCCAGCAGCGCCGCGCCGCCGGCGACCGCCTCGCGCAGCGAGCTCGCCTTGTGCGCGAGATCCTCGGCGACGAGCAGCTGCTCGCGGTCCTGTCCGCCGCCCACGTAGTAGAGATCGTGCGCGCCGGGCACGACCGCGTCTCCCAGCCCGAGCCCGGTCACCTCGAGCTCGTGGCCGCGCAGCGCGGCGCGGCGCGTGAGGACGGCGATGTTGCCGCGGTCGGCGTAGATGTTGAGGTAGTCGGGGTAGAGGTGGCCGACGCGGATGGTCGTCATCCCGAGCGCTCCCAGTAGGGCCTCGCGAGCCCCCGCGACGCGAGAATCCGTTGCAGGCCGAGCATCGCGGTATAGGTGGGGAGGACCACGAGCTCGCCGCCGTCCGGCGTCAGCTCGAGCCCACGGTCGAGCGCCGCTCCGAGGTCCGGCTCGACCCCGATCGCTGCCTCGTCGAGCCCGCCGTAGCGGAAGCGAAGCGCGAGCTCGGCCGCGCGCGAGCCGCTCGCGACGAGCGTCCGCAGCCCGGGGAAGAGCGGCTCGAAGTCGACGTCCCAGATCCACGAGACGTCGCGCCCGTCCGCGATCTCGTCGTTGAGGGCAGCGACGAGCACCTTCGGCGCTCCGCCGTCGACGAGCGTCCGCACGGCCTCGTTCGCGCCCGCGGGGTTCTTGATCAGGAGGAGGAGGATCCGCTTCTCGCCGACCGCGATGCGCTCGAACCGGCCGAACGCCGCGGAGAAGCGCTCCAGTCCCGCGACGATCTCGTCGAGCTCCGCGCCAAGCGACCGCGCGAGGGCCGCGGCCGCGACGGCGTTGTAGACGTTGTAGAGGCCGGGCAGAGCCAGCTCGACGCGCCGGGATCCTTCCGGTGTGTCGAGCCGGAACGACGCCCGCTCGAGGCCGTGCAGGGAGACGTCCCGCGCGGCGACCTCTAGCCCGGGTCGCGCGTGGTCGCCGCGCGGGCAGCGGTAGTCGCCGAGGTGACCGACGTACGCAGCCGCGTAGACGTACGGCGTGCCGCAGCGGACGCAGTACTTGGAGTCGGCGGCGTGCTGGAGCGAGGGACGGGCCACGCGCGGGTCGTCGACACCGAAGGCGACGCCGGCGGGATGCGCCTTGCCGACCGCGGCGAGCTGCGGGTCGTCGGCGTTGTAGACGAGCCGGGCGTCCGCGGGCAGCGCCGCCACCGCCTCGCGCCAGCGCTCGGCGACGAGCTCGAGTTCGCCGTAGCGGTCGAGCTGGTCGCGAAAGAGGTTGCCGAGACAGACCGCACGCGGGCGGAGACGGCGGATGAGCTCCGGGAGGGCCGCCTCGTCCACCTCGAAGAGCCCCAGATCGGCGTCGCCCGCGGCGAGCAGGGTGGAGGCGACCCCGGAGACGAGATTCGCGCCCGCCGCGTTGTGAGCCAGCCGTTGCCGAGGCCGCAGGATTTCGGCCGCCATCGCGGTGGTCGTCGTCTTGCCGTTCGTAGCCGACACGACTGCGCTTCCGGCCGCCAGCCGAGCCGCCAGGCGGTCGATCGCGTCGCGGTCGAAGTCGGCGAGCAGCCGGCCGGGAATCGTCGTTCCGCCACCTGCTCCGAGGCGTCTCGAGAGCGCGGCGACGCCGCGGGCAGCGGCGATCTCGAGCGAGAGTGGGGGACGGAGGCGCATCGCGCGAGCGTAGTCAAGACATGCCTGCGCGAGACTACTTGCGGATTCACCAGCTTGCTCTAAAATTATTGACGTGGCAGAGAAGCCCCGCTATCGGGCGCTCGCCTCGATCGATCCGCAGGAGCTCGCGGCGTTCCAGGCCGGCATCCGCAAGCGCTACACGGACGAGCAGATCGTGGCGGAGATCGTCGCCTGCGCCGAGCGCCTCGGTCGCTCCCCGACGATGCGCGAGTTCGCGGCCGACCCCGACACCGCGGTGCATCCGCAAACGGTCATCGAGCACTTCGGCTCGTGGAACGCGGCCAAGCGCGCGGCCGGTCTCGTGCCGCGCCGGTTCGCGACCCGAGAGGAGCTGCTCGGCCTCCTCCGCACTCTCGGCGAGGAGCTCGGACGGCCGCCCACCGCCCGCGACATCGACGAGCACAAGGGCCGGCTGCCGTCGAAGTCGCTGTACTGGCACACGTTCGGCTCGCTCACGAACGCGCTCCGCGAGGCCGGGTTCGACGTGCCGGTGGGGGAGGAGCGGCTCGAGCGAGCCGTCGACCAGGGCGTGGCGCTCGCCGAGAGGCTCGGCCGGCTGCCGAAGTTCGCCGACTGGGCCGAGGCGCGCCGCAAGGACGACTCGCTCCTCACCGAGTGGCAGGTCTACCGGATGTTCGACGCCCGCCGCGGCGCCTGGTCGACCTTCCAGTTCCTCGTGCGGCAGCGGCTCGCGGAGCAGGGACGAGACGTCGCGAGCGACGGGACGCTGGCGCGCTGAGACCTACCTGCTAGCTAGTAGGCCGCGGCGGCCGCGATCTGCGCGAGCCGCTCGAGGCAGTACGCGCTCTGGCCCGGCGCGCGGACGGCGGGCAAAGAGCCTTCCTCGACGTAGCTGCGGTCCGGCCGGAAGCGGGCGGTGCGGGCGACGCGGCCTTCCCGGAGCGCGAAGAACGTCCCGTCGCGCACCTCGCTGAGCCGCAGCTTCACGCCCGTGAACTCCGACGCGATCTCGAGCGCGGGGCGGGTCGAGGCGAAGAAGACCTCCTCGCGGCCCCGGCCGATCCACAGCGGCCGACCGACGCCGTGGGCGGCGAACACCGTCCCGGGCTCGCGCTGGTCGAGCCAGGCGGTCGCCATCGAGCCGGCGAGAGCCTCGAGTGCACGCGGGTCGTTCTGCGAGTGCGCCGCGAGCGCGAAGATCGCCTCGGAGTCGACGGTCATTCGGGGCTCGGCTCGCGCGCAGGAGTACCGGGAGAGCAGCTCGTCGTCGTTGAGGATGATCCCGTTGTGGATTCCCACAACCGGGCCGTGCCGGACGGGATGGTTGTTGGCCGCGATCGAGGGATGCCCCTTCGTGTAGTCGCGAACGTGGACGAGGAGCTCGGTCGCCTCCGCCGGCACATCGATCCGCCCGAGCATGCGGCTGGCGGGCGTCCGCTGCTTGCGAACCGCCGGATACACGTCCTCGCCGCCGCGATACGCGTACCCGACGGCGTCGGCGCCACGGTCGGCGATTCCGGCCAGGAGCGCCTGAGCCGCGAGCGTCCGGTCGACGGCGCTCCGTGACGAGAGGCTATATCCGGCGATTCCGCACATTTCGTCCTGGCAAAGCCTTTCTCCTTATCGGTACCGGTTCCCTGCCACCGTAGGCCAAGTCGGTTAGGGCTTTCTAAAGCCATTTCCGGACGGAGCCGATAGAGACGGCGATGGAGTCTTCGTTTGCGGCCGAGGGGCCGTCCGGGCACACGCCGTCGGAGGACCCGCTCAAGCTCTACGTGCGCCAGATCGGTGGCGGGGCGCTGCTCACCCGCGAAGAGGAGCGCGAGCTCGCCCGCCGCAAGGACGAGGGCGACGAGGAGGCCAAGAAGCGGCTGATCGAGTCGAATCTACGGCTTGTGATGGCGATCACTCGCAACTACACGAAGGCCAACGTCCCTCTGCTCGATCTGATTCAGGAGGGCAACCTCGGTCTCATCCGCGCCGTGGAGAAGTTCGACTACAAGCTCGGCTACAAGCTCTCGACGTACGCGACCTGGTGGATCCGCCAGGCGATAACGCGCGCGCTCGCCGACCAGGGCCGGACGATCCGGCTCCCGGTGCATGTGGCAGACCAGGTCCGGCGGCTGCTGCGCGCACGGCGCCAGCTGGCACAGAAGCTCAACCGCGAGCCGTCGATCGCCGAGCTCGCGAAGGAGACGCAGCAGTCCGAGGAGCGGGTGCGCGAGCTGCTCGAGCTCGTGGAGAATCCGGTCAGCCTCGAGACGCCCGTCGGCGACGGCGAGAGCCTCTACGGCGACCTGATCGAGGACGTGCATTCGCTCGCACCCCACGAGCAGTCCGCCGAACAGGCCCGGGCGAGGGAGCTGGCGGGCGCGCTCGACGGCCTCAACCCCCGCATGCGCCGGGTGCTCGCTCTTCGCTTCGGCCTCGACGGCGAGGTGCCGCAGACGCTGGAAGAGGTCGGCGCCCAACTCGGCATCACGCGCGAGCGGGTGCGCCAGCTCGAGACGCGCGCGCTGCGGGAGCTGCGCATCGCAGCTCCTGGCCTGGAGCACTACCTGCGCGCCGAATAGCTTCGAGGGAACTGCGCGGGCCGGAGACGCGGTCTCCGGCCCGCTCCGTGCTGTAGGGCTTGCCTGGGTTTGTGCAGTGCCAATGCTTTGCCGCCTCGACCCACGCGGGGTTCGAACCGCTCGAAGCAAAGCACCACGAAGGGCCGGAGGCTCGCGCCACAGGACGTGAAAGGAGAACAGCACGGAGCGGCCGGGAGACCGCGTCTCCCGGCCGCGCAGTCCCTTATCCCCAGCGAGCGAAGCGCTAGCTTCGCGAGCTAAAAGCGCGCTCGACGACGACTTGCGGTATGCGTGCTCGTGGGCTCAGGCGGAGGCACATGCGTACGACCTCGGCGCAGTCCTCCGGACGGATCATCTCGGCAGGCTCGATGCCCGACCACTGCGCCATCGGGGTGTCGACGAAGCCCGGGCAGAGCGCTATCGCGCGCACTCCGTCCGCGTCAAGCTCCTCGTTCAGCGACCGGGTGAGCGCGATCACCGCCGCCTTCGTGGCGCTGTAGGTCGCGAGGCCCGGCGTCGGAACCGTGCCTGCGATCGAGGCCAGGTTGACGATCCAGCCCCGGGACTCGCGAAGCGCCGGAATCGCCGCCTGCGTGACGAGAAAGAGGCCGCGCAGGTTGACGTCGAGCTGCAGGTCGAGGCTCTTCAGCGGCAGGTCCTCGACCGTGCCGCCGATGCCGACGCCGGCGGAGTTGACGAGCACGTCGAGGCGGCCGAACCGCTCGCGATGCTCGGCGACGGCCCGCCTGCAGTCCTCGACCTCCGCCACGTTGGCTGCGACGGCGGCGGCGCCGAGCTCGGCTGCTGCTGCTTCGACCCGCTCCGGCCGGCGCGAGACGAGCGTCAGGTCGAACCCTTCCTCGCGCAGCATCCGCGCGATCGCCAGCCCGATGCCCGACGAGCCGCCGGTGACCAGTGCCGCCTTTGCCGACGATTTGGCCATTGCGCCTACAGTAAACGGCAGTGGAAGCCGCGAGCCTCACGAGCCTCACCGCCGGCGGCGGCTGCGCGGCGAAGTACTCGGCCGCCCGGCTCGAGGAGCTGTTGCAGGGCTTCGTGCCCGCGGAGGCGGAGGATCTCCTCGTCGGACTCGATCCCGCCGACGATGCCGCGGTCTACCGGCTCGACGACGAGCGCGCGCTCGTCTTCACGGTCGACTTCTTCCCGCCGCTCGTCGACGACCCCACGCTCTTCGGCCGGATCGCGGCGACGAACGCGCTGAACGACGTCTTCGCGATGGGCGGCACCCCGCTGCTCGCGCTCTCGATCGCGGCCTTCCCGGAGGAGCTCGCGACCGATCTGGTCGCGGCGGTCCTCGCGGGAGCCGACGAGCAGGTCAGGGCCGCGGGCGCGATCCTCGCCGGCGGCCACACGATCCGCGACCTCGAGCCGAAGTACGGCCTCGCCGTCGTCGGCACCGTCCACCCCGACGGGGTGTGGGTCAAGAGCGGCGCGCGGCCGGGGGACGCCGTCTTCCTCACGAAGCCGCTCGGCACCGGGCTCGTGCTCGCACAGAAGGGCGAGCTCGCGGAGGCGGCGCAGTGGATGACGACCCTCAACGACGGCGCCGCGCGGGTGCTGCGGCCGTTCACGCCCAACGCCGTCACCGACGTCACCGGCTTCGGCCTGCTCGGGCACGCGCACGAGACCGCGGAGCGGAGCGGCGTCCGGATCCGGCTCGAGGCTTCGGCCCTGCCCGCGCTCGAGGGCGCGATCGAGGCCGCCCGCGACGGCATCCGCACCGGCGGCGATCCGCGCAACCGCGACTTCGCCGGCCCGCACGTCTCCAGCGACGGCGTGCCGGACGAGCTGCTCGCGCTCGCGTACGACGCGCAGACGGCAGGCGGGCTGCTCGTTACGCTCCCGGCCGAGAAGGCGCTCTCGCTCGAGGCCGAGTTCGAGCGCGCGGGCCTCTTCCTCGCCCGGGTGGGCGCCGTGGAAGAGGGCGCCGGCGTCCTGCTCGAGCCGTAACGGCGGCGAAAGCGCTCTACACTCGAGCTGTGCATGCGGGGTCCGCATCGGCCGCTCTGCCGCGCCGGCTCGCAGAGACCGTCTCCCCGGTCGTCTTCCGGCGCGTCGCGTTCGCAGCCGTCGGCGTGCTCATCCTCATCGTCGCGACCGGCGCAACCGTTCGCCTCACGGGCTCGGGGCTGGGCTGCCCCGAGTGGCCGACGTGCACGACGAAGCATGCCTTGCCGCAGAGCTACCACTCGTACATCGAGTTCTCGAACCGGGTCGTCTCGGCGATCACCGTGTTCACGACCCTCGCTCTCGCAGTCGCGGCCTGGCTGACGCGCGGCCTCTCGCGTCGCGGGAAATGGCTCGCCACCGCGGTCTGTGTGGGAGTGATCGCGCAGGCGCCGTTCGGCGCGATCGTCGTCTACTACGACCTGAACCCGTATCTCGTGATCTCGCACCTGCTGCTCACGCTGATCGTGCTCGGGCTCTCGGTGCTCGTGCTGCTCGAGGCGGCGCGGCTCGTCCGCGGATCGGCCGTTCCGCTGCCCGGCTTGGCCCGTGCGGGAGGGACGGCCCTTCTCGCTGCGGTCTCCGTTCTCGTCGTCAGCGGCACCGTTGCGACCGCAGCGGGCCGCTTCCCGGGGAGCAACGGAGGGAAGGTCGTGCCCCGGCTGGGATCCTTCTATCCGGCGGTCTACTGGCACGTGCGTGCCGTCGCCGCCTTCGGGATCGTGTTCCTCGTGCTCGCGGGCTGGGCGTGGCTCCGGCGCGGGCGGTTCCCCTGGTTGCTCCGCGGCTGCGTGGGGCTGCTCGCGATCCTCGTCGCCCAGATGGGGATCGGCGAGGCCCAGTACCGCACCTACGGCACCGTGCCGTGGTGGGTGGTCGTCATCCATGTCGCGACGGCTGCCTTGCTCTTCGCCTGGACGGTCGGTCTCGCCGCCCGCGTCTGGCGGCCGATCGCGGCGGACTAGACTCCGAGAATGTCGGAGCTGATCGTCTCCACGCGGCCCGACCTGCGCCGCCCGGTGCTCATTGCCGCCTTCCGCGGCTGGAACGACGGCGGACAGGGAGCCACCCTCGGAGGCGGGTATCTCGCGAAGCAGTGGGCGGCGGAGTCGTTCGCCGAGATCGATCCCGAGAACTTCTACGACTTCCAGGCCGTGCGTCCCAACGTCTCGCTCGAGGACGGCCTCACGCGCAAGCTCGAGTGGCCGGCGAACACGTTCCTCCACGCGCCGATCCCCGGCCTCGATCGCGACGCCGTGATCCTGCTCGGGGTCGAGCCGAACCTGCGCTGGAAGACGTACTCGCGGCTCGTCCTCGAGCTCGTGCAGGAGCTCCGGGTCGAGCTCGTCGTCACGCTCGGCTCGCTCCTCGCGGACGTGCCGCACACGCGGGCGGCTCCGGTCAGCGCCGCCGCGAGCGATGCCGCTCTCGTCGAGGAGCTCGGGGTCGAGCCCTCCCGGTACGAGGGCCCGACCGGCATCGTGGGCATCGTGCTCGACGGGTGCCGGCAAGCGGGGATTCCCGCGGTCAGCCTCTGGGCGGCGGTGCCGCACTACGTATCCCTCGCGCCGAGCCCGCGGGCCGCGCTCGCGCTCTGCCGGCGGCTCGGCGAGCTGATCGGCGTCGACGTCGACCTCGCCGAGCTCGAGCGGGCCTCCGAGGAGTACAGCGAGCAGGTGACCGAGGCAGTCGCGTCCGACGGAGAGACTGCCGCGTACGTCGAGGAGCTCGAGCGACGGGTCGATTTGATGGAGGCGGCCGAGGAGCTGCCGTCGGGGGAGAGCCTCGCGGCCGAGCTGACCCGCTTCCTCCGCGAGCGCGAGCAGAACGGCGACGACCCGGGCGAGAGCGCCGGCGGACCCGCGTCCTAGTTCAGCGCGGGCTGACGCCCGAGGCGTCGTAGTTCTTCGTCACCCTGACCACCTGGCTGCCGTCGGTGCGGACCCTGTAGACGTCGAGCGCCGCGGCGTCTCTCGTCCTCCGGGCGGTGACGACGAAGCTCGTCCCGTCGGGTGACCACGCGAGTGCGGTGATCTGGGCGAACGGAAGCTGCACGTGGCTCGAGCCGACGACGGCGGTCGTGCCGAGGAGGTAGGCGAGCCGGCCGTCTGCCGACCACGTCGGCGACGTGCCCTTCGCGGCCAGCAGGATCGGGTCGCTTCCGTCGGGGTTCGCGGTCCAGAGCCCGCTGTCGGGCTGATCCGAGCCGACGTAGGCGATGCGGGACGGCCCCCATGCGGGATTGCTTCCGGCGAGGCCGAGGTCGTGCGGCGTTCCGCCGGCGGCAGGGATGGTGAAGAGCTCGCCCGGGTGGTTGCAGTCCGACCTCGAGAAGAGGATCGTCCTCCCGTCGGGCGACCAGCTCGGCGAGTCGTCGAAATTGCAGTCCTGCGGATCGGTGAGCGTCCGTTGCGGCGCACCGTCGATGCCTGCGATCCGGATCCCGTCGGAGCAGCCTCCGCAACTGAGGCCGGTCGCGCTCGCCCAGACGTAGGCGATCTCGGTGCCGTCCGGCGAGATCGCCGGCTGCGTCTCCTGTGCCTGGGCGTTCGTGAGCCGCCGCGCCGGCCCCCCGCCGGACGGCACCGAATAGAGGTTCGAGAATGGCTCGTCGCAGACGTCGCTCCACGACTGGTACACGACCGAGCGGCTCCGGCCGACGAACTGGAGCGAGGAGGCGGCGGGAACGTGGACGCCGTCGCTGAGGCAGTCCGGCACGTGCGCGTACGTCCTGCCCGAGCCGCCGGCCGGAGGCGCCACGACGATCGAGTAGGCGCCGGCGCTGCGCGGGGTGTAGATCGCGAGCTTCTCGTCGGGCGAGAGCGGGTCGAACCACCGGGAGGACGCAGACGAGAACCTGCCGCTGTGGATGTCGAGGCTCTTCGCCCGACACCCGCAGGTGGCTCCGAAGCCGCCGACGACCAGCCGGTCGTTCCCGTCCCAGGCCAGCCCATGGTCGCCGGTCAGTGTCTTCTGCAGTACGACTCGGCCGGTCTGCGTCAGGACCTCGAGCCTGCTGCCGAGGATCGCTGCGACGAGCATCCCGTCCCGCGACCAGGCGGGAAAGCCGGAGACGTGGCCGGAGGCCTTGAAGCGACGCTGTCCGTTCTCGTCGTAGACGGCGAGGCCGTTCTTGCCCGGGACCGCGAGCAGGTTCGTCGACGACCAGCGGCTGAACCAGGTGCCCGCCGCGTGCCAGAGCGGACGTCCGGACGGGCTGAACGCGCGGACGACGCTGTTTCCGCGCGGCGACGCGGTGGACGCGGCGAGAACACGGCCGTCAGGCGACCAGGAGGGGGAGAGCGGAGCCGAGGCGATGGCGAGAGGCCGCCGGTGGGGCCGGACGATCCAGAGCTTGTTCGGGGTGCAGGCGCCGACCGCCAGCCGTTCGCCTCCCGGCTGCCACGCGAGGGTCGGATTGCATTCGGCCTCGCTCAGGCGGGACAGCGACGGGCCGAGCTGGACGAGACCGTGGCCGTCGATCCCGACCTCGTAGACCCGAGCGGTGCCGCCGAGGCCGCGGACGAAGGCGACCGTCCTTCCGTTTGTCGAGACGGCGGGAAACAGATCCTGATACGGGCTCTTGCTCAGGTCGACACGGTGACCGTTCGGGTCGAGCCGGTAGATCTCGCCGGAGACGGACGGCGCGCGGTCGGCGGCGAACACGATCGGCGCCGTCGGCGATGCGCGCCCCGAGGCGGCCGCGAAGCCGAGCGGAATCGCGAGGAGCGCCGCCAGCCCGAGGATCCGTACGTTCGACATGCCACGAGGGTATGCCGCGCCGCCAACGGCGGTCCAACGCCGGTTACTCGCCGGCGGAGGGGACGGCTTCTGTTTCGGCTTCGGCGGGCACTTCGCGCTCCCCCTCGCCGGCGCCGTTCTGCTTCGCCTTGGCCGCCGCGCCGCCGCCCTTGCGCCGGCGCCGCCTCCGGCGCCTGCTGCGGCCCGAGCCCTGCTTCGGCGCGGGGAGGTTCTCGGCGAGGGCGAGCGCGACCTCCTGGATCGAGCCGAGCCGCTCGCGCGCCTCGTCGATCAGCTTCGTCGCGCGCGGTGTGTAGCCCTCGGCCGAGGCGAGGAGCGCTGCCCCGACCGCCAGCGGCAGCTCGAGCGCGGCTTTCACGAGCTTGGCAGCGTTCTCCTCGTGCCGATGACCGCGCGAGTTCGCGAGCGCGCCGAGGAGGCGCTTCGCCTCCGGGTACTCCGCCGAGGCGCGGCGATCCTGTACCTTGCGCGTCGCGCGTGCGAGCCGCCACGTCCAGCGCGCGAGGATCTGCTCCGGCGCGTCGGGCTTTTCCTCGCCGATCGCGCGCAGGAGCGTGCGGATCCCCGGCAGCCGCTCCTTCTCCCAGGTCGGCGCCTGCGTCACGAGGGTGACGAGGTCGTCGAAGTCGGCGCGCCCGACGCGCATCGAGACGCGGTCCTGCAGCGCCATCATCCGCAGCCGCCGGTTCGGGTTCTCGGCCGCGGCCGTCGTCAGGAACTGCTCGAGCGCGGCCTTGCTCGCGCTGCGGTCGGTCAGCTTCTGGACGAAGGAGGCGCGCTCGTCGAAGCGGATCTGGCGGCCCGCGATCGTCGCCCAGTAGCGCTGCTCGTCCTCGTCGAGATATTTCGGGTCGATCCGCTGCCACTCGCGCTGGATCACGTTGATGCGCCGGCGGACATCGGGCGTGACCGGCACGAGCCACGGCGCCGGAGTGAGGCGGCGGCGGGCCCGGCGCTGGGAGCGGCGCCGCGGCGCCGGGGTGACGCGCGCTCCCTCGCGGTAGAAGTCGGCGTCGAGCAGCGAGTGGAGCGAGACGACGCGCTCGTTGTGCGTCGCTCCCTTGGGGACGAAGTCGACGACGATGCCGGCTTCCTTCCGCGGATGGAGGCGCATGATGCGGCCGATCCGCTGCTGGTAGACGCGCTTCGACGCCGTCGGCGCGAGGTGCATGCAGACCGTGGCGCGCGGCGAGTTCCAGCCCTCGGCGAGGAGCTGCGCGTTGATGAGGACGTTGATCTCGCCGCGCTCGTAGGCGGCGAGCGTTTCGGCGAGTCGCACCGGCGGCGTCCTGCCCGAGACCGCCTCGGCCTTCAGCCCGGCCGCGCGGAACTCCTGCGCGAGGTTGTACGCGTGCTCGACCCCGGCCGCGTAGACGATGCCCGGCGTGTTGTCGAAGCGGTCGCGGTAGAGGCTCGCGGCCGCCATGTTCAGCGCCTGGTGGTCGAGCGTCTTGGCGAGGATCTCCTGGTCGAAGTCGCCGCCGACGATCGGCACCGAGTTGACTGCCGCGACCGGCGGCACGCGCAGGTCGCGGAGCGGGGCGATGAGCCCGCGGCGCGCGGCGTCCTGCAGCGGCAGGTCGTCGACCGAGGCGGGGAAGACGTCGGAGACCTGTTTCGCGATCAGCTGCTCGGTCGCGGTCATGCCGATGTAGATGGGCTCGGGGAAGGAGCGGATCGCGGCCGAGGTCTTCTCCCCGAGCGCGGTGTGAGCCTCGTCGCAGATCACGAGCTGGTACGCGTCGCGGTCGATCTCCTCGACGTGGCGCGCGAAC
>DATEHY010000022.1:0-5917 GCA_035279325.1 Gaiellaceae bacterium
GCCGAGCAGCTCGAGGAGCTGATCGGCATCAGCGTCCGTGTCGCCGACCCGTTCGCGCGCGTCGGCTCCGGGCACGGCATCAGCTCCAACGGCCAGGACGGCGCCCTCGCCGTCGCAATCGGACTGGGAATCGAGGACTGATGCGCGCCGTCAACCTTCTCCCCCGTCAGAGCGTCCAGCAGAAGCGCGAGGCACCGAACCCGGTGCTCCTCGTCGCCGCGATCGGCGGCGCCGCCGTCCTGCTCGTGCTCGTCGGAGGCTTTCTGCTCGCCAACCGCAGCGTGAACCGCGAGCGCGCGGACCTCGCCTCGGCGCAGGCCCAGCTCGCAGCGACGCCCGCGCACCATCTCTCCGCCAAGACGCAGGCGTTTCGCTCGGCCGTGCTCAGCCAGCGCGAGCAGCGCTCGCTCGCGCTCGCCGCGGCGATCGGCAAGCGGGTCGCGTGGGACCGGATCCTGCGCCGCTTCGCGCTCGTCCTGCCCGACGACGTCTGGCTCATCAGCCTCCAGGGCAACACGCCGCTCGACCCGCCGACCCCGACAGCCGCCACGACGACGACCAGCGCTCTGCCGCCGGCGCCGACCGCGCTGACCATCGAGGGCTACACGTACACGCAGGCCGGCGTCGCACGGCTGCTCGAGCGGCTTCAGGTCCTCCCCGACCTCGAGAACGTCCAGCTCCAGGACAGCCACGGGGCGCCGCTCGGCGGGCGGACCGTCGTCAACTTCACCATCGTCGCGGACATCCGCAAAGGAAGGGGTGCCTCGTGACCGCCCGCTTCGCGAGCCTCTCGAAGGGTGCTCAGGTCGCGCTCGTCGCAGCCGGCCTCCTCCTGATCGCCCTGATCGGCTTCTTCGCCCTGATCTCGCCAAAGCGCTCGACCGCTGCCGACCTGAAGAAGCAGACGGCCGCGGTGCAGGCTCAGATCGACCAGAACCGCTCGTCCGCCTTCACGCAGGCGCTGCCGGCCGTACGCTCCGCCAGCGTCTTCCGCCTGGCCGAGGCGATGCCGAGTCAGCTCCAGACGCCGGACGTGATCCTCCAGCTGGACGCGCTCGCCGGGGCGTCGGGGATCTCGTTCGACCAGATCCAGCCCGGCGCCGCGAGTGCGACCAGCACGACGGCCTCGGCGACCGACCCGTTCGCGACCGAGCCCATCTCGGTCAAGTTCTCCGGCAACTTCTACAACCTGCTCGCCTTCCTGCAGCGGATGCGCAACCTCGTCCGGGTGGAGAACGGCCGCCTGTACACGGCCGGGCGCCTCTTCGACGTGAGCAGCATCCAGTTCGCGGAGGGCCTGCAGGGCTGGCCGCAGATCCAGGCGACCCTCACGATCAATGCCTTCGTGCCCCAGAAGGCGTCGCCGCTGACCGGCACCACGCCGGGCTCGACCGACACCACGTCCACGACCACGACGGGCACCACGACGACCTCGAACTCGACGTCGGCGGCCCCGAGCACGAGCGGAGGAACGTCATGAGCCGCAGGAGCAGAATGCAGAGCGCCCGGGAGGCGAAGGACAAGCGCATGAAGAAGATCGCCATCGGCGGCGCCGTCCTGCTCGTGGCGATCCTGGCCTTCGAGGTCCCGAAGATGATGCACAGCGGCGGCAGCAGCGCCTCTCCGCCTCCGGCGAGCACGACCGCCGGCGGCACCACGACCACGGCAACCGGCGTCCCCGTCACCGCGGCGTCAGGCCCGGCAGGCGCCGCCGTCACGCCCACGGCGAGCACCAAGCTGCCGAACTCGGACACCCCGCCGCAGCGCTCGAAGTCGACGCTCGACTCCTTCAGCCACTTCTCCGGCAAGGACCCGTTCGCGCAGCAGATCAGCGCCGGCTCGCCGACGGCGGTGCAGACCGCCAGCGCGACGAGCGGTGCGAGCTCACGGGGCTCGTCCGGCCCCGGCACCTCGAACGACGCGTCGCAGAACAAGCACCTGCGGATGCTCGCCGCCACCGGCACCGCGAGGATCTCGGTCAACGGCCGGATCGAGGTCGTCCGGGTGGGCGCCAGCTTCCCGAGCGCGAACCCGCTCTTCCGGCTCGTCAGCGTCTCCAACGGCGTGGTGAGGATCGGGATCGCGAACGGCTCCTATTCGAGCGGTGCGCACACGATCTCCCTCTCCTCCGGCCGGCCGCTGACGCTCGTCGACCAGAGCGACGGGGTCCGCTACCGGATCAGGCTGATCGCCGCGTCGTGACCGCGACCGCCGACACCGGCCGCAGGCGGCGTCTCGTGGCGAGGCTGCGCGACGAGGACGGCCTCGGGCTCGTGGAGCTCCTGATCGCGCTGCTCGTGCTCAACATCGGCATCTTCGCGACGCTGGCGGCGTTCACCTCGGGCGCGCTCGCGCTCCGCCGGGCCAGCCACACCTCGACGGCGTCCGCCATCGCCGACAAGTACATGGAGTGCTTCCGCGACTCGTCGTACACGAACATCACGTGGCCGATGACGACCGGCAACTGCACGTCGGCCTCGCCGGTGGGCGCAGACGGCCTGACGTACCACGTCTCGGCGACGGTCACCCCAGGAAGCCAGCTCAGCTCGGGCACCTACCAGGGCAGCTCCAAGGTGAAGACCGTCACGCTCACCGTCACCGGCCCCGGGTCGGCGACCACGGTGCTCGACACGACCAGCTCGACGTTCTCCCTCTGCACGCAGTCGGCACTCGGTACCGAAACCAACCCCTGTCTCAGCTAGCCATGGCCGGATTCGCATACAGCGCAATCAGCATCGACGGTCTCGAGACCGTCGGCGAGATCCACGCGCCCGACCTCGAGTCGGCCCGCGAGCAGCTCCGCATCCGCGGCCTGCTGGCGCACTCGCTCCGCGAGCTGCCGGCGAGCGGCGAGGACAGCATGCGGACCGCGTTCAAGAAGATCAAGCCTCGCTCGATGCAGGTCTTCTCGCGCCAGTTCGCGACCATGATCGAGGCGGGGCTGAACATCGTCGCCGCGCTCGTGATCCTCGAGGAGCAGACCGACGACGCGTACCTCGCAGAGATCATCGCGGAGCTCCGCGCCGACGTCGAAGGCGGCCTCCTCCTCTCGCAGGCGATGGCGCGCCATCCGAAGGTCTTCGACGAGCTCTACGTCTCGATGGTGCAGGCGGGCGAGGCCTCGGGCCTCCTCGACCAGGTCCTCGACCGGGTCGCCGACCAGATCGAGAAGACGACGAAGATCAAGCGCCGCGTGAAGGGCGCGATGGTCTACCCGACGGTCGTCTTCACCTTCGCGACGCTCGTGCTCATCGCGATGCTCATGTTCATCGTGCCGATCTTCGCCAAGATCTTCACGTCCCTCAACGGGCAGCTGCCGCTGCTGACGCGGCTCGTACTCCACGCGTCCGGCATCCTCCGGCACCAGTGGTACATCGTCTTCCCGCTGCTCGGGTTCCTGATCTGGGGAACCCTTCGCTACAAGAAGACGGAGCAAGGCCGGCAGATGTGGGACCGGTTCAAGCTGCGGATCCCGCTGAGGATCGGCGAGACCGTGCTCAAGGTCGTCATGGCGCGCCTGCTGCGCACGCTCGCGACGCTCGTCGCGGCGGGCGTCGACATCATCCGGGCGCTCGAGATCGCGGGCAACACGGCCGGCAACTGGCTCGTGGAGCAGGCGTTGACGGAGACGCGCCTGCGGGTGCAAGAGGGCGTGCCGATCGCCGAGCCGCTGTCGAACGACCCCCTCTTCCCGCCCATGGTCAGCCAGATGGTGCGGATCGGCGAGGAAACCGGTGAGCTCGAGCAGATGCTGAGCAAGGTCGCCGACTTCTACGAGGACGAGGTGGACAGCACCATCGCGTCCCTCATGTCGATCATCGAGCCGATCATGATGATCGGAGTGGGCTTCATGGTCGGCATCATCATCGTGGCGATGTACCTGCCGATGTTCAAGATGATGCAGCTGATCGGGAACCAGGCGCCGTAGTTCCTCCCCCGGCCCCGGCCCGCGAGACCGCATAGATCGCCCGCACCGCCGCGCGCTCCACGCCGCGCGCGGCGGCGGGCTCCGCCAGCTCGCCGCGAAGGAGCTTCTCCAGCGCGCGGAACGTGACCGGGAGCCGCGCGAGCGCGTACGTCGTGCGCGGGAAGCGCTCGAAGGCGCGCTTCGCTCCCCAGCCGGCGCGCGTGAGCGGCGCGATCCGCCGCTCGACGGCCGCCTGATAGCCATCGAGGTTCTCGGCCCGGCCCGCGAGCACGTCGAGCGCCGCCTCGGTCACGAGCTGCGCCGAGAGGAACGCCTCGTACATCCCGTCGCCCGAGAACGGGTCGACGAGCCCGGCCGCGTCGCCGATCACGGCCGTTCGCCCCCGCGCGAGCAGCGTCCCCGGCAGGCGGAGCGGCAGGCGGTAGCCGCGCGTGTCCTGCGCGGCGTCGGGGTCGATGCCATACGCCTCGCACATCCGGCGCAGCTCGGCGCGGAGCTTCGGCCCCTCCTCCCCGTTGCCGCCGACGCCGACGTTGACGTGGTCGCCCTTCGGGAAGACCCAGCCGTAGCCGCCGCGTACGACCGCGATCTCGAGCACCATCGCGCGCGCGAAGCGCGGCTCGTGCGGATAGTTCGCCTCGAGCGCGACGCCGTGGACGACGCCGTTCGCGAGCCCGAGCTGCTTCGCGGAGGAGCCGTTGCAGCCGTCGGCGCCGATCACGATCCGCGCGTCGAGCTCGCGCGCGTCTGCCGTCCCCTCTCGCACCTCGGCTCCCGCGTCGGCCGCCTGCTGCAGGAGGAAGTGGTCGAGCCGCCGCCGCTGCGTCATGTACGCGAGCGGAGCCCGGGCGCGGCGCGTGAAGCGGTGCCGGTAGCGAAGGCCGCACTCCAGCCGGTCGACGACGTCCTCCACGACGGGCTCGATCGAGAACGGCAGGAGGCGCGCGGCCCGGCCGGTGACCCCGCCGCCGCACGGCTTGTCGCGCGGGAACGTCGCCTTGTCGAGGAGCAGGACGCTCGCGCCCGCCGTGGCCAGCCGGTACGCGGCGGTCGAGCCGGCCGGCCCGCCGCCGAGGATCGCGACGTCGTAGGTCACGCGGTCAGGTTACGACGCGCTGGTGGAACGTCCGCAGCGAAACGAGCGCGAGCCCGATCGAGCCGCCGACGAGCGCGAGCATGAAGGCCCAGATCGGCATGTGCGGAAGCTCGGGCGTGAGGGACGTGCGCAGCCCTTCCGTCATGTAGACGAGCGGGTTGAAGAGCACGACGATCTTGAGCCAGAGCACCGGACTGAGCGCCGCCCACGGGTAGTAGATGCAGCCGAGGAAGGTGAGCGGGAGCACGACGACCGCGAACAAAAGCGTGACCTTGCGCGGATCGAGCACCGTCCCGATGAAGAGACCCATCGCGGACGCGAGGAAGGAGGCGAATAGCAGGGCAAAGGCGAAGAGCGCCGGGTCGGAGACGTGTACGGACGGCGCCTCGCCGTGGGCATGGACGAGATAGACGATCGGGAACACGACGCCCGCGGCGATGAGCGACTGGATCGCGCCGGCCGTGATCTTCTCCAACCCCACCACCCAGACCGGCACCGGCGCGAGCACGCGGTCCTCGATCTCCTTGCTGACGCTGAACTCCTGTACGAGCGGCAGCGCGACGGCCTGGATCCCCTGGAAGTTGATCGCGACGGCGATCAGGCCGGGCACGAGGACGGTCGAGAACGAGACGCCGTTCGCCGCCCCGTGGAAGCCCTGACCGATCTTCGGGAAGACGTACGCGAAGACGAACACGAAGAGCAGCGGCTGCATGATCGTCCGCACGAGGAACTGGCCGAAGTTGCGGCGCAGGACGCGGATGTCGCGGGCGAGCAGGGCGCCGAAGGTCTGGAGGTGCTCCCTCACTCGCGGTACTCCCGGCCGGTGAGGTTGAGGAAGACGGTCTCGAGGCTCGGCGGCAGGCTCGAGGCGTCGCTCACGTGCAGGCCGAGCT
>DATEHY010000023.1:0-15943 GCA_035279325.1 Gaiellaceae bacterium
CGAGGGCCGGGAAGCGCCGCTGCAGCTCCTCGCAGCGGGTCGTGAAGAAGACGAGCACATCGACACCGGGCTTCGCGCCGAGCTTCTTGCCGAGGGGCGTGGCCGAGTAAGCGGTCGTCACAGCTCGTCGAGCGCCTCGAGGAGCCGGTCGACCTCCTCGAACGTGTTGTAGTGGACGAACCCGGCCCGCACGGCGCCCTCGGGCTGTAGGCCGAGCCGCGTCATCGCTTCCAGCGCGTAGTAGTCGCCGTGCCAGACGGCGATGTCGCGTGACGCGAGGTGCTCGGCGACGGCGCGCGGTGCCGGCCCCTCGATCCGGAACGCGAAGGTCGGCACGCGACCTTCCATCGTGTCCGGGCCGTAGAGCGTGCAGCGATCCGGAAGCCCGTCGAGAAAGCGTTGTCCGAGCGCGCGCTCGTGCTCGCGGATCGCGTCCCAGCCGAGCTCGCGGAGGTACTCGACCGCGGCGACGAAGCCGGCGAGCAGCTCGTGCGCGAGTGTGCCGGTCTCGAACCGCGCGCCGACGGGCTCGTCCGCGGCCGGCCGCACCTTGTACGGCCGGCAGCGGCGCAGGAGCTCCTCCCGTCCGTACGCGATTCCCAGATGCGGGCCGAAGAACTTGTACGGAGAGCAGAGGAGGACGTCGACGCCGAGGGCCTCGACGTCGATCGGCCCGTGCGGCGCGTAGTGGACGGCGTCGGCCCAGGCGAGCGCGCCGGCCGCGTGCGCGAACTCCACGACGCGCGCCGCGTCGGTCGTCGTGCCGAACGCGTTCGCGGCGAGCGGGAACGCGACGACGCGCGTCCGTTCCGTCAGCTGCCGCTCGACGTCGTCGAGATCGAGGCGCGTGTCCTCCCCGATCTCGACGAAGCCGACGCGCAGATCGAGGTCGCGGGCGAGCTCCAGCCACGGAGCGACGTTGCCGTCGTGGTCGAGCCGCGTCACGAGGATCTCGTCACCGGCCGCCAGCGTCCGTCCGAGCGCGCGCGTGAGCGCGAAGTTGAGCGTCGTCATGTTGGCCCCGAAGATCACCTCCTCGCGGTCGCAACCGAGGAAGCCGGCGGCGGACGCGTGCGCGTGCGAGACGAGCTCGTCGCTGCGGCGGCTCGCCGCGAACGCGCCGCCGAGGTTCGCGTTCGACTCGCGCAGATAGCCGGCGATCGCATCGATAACGGATTCCGGGCACTGCGTCCCGCCCGGCCCGTCGAGGAACGCAACGCCCGACGCGAGCGCCGGGAACCGCGACCGGACGGCTTCGAGGTCGAGCGTCATCCCTGCTCGAGCGGCGCCATCGTGAGTCCGCGCTCGCGCAGCTGCTCCCAGTAGAGCTCGGCCTGCTCGCGGAGGCCCGACCAGACAACCGCCCGGCCGGCGTTGTGGATCCGGTTCGCGAGGCGCATCCCGCCGTCGTACGAGACGCCCGGGATGACGGCCGCGAGGGCCGCGGCGACTCCCTGGAACGTGTTGTGGTGGTCGTTGAGGACGATGACGAGCCATGGGCGGGCGAGGCCCGTTCCCACGCCGGGGTCGAGCCGCTCGCGTGGCGGTGTCAGCGTCTCGCTCACGCGCCGATCGCCCTGCCGTTCACGATCCAGCGATAGCTCGGCTTCGCCGTGAGGGAGGAGCCGACGAAGCAGTCGCGCTCCGCGGCCGCGAGGAGCTCGCCGAGCGCCTCCGGCTCCGGCTCGAGCCCGACCGTCAGTTCGACCTCGGTCTCGACGAGTGCGTACCGCTCGTCGGTCTCGCGTCTGGTGACGAGCGTCCGGCTCTCGGCCGAGGCCGGGCCGACGGCGACCCCCTTTCGTTCCGCGTGGTGGCGGAGGCTCTTCAGCGAGCAGCGGACGAGCGCGGCGAGCAGGAGGTGCTCGGGCGACCACTCCGCCGGCGGGTCTAGCGCGACGCCGTGCTCCTCGACGAGCTCGCCGGCCGCCGAGAGGTCGACCGCGTACCACAACTCCTTTGCCCTGACGGCCATTCCGGACATGGTCTCAGATGCCGGGCTCCGTCCGGGACGCGTCGTACGCTGCGGCCGTGCGGCGACTGCGCTCGCTGTCGGAGACAGAATGCTATGTCCGCCTCTACGGTGGCTGGGATTCGACGGTGACCCTCGTCCAGGTCGAGCCTCGACGGCCGCGCTACGCGCCGGCGGTGTCGGGAGAGGACCTGCGGCGCGAGTTCGAGGCGCGCATCGAGGCGAGGACGGAGGAGCTCATCGCCGAGCTCGACGCGGCCGAGGCCGCCGCCGAGGCCGCGTAGACCGCCGCTGGGCATCCGGCGCGAAGTTGCGACTCCCCTGTAACGCCTCGTCGCCTACCGTTTGCGATGGGAGCCGCGCTCCCCCCGTGGGGGAGTAGGTGGCTCGCGCGACGGACATGGCCGAAGCGGACGCGACTCCAAGTGATGTGCCCGATGTGCTCGCTCCCGGCCTTCGGATCGTGTTCGTCGGCATCAATCCGGGACGCGTCTCAGCCGCCGCGCACGCGCACTTCGCGAATCCACGCAACGACTTCTGGCGCCTGCTCCACGCGGCGCGGCTGACGTCGCGCCTCTTCGAGCCGCAGGAGCAGTTCGATCTGCTCGACGAGGGGATCGGCGTCACGAACGCCGCGTATCGCACGACGCCGGGCTCGGGCGACCTGCGGAGCGGCGACTTCGCGGGCTCCGCCGAGCGTCTCGAGGGAATCGCGCGCGACCTGCGGCCGCAGTGGCTCGCCTTCGTCGGCAAGGAGGCCTTTCGAGGCGCCTTCGGCGGTCGGCCCGGTCTCGGCCTCCAAGAGCGCACGCTCGGCGACACGAAGCTCTTCGTCCTGCCGTCGACGTCGCCGGCGAACGCCGCCGTCCCGTGGAAGGAGCGCCTGTACTGGTTCCACGAGCTCGCCGGCCGCGCGTCCGGATTGCCGATCCGCGACGCGGTCCGCGCAGCGGTCGTCGCACCCGACGGTCGCACGCTCATGCTCCACTACGCGGACGAGTACGACGAGTGGTGGATCCCGCCCGGCGGCGGCGTCGATCCCGGCGAGACCGACGAACAGGCGCTGCGGCGCGAGCTGCGGGAGGAGCTCGGCTTCGCAGACTTCGAGATCGGGCCGCTGCTCTTCGAGAGCGAGCGTTGGTTCCTGCTCGAGCCGGGCTACGGCGGCCAGCGGAACCGCGTCTACCTCGTGCGCGTGCCGCACTTCGAGGCGCAAGTCGTCAGCGAGGCGCGCGATGCCCGCTGGTTCACGCTCGAGGAGCTCGACCGCGAACGCGGACGGCCGTGGGAGTACGACGAGCTCGTCAGCTCCGCCAGCGATTGGTGATCGGCGTCCGCCGGTCACGGCCGAACGCCTTCGGACGCAGTCGCACCCCGGGAGGCGCCTGGCGTCGCTTGTACTCCGCGCGGTCGATGAGCGCGACCGCGCGCGCGACGACGTCCGGGTCGAAGCCGTCGGCGCTCAGCTCGTCGAGCGAGCGATCCTCCTCCACGTAGGCCTCGAGCACGCGGTCGAGCTCGGGATACGGCGGCAGGGAGTCTTCGTCGAGCTGCCCTTCGCGCAGCTCGGCGCTCGGTGCCCGGTCGATCGTCGACTGCGGAACGAGCTCACGCCCGGCCTGCTCGTTCAGGTGGCGCGCGAGGCGGAAGACGTCGGTCTTGAACACGTCCTTGAGCAGGGCGAAGCCGCCGGCCATGTCGCCGTAGAGCGTCGCGTACCCCACCGAGAGCTCCGACTTGTTGCCGCTCGCGACGAGAAGCCAGCCAAACTTGTTCGACAGCGCCATGGCAAGCGTCCCGCGGATGCGCGCCTGGAGGTTCTCCTCTGCGACGTCGGGGTCCAGCCCCGCAAACGACTGCGCGAGGACGCCGGTGCATGCCTCCACCACGGGCTCGATCGGAAGCTCGCGGAAGTCACACCCGAGGTTCTCTGCCAGGCAGCGCGCGTCAGTTCGCGTCGCCTCGGAGGAGTACCGCGACGGCATGGAGACGCAGTGGACGCGCTCGGCCCCGAGCGCCTCGACCGCGAGAGCCGCGGTGACGGCCGAGTCGATCCCGCCCGAGACGCTGACGACGACGGCATCGAACCCGTTCTTCGTGACGTAGTCCCGTAGGCCGAGCACGAGGGCGCAGCGCATCTGCTCGAGGTCGCCGGCGAGCGGGGCGACTCCCGCCTCCGCGGGCCGGTCGAGGTCGACGACGAGCAGCGTCTCCACGAAGCCCGGTGCGCGCGCGAGCACCGTGCCGTCGCTCTCGATCACGAGCGAGTGTCCGTCGAAGACGAGCTCGTCCTGGCTGCCCACCGTGTTGCAGAGAGCGACGCGCACGCCGCTCTCGCGCGCGCGCGCCGCGAAGATCGCCTCACGCTCCTGAGCGCGCCCGACGTGGAAGGGCGACGCCGAGAGGTTGACCACGAGCTCGGCTCCGGCCGAGGCGAGATCGGTCGTCGGCGGCCCGGCGATCCACATGTCCTCGCAGATGGTGATGCCGACCTTCGTGCCGGCGACCTCGATCAGCGCGAGCTCGTGTCCCGAGGCGAAGTAGCGCTTCTCGTCGAAGACGCCGTAGTTCGGGAGGTGCCACTTCTTCGCCCAGCCCGCGACCTCGCCGTCGGCGCAGATCGCGCACGCGTTGTAGAGGTCGCCGTCGTGGAGCGGCGCGCCGACGAGCGCGACGATCTCCTTCGTCTCGCGGGCGATGCGCTCGAGCGAGGCCTGGGCCGCGCGGACGAAACCGGGTCTCAGCAGGAGGTCCTCGGGCGGGTAGCCCGTGACGGCGAGCTCGGGGAGGAGGACGAGGTCTGCACCGGCAGTCCGCGCCTCCTCGATGCGGGCCACGATGAGATCGCGATTGCCGTCGAGGTCCCCGACGACCGGATCGATCTGCGCGAGAGCCAATCTCATCGGAGTTTCAGCCTAACAGTCGAAAACCTTGGCACACGCATTGCCTTCGGCGTAAAGTTAGCGTCTGCTAACTTAGTGGACACTAACTTTCGGACGAGGGAGAATACGTGAGGGCACGAGTGCTGGCCGTTCTGTCGGCCGAGGAGAACCGCAAGTGGTGGACGCTGTTCGCGGTCTCGTTCGGTCTCTTCATGATCATGCTCGATAACACGGTGGTGAACGTCGCGCTGCCGACGATGCAGCGCGACCTCCACGTGAAGCTCTCCCAGCTCGAGTGGGTCGTGATCGCGTATGCGCTCACCTTCGCCGCCCTCCTCATCACGGGCGGCAAGCTCGGCGACCTCTACGGCCGCCGGCGGATCTTCGTCGTCGGTCTCGCGATCTTCACGCTGTCGTCCCTCGCCTGCGGGCTCGCGCCGAGCGCCGGCTTCCTGATCGGAGCGCGCGCGGTGCAAGGCGTCGGCGCGGCGCTCATGAATCCGGCGACCCTGTCGATCATCGTCGCCACCTTCCCGCCGAAGCAGCGTGGGACGGCGATCGGGATCTGGGCAGGCGTGTCCGCCCTCGCGCTCGCGATCGGCCCGCTCGGCGGAGGGTTGATCACCCAGCACCTCAACTGGAACTGGATCTTCTTCGTCAACGTGCCGGTCGGCGCGCTGGCGGTCGTCGTCTCGCAGCTCGTCATCCGGGAGTCCAGGGACACGTCGGTCGAGCAGAGCATCGACGCCCCGGGCCTACTCACCTCGGGAGCCGGGCTCTTCTTTCTCAGCTACGCCCTCGTCGAGGGGAACGCCTACGGCTGGACGTCGGCCGAGATCCTTTCCTTCTTCGCGCTCGGGTTCGCGTTGCTGAGCGCGTTCGTCGTGCTCCAGCGGCGTCAGCGCCTGCCCCTGCTGGACCTGTCCCTCTTCCGGATCGGCGCCTTCACCGGCGCGAACATCGTGGCGATGCTCGTCTCCCTCTCGATGTTCGGCGTCTTCTTCTTCGTCACGCTCTACGTCCAGAACATCCTGCGGTACTCACCGACGAAGGCGGGTGCGACCTTCCTGCCGATGGTGCTGCTGATCATCTTCATCGCTCCGGTCGCGGGGCGGCTGTCGGACCGGATCGGCTCGCGCTGGCTCATGGGCGGCGGGATGACGCTGCTCGGAATCTCGCTCCTCCTGTACGAGCGCGTCACGGTCCACTCGGACTTCTGGACGCTGCTGCCGCCGATGCTCGTCGGCGGATTCGGGATGGCGATGACCATGTCGCCGATGACGTCCGCGGCGATGGGCGCCGTGCCGGTCGACAAGGCCGGCGTGGGCTCGGGCGTTCTGAACAGCTTCCGCCAGGTCGGAGGCTCGCTCGGGATCGCGCTGATGGGCGCGATCGTCGGCTCGTACATCCACTCGGACGTCCACGGTGCGGCGGGAGCCCAGAACTACGTGAACGGGCTCCATGCGGGCTTCGAGGTCGGGGCGGCGATCACCTTCGTGGCCGCGATCGTCGCGGTGGCTCTCGTGCGCACGCGGCCCGAGGTCGTTCGCGAGCACATCGCGGAGCTGGCGGCGTGACCGTCGCCGCGCCGCGGATGGCGGCGGCCGAACGCCGGCGGCACCTAGTCGAGACCGCGCTGCGCCTCTTCACCGAGGGCAGCTACCGCGGGACGACGACCGCGGAGATCGCCCGCGCGGCGGGCGTCTCCGAGCCGATCCTGTATCGCCACTTCGCCTCGAAGCGCGACCTCTATCTCGCCGTCCTCGAGCATGTCTGGGCGAAGACGCGGCAGACGTGGGAGCGGGCGCTGGACGAAGCCTCCGACGCGTGCGCCGCGGTGGAGGCGATCGGGAAGGGACACGTCTCGGTCCGCTCGCCGAAGCTCCAGCTCGCCGAGCTCTGGGTGCAGGCGCTCGGCGAGGCGTCGGAGGATCCCGAGCTGCGGCGTCACCTCCGCGGTCACATGCGCGAGGTGCACGACTTCGTCGCGAGCCTGATCCGCCGCGGCCAGGAGCAGGGGGCGATCGCGAAGGAACGCGACCCGGACTCGGAAGCGTGGATCATGCTGGCGGGCGGCATCCTCGGCATGGTCGGCCGCCGAGTCGGCGTCCTGGACGACGCGGAGCTGGCAGCCATCCGTGCCGCCCGCCTCGCTTGGCTAAGAGGTTGAATCACCTCTAGCTCTTCGTGCGGCGCCCGACACGCGCGGGCGCTGCACTGTCCACGAGCGGAAAGCACAGCGCAGCCCCGCGCACGCCGCAGGCGTGCCCGGGCAAGCGAAGCGGGCGAGGTGGACCAGTGAAAAGGCCCCGGCTGCGGCTCCGGGGCCTTCTCGAGAGGCGCGCCACTCTCGGTGGGATTCGAGGAAACGGATCTGCGGCCCACCCGTTTCTTCCCTGCCGGGAGCCCCGGCGCGCCCCCTGCGAACCTCGGCCTGGCGTCCGGCCTGGTTGCAAGGTGCGCTCACTATAGGAGCCTCCGCGGCACTCGTCAAGTAGCTCGGTCAAGTGATTTGCGCTTCGCGTGGTTGACCGACTTTCGCGATGGATACTGCCCAAAAGGGTGATGTTCAAATATGTGAACTTGCGCTTCAGTGAAGTATGCGCTTGACTGAAGCGCGCTGCTGCCCATGACCGATACCGCCAGCCGCACCGCTCGCCGCACCGGCTCCGAAGGGCTTCGCCTCGGAGAGCGGCTTCGCCAGCTTCGCGTCGCGGCCGGACTGACACAGAGCGATCTCGCCGGCGACCGCTTCTCGAAGGAATACGTCTCGCAGATCGAGCGCGGCAAGACGCGCCCGACCGCGGGCACCATCGAGTGGCTCGCGGATCGTCTTGGCGTCGATGCCGGCTTCCTCGCGAGCGGTGTCGCCGACGACGAGCGCATGCGGATCGAGGGAGCCCTCACCCGCGCGGAGGCGTTGTACGAAGCGCAGGAGGACGAGGAGGCCGCCGAGGCCTTCGAGCCGCTTCCGGGAGCCGCGCGCGCCACGGGCGTGCCGGAGCTGCAGGTTCGCGCCCTCGTCGGCAGCGGGCTCGCGAAGATGCGCGTCGGCGACCATCGCGGCGCTCTCGTCCTGCTCAACGAGGCGCGTGCGATCTCGGAGGCCGAGGCCTTCTCGGACGTGGAGCGGGCGGACGTTCTGCTCCGGCTGGGCGGCTGCCGCGTTCAGCTCAACAGCATTCAGACCGCGCTCGGGCTGCTCAACGAGGCGCTCGGGCTCGCCGAGCGCTCCGGCCTCCCGTGCGACGCGCTGAAGGCGAACATCCTTTCCTGGCGCGCGCGGTGCTGGCTGATCCAGCGCGACTACCAGGCTGCGAAGGAAGACGTCGAGCGTGCGCTCGAGCTCGCGCACGGCGTCGACGATCTGCGCACGGTTGGCGCCGCGTACTTCCAGGCTTCGCTCGTCGCTGACCGCGAAGGGCGCTGGGTGCTCGCGCGCAACTACGCCGAGCGCGCACGCGAGGCGTACGCGCAGCTCGCCGACCGCGTCCATGTCGGCCAGCTGACGAACAACCTCGGCGGTCTCAACTTCCTGCTCGGCAACACCGAGGACGCGATCGAGCTGCTCAAAGAGGCGTTCTCGATCGCGCTCGAAGCCGGCCAGGACGCCGACGCCGGACGCGCCGTCTCGTCGCTCGCGCAGGTCCACCTGCGCACCGGCGACGTGGAGCAGGCCGAGAAGCAGGCACGCCATGCGATCGAGCTGCTCGACGGACGGATCGACTACGTCGACGAGACCGGGAACGCGCAACTCGTCCTCGGCCGTGCTCTGCTCGAGCAGGACCGGCTCGACGACGCCGAGGCGGCGTTCGCCGCCGCCGAGCACAGCTTCGGCGAGCTCGGTTCTGCGAGTCACCGCGCCGCGGGCTGGATGGCGCGGGGCGACCTCGCTGCACGACGGGGGGATCACGAACGGGCGGCAGAGCTCTACCGCACTGCCGCAGAGGCACTGCAGGACGTCCGCTTCTAGGGAACGGAAGGAGGTGACGACTTGACGAACGCACGTCTGATCTCGCTCTTGGTCATCGCATCGCTCCTCGCGCTCGCCCTTGCGCATGGCGGTTGGGTTACGGGCACCGGCATGAGTAGCGGCGGCGGCTTCTGCTAACGCCTGCGTAGCGACCGCGTTTCCCAGCTCGCCAACGGTGGCATGAGGCCCACGTGGGCGCACGTCTCGAGCGCGCTCGACGCGCGCTGACCGTAGGGCGGGTCGCACACCGGAGTGGGCTGCGGCGCATCCTCGCGGAGGTCGGCGTGGCCGGCCGTCGCGAAGCCACGCGCGAAGGGGCGCAGGCATTTCGTCGCGGCCTCGAGGAGCTCGGCACGACCTTCATCAAGCTCGGGCAGCTCCTCTCGTCGCGTCCCGATCTCCTGCCGGACGTCTACATCGACGAGCTCGGCCAGCTCGTCGACGACGTCGCACCTGTCCCCTTCGCCGAGATCGAGACCGTGCTGCGGGAGGACTTCGGCGCAGACGCGTTCGTCCAGCTCGACCCGGAGCCGCTCGCGACCGCGTCAATCGCGCAGACGCACCGCGGCTTGCTCGTCACCGGACAGGAAGTCGTCGCCAAGGTGCGGCGTCCCGGCGTCGTCGAGCAGGTGGAGCTCGACCTCGCCGTGCTGCGTTCGACCGTCCGCCTCGTCGCCCGGCATTCGGTGGCGGCGCAGCGGATCCAGCTCGAGGAGCTCGCCGACGAGCTCGAGATCCACCTCCGCGGCGAGCTCGACTTCGTCGAGGAGGCGCACAACACCGAGCTCGTGGGACGGCTCGTCGAGCGATTCGACGGGCTCACGGTGCCGCGTGCGATCCGGCCGTACGTGACCGAGCGCGCACTCGTGCTGGAGCGGATCGCCGGCACGAAGGTCGAGGCGGGGCACGGGCTCGACCCGGAACGCGCCGCTGAGCTCGCGCGCGAGTTCTTCCGTGCGTACGTGTTCCAGGTGGTCGTCGAGGGCGTCTACCACGCCGACCCTCACCACGGGAACGTGCTCTTGACCGAGGACGGGCGCCTGGCGCTGCTCGACTTCGGGCTGCTCGGGCGGCTCGACGAGGACACCCGCGCGGGGCTCGCGCTCCTGCTCCTCGCGCTCGCCCAGAACCGCGCCGACGACGTCGCCGACCTCGTCGTCTCGCTCTCGCTCACCTCGACGCGCTCCGACCAGGCCGGTTTCGTCCAGGACGTCCGCCGTAAGCTGCCTCGCTTCCATCACCGCCCCCTCGCCTCGATCGACGCGGGACGTGCGCTCGCCGACCTGCAGCGCGCCGCCATCCGGCGTGACATCCGGCTGCCGACCTCCTTCGCGCTCGTCGGCAAGACGCTCGCGCAGGCGGACTCGATTGCCCGGCTCCTCGATCCCGAGCTCGACCCGATCCGACTGATCGAGGGGGAGTCGCTCGAGGTGATGACGCGCGAGCTCGAGCGGCGCCTCGCGCCGAACCGCTTCACGGCCTACGCCTTCACGCAGCTGGCGCCGCTCCTTCGCCTGCCCGGCCGTGTCGGCCATGTCGTCTCCGAGCTCGAGCGGGGGACGCTGACGATCGGCGTCGCCCCCACCGGCCTGGATGAGCTCGAGCAGCACCTCCGCTCGATCGCGAACCGCGTGGGTGCAGCGATGATCATCGGCGCGCTCCTGCTCGCGTCCTCGCTGCTCGTGCGGGCGCGCGACGTCGAGTGGCTCGGCGTCGCCGGCTTCTGCCTCGCAGGCGTGCTCGGCCTCTACATGATCTGGAAGATCATCAGAACGCCGGGCGAGCTTTAGGTCCGGGCGAAGAGCTGCGCTCTTCGCCCGGTCTCCGGCCCGCTCCGTGCTGTACGGCTTGTCTGGGCTTGGTCGGTGCGGATGGTTGTGTCGTCGCGGGCAAGCAGGCTGTGCGTGCTCGTCCGGTACTGCCTCGACCCACGCGGGGTTCGAAACGCTCGAAACAAAGCACCACGAAGGGCCGGAGGCTAAGGCAGCCGCGAAGCGGCGACTTAGCCGCTGGCCGCACCGCGCTCGCGCCGGCCTCCGCCGCGCGCGAGCGCACCACACGAAACCCGCGCCACAGGACGTGAAAGGAGAACAGCACGCAGCGGCCGGGAGACCGCGTCTCCCGGCCGCGCAGTCCCTTATCCCCAGCGAGCGAAGCGCTAGCTTCGCGAGCTACGTAGCGACCATCTGCATCTCGCGCAGGTTCGCGAGACGGCGGAGTGAGTCGAGCTCGATCTGACGCACGCGCTCGCGGGTGAGTCCCAGGCGCTTGCCGATCTCCTCGAGCGTCTTCGGCTCCTCGTCGACAAGCCCGTAACGGAGGACGAGCACCTGGCGCTCGCGGTCCGACAGCGCCTGCAGCGCGATCGCGAGAGCCTGGCTGCGGAGCGCGCCTTCGACGCGTTCCTCGGGCAGCGGCTCGTCGCCTGCGACGAAGTCGCCGAAGACCGCGTCCTCCTGGTCGCCGACCGGCTGGTCGAGACTCGCGGAAGCCCGCGCGGCGGCCCGCACCTCGCGCGCCTGCTCGATCGGCAGCGACGCCTCGTCCGCGATCTCGTCGAGCGTCGGCTCCCGGCCGAGCTCCATCCAGAGCGTGCGCTCGGCCCGGTTCATCTTCTGCATCCTCTCGACGATGTGGACGGGCATCCGGATCGTGCGTGCCTTGTCGGCGAGCGCGCGGGCCACGGCCTGCCGGATCCACCAGGTCGCATAGGTCGAGAACTTGTAGCCGCGGCGCCAGTCGAACTTCTCGACGGCGCGGATGAGGCCGAGTGTGCCTTCCTGGATCAGGTCGAGGAAGGGGAGACCCTGGTTGCGGTAGTTCTTCGCGATCGAGACGACCAGACGGAGGTTCGACTGGATCATGTGCTGCTTGGCGGCGCCGTCGCCGCGCTCGATCCGCTTCGCGAGCTCGACCTCCTGCGCGGCCGTCAGGAGCTGATGACGGCCCGCCTCGCGCAGAAACAGCTGGAGCGCGTCGGTCGTCGTCTCCAGCGGCTGCGCCGCAGCCACCGGTGCCTTCTCGGGGCCCGGGTCGCGCTCGGGCTCGCGCTCCGGCTCGACCAGCAACTCGATGCCGCGCCGGTCGAGCTCCTGGTAGACGGCCTCCGTCTCGAGCGGATCGAGCTCGAGCGGCTCCAGCACCTCGACCAGCTCGAGCTGTCGCAGCTGGCCGCTCGACTCCGACGCCTCGAGCAACGTCGTCAACTCCTCGCTCGCGAGGATCGACTCGATCTCGACCGTGGTCAATTCGTCCCCCTCAATCGGCGCTCCTGGACGTTCGTTCCCGCCTGGCGAACCTACCGAAACACGCCGGGCGCCTGCGGGTCAAGTCCCGTGCACGATAAGCGATGTTATGTCAAGTAACAGCAGGAGCCAGTTCCGCACCACCCCTCCCGCCCGCCGCCACGAGCGTTATCCACAGGATGCACAGAGGGCTGTGGAAATGTTGATTATTCAACGCGCGCAAATTGCGGCTTTTTCGTGCTGCGAGACCCTTGCCACGTGTCCGCAGAGGCCATAGATTCCCTCATGCGCCGAGCACGGCGCGGGAGTAGGACGAAGCAGCACCGGGAGGTCGTACGAGACGGCCCGCAAGGGCCGGAGCGGAAAGTCGACCGGGGTTGTGGACGAAACCGCGACCGGCTCGGCGAATTTCTTTGGTCCGCCCCATCTCCGGCGGCACCGTGCCGACGCGCCGCGGGTCACCCTGGACTACGATCGTCGGGATGCCGTTTCCGCCTCGCCCGCCGCGTCCGCCCAGCATCGACCAGGGCGTGACCGCGCTCATCTGGGCCGTCGTGCTCGGGGTCTACATCTACTACGGCCTGATCGCCGTCGGGGCGAGCGGCGCGACCGCGATCGTGCTCGCGCTCGTCTCGTTCGCGGGGATCTGGCTCTTCGTTCGCCTCCGCGGCGAGGACGTCCCGGCGCGCCGACGCCGCCGGCGCACGTCGCGCTAGGCGAGGAGACCTAGGCGGCCCGCCGGATCGGCCGGCGGTTGGCGAGCGCGAAGACGAGCTTGCGTGCGAGCGCGTTCCCGAGCTGCTCCTCGAGCCGTTCCCGTGCCGGCGGGGCCTCGGGATCGAGGCTCTCGAGGTGCGCTGCGAGCAAGCGCGCGCCCCGGTGCGTCAGCGGCTGCGTCACGACGTCCATCTCGGTCCTGTATATCGGAGGACCTACCCCTTTAGCGTGATCCCTCCCGGCAGGGATCCGCGGCCACCTTCACCCGTTCGAGCGAGAAATCGAGAGGCGGCCGCGGGTCGGTGCGCCTGCGTCAGGAAGCCGGCGTACGGCTCCGGGTCTGCGTGGTCTCCTCGGCGGGAGCGGTCTGCTCGGCCGGAGCCTCGGCGGGAGGCGGCGCGGATCGCCGCCTCGAGGCCCACCGTCGCTCGGCGGCGACGGGCTCATCCGCGGTCTGCGGCGCCCGTGCGCCTGCCGGGCCCGCAGAGGCCGGGTGCTCGACCACGGCCGGCGGAGCAGGAACGCCGTCGAGCGAGAGGCCGAGCATCAGGCCGAACCCGAAGGCGAGCACTCCGTGCCAGAGGGCGATCGACTTCACGAGACCGAGGATCCCGATGGAGTTGCTCCACTTGTCGATCCTGCCCTCCTGCCAGCCGCTGCCCGGCTGCGTCGCGATCAGGATCCAGCCGACACAGACGAGCACGGGCAGGAAGGCGAGGACGAACGTGCTCGGCGACGGCCGCAACCTGAGCCCCTTCGTCCACGTGCCGACGTGATTCGCCAGCGAGATCAGGAGCCCGGCGCCGCCGACGATCGCCATCGCGATCCAGAAGCGTCCGGTCGTCTGGGTGCCGACCTGGGACGCGCCCCAGAGCCCGAGGCCCGCCAGCGCCGCAGCGAGAGCGAGCGTCAGACCGCGGGACGCGTCGTACGTGCCGTAGCTGCGCATTCTTCTCACCTCGTTCCGTTGCCCGAATCGGTAGAACGGTCGACCGATGTCTCGGGTTTCGCCTACCCGGAATTACTCGAGCGCAAGCCTGCGAGCGTCGAACGAGGACGACCAGAGCTCGGCCCGGAACTCGGCGAGCGTCGCGAGCGCATCCTCGGCGAACATGTGTTCCACCACCCCAATCTCGCGGTCGTTGTGGAACGGCACGTCGATGTGAGGGCGCGAGACGAGGTTGAGCGACAGGCGGTGGCAACTCGGACATCGCACCGCGAGGCCGACCGGCCCGCCGGTCGCCGCGAGCAGGGCGAACGACGAGGGGAAGACCGGCCGCGGCTGCCCCTCGGGGGTAGCAGAAGAAGCTCCACGGCCACTCCCCTCGTCCGATGTGCGCGGCCGCGAGCTCGCCCAGCTCGCCGTCGGTGCGGTCGAGACGCGCCGTCGTGAGGTCGAGGAACGCGCCGGCACGCAGGCCGAGCGGCGCCCAGTCCAGCTCCTCGTGCGTCAGGAGGCCGTCGTGCTCCTCGCCGCAGCCGCACTCGAAGCGCACGCGGAAGACCGCGGGGTGGGCCACTCCCGGGAGCTGTTCGATGCTGCGAAAGGCCGAGAGCAGCACGTGCGTCTCGCCTCGGGAGGGACAGGCGAACGCGTAGCGGCTGGTGAACGGGTCGTACATGCGGACGTTGTAGAGACAACGCCGGACGGCGACTCGGGAGTTCTCAGTACGTGATCAGCGAGAACAGGTCGTAGTTCGCGAGGCGCTCGCGGCCGCCGAGGAACGAGAGCTCGATCACGAAGTTCACGCCGACGACCGTGCCGCCGAGGTGCTCGACGAGACCGGCGATCGCCTCGACGGTGCCGCCGGTCGCGAGGACGTCGTCGTGGATGACGACGCGCGCGCCGCCCGCGATCGCGTCCGCGGCGACCTCGAGCGTGTTCTTGCCGTACTCGAGCGCGTACGTCGCCGAGACGGTCTCCGGCGGCAGCTTCCCCGACCGTCGTGCCGCTACGAAACCACACTCTGCCTCGACCGCGATCGCCGGACCGAGCCAGAAACCGCGCGCCTCGGCCCCGAGTACGAGGTCGGCCTCGCGCTCGCGCGTCCACTCCGCGAGCTCCGAGACCGCCTGCCGCAGAGCCTCCGGGTCGAGCAGGAGCGGCGAGATGTCCTTGAACCCGACTCCCGGCTCGGGGAAGTCGGGCACCTCGCGGACGCGCGTCGTGAGATCGATCCCGGCCACGGCGCGAGGCTACTCGACGATGCGCCGGACGTTGCGACGCAAGAGGAGATCGGCGAGCTCCTGGGCGTTCTGGGCGAGCCGTTGCAGGTCGGTGAGTGCGGCCCGCCGCCGCTCGGCGCTCCGCGAGCGCAACGCAGGAGCGGTGACGGCCTCGAGCAGGCTGCTCTCGCGGTCGGCCGCGGTGCGAAAGGCGCGCAGGTTCCGCGCTCCGATCCCGAATCGCGCGAGGGCCTCGCACGCGGCGGCGATCTCGGCCTCGCTCTCGGCGTACAGCCGTTGCCCGTCCTCGATGCGCGACTCGAGCAGCCCGAACTCCTCGAGCTCGCGCGCGCGGGCGGCGGTTACCCCGGCGCGCTCGCACAGCTCCTCGAGATCGAGCTCCTCCTCCCCCGCGTCGACCACGCTGCGGCGCCGGCGCCTCTGCTTGCCGGCGCCCGCCTCGAGCTCCTGCCGGATCACGCGGAGCGGCAGGAACTCGTCGCGCTGCAGCCGGAGGATCGTCTCGAGCCGCTCGACGTCGTCCTCCGAGAAGAGGCGGTACCCGCCCTGCGTCCGCCGCGGGGTGAGGAGCCCCTGGTCCTCGAGGTAGCGGATCTTCGAGATCGAGACGTCCGGGAATTCGGCTTGCAGGCGCCGACAGACGGCGCCGATCGTGTGCAGGCGGGCAGGGGCGGCTTGTGCGGTCGTCGTCATCGGTGGAGGAAGATGAGCCGGTACTTGCCGATCTGGAGCTCGTCGCCCGTCTCGAGGTCGGCTTTCTCGATCCGGTGGCGGTTCAGGAACGTCCCGTTCAGGCTGCCGAGATCCTCGATCGTGAACCCGCCCGCGCCGCGCGCGACGATCGCGTGGCGCCTGGAGACGGTCACGTCGTCGAGGAAGATGTCGCAGTCGGGCGTGCGGCCGACGGTCGTCTGGGTGCGCTCGAGCAGGAACTGCTCCCCCGCGCGGCCGCCGCCGGAGCGAACGA
>DATEHY010000024.1:0-37885 GCA_035279325.1 Gaiellaceae bacterium
GTCGGCCTGGTCGGTCGACGAACGGTGGGGAATCCGCGGCGACGCACAGCTCGCCTGGCGCCGCGGGGGCGCGGTGGCCGTCGTCGCCCTGGCCGGCCTCGCGGTGGCGGCGCTGATCGTCGCCCTGTCCGCGGTGCCGTCGAACCACGGCCTGGCGTGGACCGTCGCCGGCGCGGCCGCAGCGGTCGGCGCCGCGGGGACCGGCATCCTCGTCGCCCGCCGTTAGCCGCCTATCTCCGGTGCGGCGTGGCGCGGACGATGACGGCCTCGTGGAAGGTGCGCCCGGAGATCCTCCACTCGTAGCACCCAGGACTGCGCACCCACGTGAACCAGAGGAGGTCCGGCGAGGCAGGAGCCGAGAGCGAGTCGCCGCCGTTCGGGGAGTCGCCGAGTCGAGCGACCCCGGATCGATCGAGCCGTCTCACCGTCACGTGAACCGGCCCGCGGTAGTCCCCCACGGCGAAGAAGTGCGTCTTCAGGGCGAACCAGCCGGGAAATGACGTGGTTGCGAGCATGACGATGCCGCGACCGAGATCGCCTGCGTTGTCGATGCGAACGTAGACCGGCCTCCGGCCGAGGGCCGTCAGCCGTCCGTTGAACGGCTGCACCACGCCGTGACCGCGGCTGGGGCGGCAGACGAACGGACGCTTCTGCGCTCCGCCGCATCCCGAGAGCAAGGCGACTCCGACAGTCAACGCGCAAGCCCATCTCACACCACCGAGTACGTTCGCAGCGGGTCGTGGCTTCCTGACGCTCCACCGTCTGAGCGAGTGCGCGTCACTACCACTCAAGTCCTGTCCGTGACGTCTACGGCGCGTCTTCGCTCCGTGTCACGCGGCATGAGTGGCCGGCTGATGCGTCGCAGCTCCTAGGCTGAGGTCGTGAGAGGAGCCCTCGCCTTCGTCCAGCAGCTCGTTCGCGCGGTGAGGATCGCTGCGACGGACGAGCGCATCCCGAGGCCGCTCAGAGGTTTGGCGGCGCTCGGCCTGCTACCGATCCCCGGACCGATCGACGAGCTCATCCTCGTCCTCGTGGCAATCCCGCTCGCCCTCTTCTACCGCCGGCCGCTGGCCGAGGCCTGGCGACAGGCGGCACGGCCGAGAGAGGAATAGACGCCCCTGGACGACGACGATCGCCCGCCGATCTGCCCGCGCTGCGGCGTGACCATGGTCCCCGCTGCGCTCAGCGCCGACGAGGCGTACGAGGGCGACTGGGTCTGCGTCGAGTGCGAGGAGCTGGATGACGTCGAGTGACGCGCCTGAGGCCGTCGTGCGGAGACACGTCGAAGCCTTCAACGCACGCGACCTCGAGGCGCTCCTCGGCTGCTTCGGCGACGACGCCGGCTGGGTCACCGGCACCGACAGCTTCCGTGGCACGGAAGCTCTGAAGGAGCTCTTCGCGGCCGCGTTCGACGACCTGTCTCCGAGGCTCACGGTTTTGAGCCTCGTCGCCCAGGGCGACCGCGTCGCGTGCGAGTTGCGCGAGGATTTCAGGGTAGAGGGCCGCCCGCGGAGCGACCACATCGCGGGCTTCTACGTCGTCGAGGAAGGCCGGATCACCCGGGCCACGATCTACCGCGAAGGCTCGGCGCGCGTCTGAGAACCGCGACGGCGGGACGGCGAGGTCACGCCGGGATCGAGACGACCTGCTGGATCATGCCGCCGTCGATCACGTAGCTCGAGCCGGTCACGTAGGTCGCCTCGTCCGAGCAGAGCCAGGCGACCAGCGCCGCCACCTCCTCCGGCTTGCCGGGCCGGCCGAGCGGCACCTCGGGGTCGAGCCGCTCCGCGTCCGCCTGGTTGCGCGGCGTCGCGATCACCCCCGGCGCGACGGAGTTGACCCGGATCCCGTACTGCGCGAGCTCGAGCGCGAGATTGCGGCTCAGCATGCCGAGCGCCGCCTTCGCAGCCGCATAGACGGCGAAGTCGGGGCGTGGGATGTGCTCGTGGACGGATGTGATGTTCACGATCGAGCCTCCGCCCTGATCCTTCATCCGGCGCGCCGCGGCCTGCGCCGCGAGGAAGCTGCCTCGGACGTCGACGTCGAACGTGAGGTCGAAGTCGTCGACCGTCAGCTCGAGGAACGGCTTCGCGGTCGAGAGTCCCGCGTTGTTGACGAGCGCGTCGAGCCTCCCGAGCTTCTCCACCGTCTCGGCGACGAGCCGCTCGGGCACGTCGGGGTCGGCGATGCTGCCCCAGACCCAGTGGATGCCGTCTTCCCCGTACCGCTTCTGCAGGTCGGCGAACGGTCCCTCGTGCTGCTCCTCGTCGTCCTGCGTCGCGTACCCGAGCTTCCAGCCGTCGGCGAGCAGGCGCTCGGCGATCGAGAGCCCGATGCCCGTGTTCGCTCCCGTGACGATGGCGACCCGGTCGGCCACGAAAGCATTCTTCCACCGAGCCGCCGCCGCTAATCCGGGCACTAGGATGCGGACGTGGACCGGGCCGAGCTGCAGGCGGCGCAGCGACCGCTCAAGGAGCGGTATCGCGAGGAGCCGGGTGCGGCCCTCATCGTCCTCCGCGCCCAGGGGCGGCTCGACGAGGAGAAGATCGCGTGCAAGGTCGAGACCGGCCGGCAGCTCGTCGAGGCGGGCCTCCATCCCGCGACCGGGGGCACCGGCGCGCTCGCCTGCTCGGGCGACATGCTGCTCGAGGCGCTCGTCGCCTGCGCCGGCGTCACGCTGCGCTCGGTCGCGACCTCGATGGAGCTCGGCGTCACCGGCAGCGTCCACGCCGAAGGCGACCTCGACTTCCGCGGGACGCTCGGCGTCGACCGCGAGGCTCCGGTCGGCTTCGCGGCGATCCGGCTGCGCTTCGAGCTGGCGTCGGATGCATCCGAGGAGGAGATGGCCAAGCTGATCGAGCGCACCGAGCGCTACTGCGTCGTCTTCCAGACGCTCGCCGGCGGCGTCCCCGTCGAGCTCGGCTACTCGATCTCGTAGGCCATCAGGATCGCGTCGACGAACTCGCCGCCGCGGCGGTAGTGCCGCTTGCGATAGCCCTCGCGCTCGAAGCCGAACGCCTCGTAGAGGCCGATCGCGGCCTCGTTCCACGGGAACACGTGGAGCTCGAGCTTGCGGACTCCCGCCTCGCGGGCCCACTCGACGGCCGCCTGCAGGAGGCTTCTGCCGACCCCCTGGCGGCGCGCGTCGATCGCGACCATCAGGCCGACGTCCGCCACGTGCGTGCTGGCGGGATGCGGGTCGCGACCGACCGACAACCGGCCGACGAGCGTCCCGTCCTCGCGTTCGGCCACGAACACCGCCGCGTGCGCGTAGCGCCGCAGAGCCTTGAGGAAGCGGCGCTCGTCGCCGGCGCTCCTCCACTCTCCGGCGACGCTGATCAGCCAGCCCTCCGGCTCGGCGCTCACGGCGTCGGCGAGCCGCGTCAGCTGCTCGGCATCCGACGGATCGGCGTGCCGGATCGCGAAGCCGGTCATTCGACCACTACCGCACCGCCGCCGCGCCGCGGGTCGCCTGCAGCCGCGAGCGAGCCGTCGTCCCCGATCTCCACCGCGGAGACGCCGCCGAAGAAGAGGTTCCGCTCGCGCCAGCGCACCACGGCATACCCCGCCGCCTCGAGCTCGTCGGCCACCGCCGGATCCTCGCAGTGGGCGACGCCCTGCTCGACGTGGATCCGCCGCGCCTCGACCGCCTCCTCCACACCGAGCCCACGCGCGAGAACGTTCGTCACGACCTGCAGGATGGCGCCGTGCAGCCTGGAGCTGCCTGCGGAGCCGAGCACGAGTCGCGGCCGGCCCTGCTCGAGCAAGAGGGCCGGAGTCATCAGCGACATCAGCCGCGCACCCGGCTGCGCGTCGCCTGCGAGGTGCGTCTCCCCGAGCATGTTGTTGAGATGGATTCCGGTGCCGGGCACGACGATGCCGCTGCCGGAGCCGAGCGAGCACGACAGCGACGCCGCGTCGCCCTCGCCGTCGACGACGCTGATGTGCGTCGTGCCGCCGACGCCCTGCTCGCGTCGCATCGCCTCCTGCGCCTCCATCGCATGAGCGATGGCCAGCGGAGTCGCCTCCGCGTCGCCGAGCTCCTCGAGCCCGACTGCGAGCAGGCGGCCTCCGCTCGACGGCGGCGGGTTCGTCCGCAGCTCGTCGCCGCGGAACGTGGCGGCCAGAGGGTCGCGTTCGATCACCTCGTAGCGCGCGAGGTCCTCGCGCGTGATCGGAACGTGTGCCGCGATGCGCTCGGCGAGCGCGCCGCGGTAGAAGCAGTCCGCACCCTCGGCCCCGAGCAGGTCGAGCGTGTCTCCGAGCTCCGGCATCGCAAAGCGCTCGCCCGTATGGCGCGCACGTCCCGGCCCGTACAACGCGTCTCCCTCGGGCGCGTGGCGCAGGAGCGGGTCGAGGATCTCGTGCAGGTACGCGCGCGGCTCGTCGAGGACGAAGCCCTCGCGGGCGAGCTTCGCCGCGGGCGCGAGCAACTCGGCCCACGGCCTCGATCCCCAGCGAGAATGCGCTTCCCAGAGCCCGGCCACGGTTCCCGGCACCGCGACCGACGCCGGGCCGGTGTAGAAGACCTGCTGCGAGTCGCCGAAGTCGACGACGAGCTCGACGAGCCGAAGCGACGCGGGACTCCGTTCCGGCAGGTCGACGAAGAAGTCGAGCAGATGCGTCCGCCGTTCGCCTGCGAGATGCACGAGGAGGAAGCCGCCCCCGCCGGGACCGGTGAGCGAGCTCTCGCAGACCCACGAGACAGCGGCGGCTGCGATGCACGCGTCCACGGCGTTGCCGCCCGCGCGCAAAATGCCGGCTCCCGCCTCCGCGGTCAGCGGATGCCCGGCTGCCAACGCCCCTCTCATGTCCGCGAGCGTACGCTTTGCCGAATGGCCGCCGTGTCCTACGCCGACGCCTGGCGTGCGTCGTGGCGACGGCTGCGTATCCCGCGCGAAGCCATGCTCTGCACGGGGCTCGCGACAGCCGCCGCGTCACTGGTCGTCTGGCTCGCGCCGCCCGCGACGGACCTCGCCGCGCACGAGTACCAGCGCTCGCTCTTCCTCGTCCACGGCTTCGCGCTCTGGGACAACTTCTGGTACGCCGGGCGCTACGCCTTCGTGGGCTACAGCGTCCTGTACTACCCGCTGGCCGCGCTGCTCGGGATCCGGCTGCTCGCGGTTCTGGCCGTGGCGCTCGCCGCCGGCGCATTCGCGGTCCTGCTCGAGCGCGAGTGGGGATCCGCGGCGCACTGGGCGGTGCGCGCCTTTGCCCTCGTCTGGGCCGGGGCGCTCATAACGGGCGAGTACCCCTTCATGCTCGGGGTGACGCTTTCTCTCTATGCGTTGCTCGCGTTCCGTTCCGGACGGCGCTGGATCGGTGCGGTGCTGACGCTGCTCGTGCTCGCGGCGAGCCCGGTCGCGCTCGTCCTGCTCGCCGTCGTGCTCATCGCGGTGGCCGTGGCACGGCGTGGACAGCTGCGCGGCCGGGCCGTGCCGGCGCTCGCGCTCGCGGCAGCCACCGCGACGGAGCTCGTGCTGCTGAGGCTCTTCCCCATCGGCGGTGCGCAGAGCTTTCCGACGGCTTCGATGGCCGCGGCGCTCGCCTTCTGCGCAATCGGGTTCGCCTGCACGCTCCGGCTCGAGCGCGCACGCATGCTCCGCTTCGTCTTCGCGGTGTACGCGATCACGATCGCGATCGCGTACGTCGTGCCGTCGGGACTCGGCGACAACGTCGCGCGCATGCGCTTCCTGGCCGTGCCGCTCGCGCTGCTCGTGCTCGCCCTGCGCCGCTGGCGTCCGTTCAAGGTCTCGGTCGCCGTTCTCGCGCTCGCTCTCTCGTGGAACGTGACCCCGCTGGCCGCGAGCTGGACGGGCGGCACGCACGACGTCACGGCCCGCGCCCGCGTCTGGCAGGCGCCGATCTCCTACCTCCATGCGCACCTCGCCGCCGGCTATCGAGTCGAGGCCGTCGACACGACCGATCACTGGCCTGCGTACTACCTCGCCGCCGCCAAGATCCCGCTCGCTCGGGGCTGGTTCCGCCAGGACGACTTCCCGTTCGACGCGATCCTCTACCGGCACCGGACGCTCGCCCCCGGGCAGTACCTCGGCTGGCTGCGGCGGCTGGGCGTCGCCTACGTCGTGCTCACTCGCGCGCCACCGGACTACAGCTCACGCGCCGAGAAGCGGCTCGTGCGCAGCGGCCGCACCGGCCTGCGCCGTGTCTTCTCGACCAGCGAGGTCTCGATCTACGCCGTGCCGCATCCGCGGCAGATCGTGAGTGGGCCCGGCAAGCCGACCGTGCTCGCGTTCAAGGAGTCCCGCCTCGTCGTTCGCGTCTCGCGCGGCGGGTCGTACGCGCTCGCGGTGCGCTGGTCGCCGTACTGGCACGCCTCGACCGGCTGCCTCCTGCCGAGCCACAACGGGATGGTCCAGCTGCAGACCCGCCGCGCCGCGACCGTGCGGATCTCGTTCGACGTGGACGCACGCAGCCTCCTCGCGGCCTTCGCGGGCCAGAGTCCGCACTGCCGTGGGGGCTACGAGACCTCGCGCACGAGCTCCGAGAGCGGCTTGCGGTCCGCCCGCGACGACCACTCCTCGGCGGTGTGGCTCGCCGGGTCGCGTACACGCGCCGGGTAGCCGAAGGAGATGGTCGCGCGCACCTCGCCGCCGCAGATCTCGGCGGCGGCGTCGGCGTCGCGGATCCCGTTCGGGCACGAAACGACCCCGTCGCCCCACGCCCCGAGCATCATGTTCTGCGTGCACCGGCCGACGTCGAATGCTCCCGCCTCGCCGACGATCGCGACGACGAGCGTCGCGGAGCGGACGTTCTCCGGCGCGTAGACCGCCTCGGCCAGGCGTTCCTGCGCCGCGCCGGAGACGACGACGAACTCCCACCGCTGGCGGTTCCTCGAGCTGCCGGTCAGCCGGCCCGAATCGAGGATCCGCCGGCGCACCTCGGCCGGGATCGTCGCGTCGGAGTACGCGCGCACGTCCCGCTTCGAGGCGATCGCGAGGTACGTGTCCATCGCGGCGTCCGCGTCAGTTCTTGAGGAAGGACGGCACGTCGAGGTCGCCGCCCTCGCCCGGCGGACGCCGTTGCTCCCCAGGCGGAGCGAACGTGTCGCCGCGCGGGCGCCGCCCGCGGCCGCCGAAGCCGGTGGCCACGACGGTCACCCAGACCTGTCCGGTGAGCCGGTCGTCGACGGTCGCGCCGAAGATGATGTTCGTGTCGTCGGTCGCGGCGGCGCGGATCACCTCCGCCGCCTCGTTCACCTCGACGAGCGTGAGGTCGTCTCCGCCGGCGATCGAGAGGAGGATGCCGCGCGCGCCGGTGATCTCCGCGTCGATGAGCGGCGAGCGCAGCGCCCGTTCTGCGGCTTCCCTCGCCCGTCCGTCACTCGTGGTGGACGAGAAGCCGATGCCCATCAGCGCGGTGTCGGAGTCGGACATGATCGTGCGCACGTCCGCGAAGTCGAGGTTGATCAGGCCCGGCATCGTGATCAGGTCGCAGATCCCTTGCACGCCCTGGCGGAGGACGTCGTCGGCCACCTTGAAGGCGTCGAGCATCGACGTCGACCGCTCGAGCACCTCGAGCAGGCGGTCATTCGGGATCACGATCGTCGTGTCGCAGGCCGCGCGGAGGTCGGCGATCCCCTTCTCGGCCTGGCTCTTTCGCTTCGTCCCCTCGAAGCGGAAGGGGGTCGTGACGATGCCGACGGTGAGCGCGCCGAGCTCGCGGGCGATGCGCGCGACGATCGGCGCCGCGCCGGAGCCCGTGCCTCCGCCCTCGCCGGCCGCCACGAAGACCATGTCCGCACCGCGCAGCTCCTGCTTCAGCTCGTCGTAGGCCTCGTCGGCCGCCCGGCGTCCGACCTCCGGGTCGGCGCCGGAGCCGAGACCCTGGGTGAGCTCGCGCCCGATGTGGATCTTGACCGGCGCGTCGCTCGTGCGGAGCGCCTGGATGTCGGTGTTGACGGCGATGAACTCGACCTGGCTGATCCCGGCGTCGATCATCCGGTTGACGGCGTTGAGACCGGCACCGCCGACGCCGACGACCTTGATCACCGCGAGGTACGCGCCCGTGTCGGTGCCAGCGCGATGCAACCGCGCCGGCGATTCCGGCAGCGGCTCGAGATAGTGCGAGACCGGCGGCAGGTCGGACGGCCGCAGCTCGGGCCCCGGCGGGGGCGGCAGCGGATCGGGATCCGGGGACGGGGCCGGCGGCTGCGGATCGGGCAGCGTCGGTCCCGGCGTCGGGTCCGGTGTCGGCGTCGGCGGCGTCGGAGTCTCGACGCCGGTCTCCTCCCAGCTCGGGACGTGCTCGACCGTCCGCTCGTCCGGCTCGGCCGGCGCTTCCGGAGCGGTGGTCGCGGCGTCCTCGGGCGGCGCCGGCTCGGTCTCGCCGTGCTGCTCCGCCTGCTTCTGTGCCGCCTCGGTCGCCCTGAAGAGCTCCGCCAGCGGTCCCTCACGCATGCTGGCGCGCCGACGCGCCATCGAGTACCTCCTTCGCCAGGTCACGGTACATCCCGGCTGCCTCGCCGGATGGGTCGTACTTGAGGATCGACTGCCCCTTCACCGGCGCCTCGGCGTAGCGCACCGTCTTGCGGATCTTCGTGTTGAGGACGAGATCGCCGAAGTTCTCCTTCAGGATCTCGACCGCCTCGCGCGAGTGGAGGAGCCGCCGGTCGAACATTGTCGCCAGGATGCCCTGGATCCCGACCTTCGGGTTGAGATTCTCGCGGATCATCGAAAGCGTGTTCTCGAGCTGGACGAGCCCGCGCAGGGAGAGGTACTCGCACTGGACGGGCACGATCACGCCGTCGGCCGCGACGAGCGCGTTGATCGTCAGCAGGCCGAGCGAGGGCGGCGTGTCGATGAGGACGTAGTCGTAGCTCTCGCGCACCGGAGCCAGCGCCTTCTCGAGCGCACGCTCGCGTCCGATCATCGAGGCGAGCGCAAGCTCCGCGCCCGCGAGGTCGATCGAGGAGACGCCGACGTCGAGCTCGTTCGAGCGCACGATCTCGCTGATCGGCAGCCGGTGGACGAGCACGTCGAACATCGAGCGGTCGATCTCGTCGGGGTTCCAGCCCTGCGACATCGTCAGGTTGCCCTGCGGGTCGAGGTCGACCGCGAGCACGCGCTGGCCCTGCTCGACGAGGGCCACGCCGAGGTTGAGCGTCGTCGTCGTCTTCGCGACGCCACCCTTCTGATTGGCGAACGCGATCACCCTGGCCATTGCCGGACCGCTATCCGTCGTCTGCGTCGCCGGACGCGCGAGTAACCGCGTGAGCCCCATCCCTGCTGACCTTTCGTAGCGCCGTAGTCGACTCCTTCTCGTTTAGGTTGACGGTCGTGGAGCGGAAATGGCGCGTGTTGATCGTGGTGTGCGTTGCGGTTTTCATGCTGCTCCTCGACATCACGGTAGTCAACGTCGCGCTGCCGAACATCGACAAGGAGCTGAACACCTCCTTCACCGATCTGCAGTGGGTCGTGGACGCATACGCCTTGACACTCGCGGCGACGATGCTCAACGCCGGCTCGCTCGGCGACATGCTCGGGCGCAAGCGGATCTTCCTCATCGCGATCGCGCTGTTCACCGGCGCTTCGGCACTCTGCGGCGCCGCCACCTCCCCTCTCTGGCTGGTCCTCGCGCGCGGCGCGCAGGGGATCGGCGGCGCCGGGATGTTCGCCGTCTCGCTCGCGATCATCTCGCAGGAGTTCCACGGCCGCGAGCGCGGCACCGCGTTCGGCATCTGGGGCGCGACGGTCGGGATGGCGGTCGCCATCGGGCCGCTCGTCGGCGGTGCCCTCACCACCTATGTCGGGTGGCGCTGGATCTTCTTCGTCAACATCCCCATCGGGGTCGCCTGTGTCCTCGCCGGGTTGCGCGAGTTGCACGAGACGCGCGACGAGGAGCGCGGGAGGCTGGACCTACCTGGGCTCGTGACCCTCACGGCAGGCTTGTTCGCGCTCGTGCTCGGGCTCTTGCGCGGCAACGACTGGGGCTGGTCGAGCGGGCGCGTGATCGGCCTGTTCGCCGCCGGAGCAGTCCTGCTCGTCGTGTTCGGGCTCGTCGAGCTGCGGCAGGCGTCGCCGATGTTCGATCTTCGCCTCTTCCGGGTGCCGACGTTCACCGGCGCCCAGATCACGGCGTTCGCGATGTCCTCGGGGATGTTCGCCCAGTTCTTGTACCTGGCGATCTATCTGGAGAGCGTGCTCGGGCATTCGGCCGTGTGGGCGGGCGTGCGGTTCCTGCCGCTCTCGCTCGTCTCGTTCGTCGTCGCGCCGATCGCCGGGCGGCTGTCGGCGCGCTTCCCGGTGCGAGTGTTCCTCGGCGGCGGGCTCGCGGTCGTCGGCGTGGCGCTGTTACTCATGCACGGCATCACGGTGCATTCGGGTTGGACGACGCTCCTCGCCGGCTTCATCGTCGGAGGCATCGGGATCGGGATGGTCAACGCACCGCTCGCCGCGACCGCGGTGAGCGTCGTCGAGCCGCGGCGGGCGGGCATGGCCTCCGGGATCAACAACACGTTCCGCCAGGTCGGGATCGCGACGGGCATCGCCGCGCTCGGCGCGATCTTCCAGAGCAGGATCGCGTCGCAGCTCGCCGCAGCGGGCCTCCCCAGGTACCTCGCACCTGCGGTTGCGTCGGGCGCCGCGCCGGTGCACCCGGGCAACCCGCGGCTCTCGCATCGGGCCATCCTTCGACTCCTCGCTGAGACCCATTCGGCCTTCATCAGCGGCTTGAACGAGATCCTCCTGGTCGCGGCCTTCGTCCTGTTCGCGGGCGCGATCCTGGCCTTCGTGCTGGTGCGAGAGAAGGACTTCGTCGCCAGCGGTCCGGCGGTCGAGGCGGCGGCGAGCTAGGCGCTTGCCGCCGCGACGCGTGCGCTGCGCGAGCTCTTGACGCGGAGCGCGAGTTGCCACGAGGCGATGAGGAGCATCACGGCGGCGCCGGTGACGATGACGAGCGCCTGCGCGGCGACGGAGAACGCGACCGCGTTCGCCGTGCCCACGCCACTGACGACGAGGATCGCGGCACCGGCGCCCGCCTGGGTGGCGGCGCCGGCCGGCGCGATCGGCAGCGCCGCCGACGCCGCGGACGCGACGAGGAAGGCGAGCGCCAGCACGTAGGAGCCCGGCATCGAAAGCGCGTTGAGAAGCAGGAAAACGGCGAGACCGCGCAGGCTCCACGAGACCGAGATGAGCAGCCAGGCCGCCCACGCCTCCTTCGTGCAGTGCGTGTGCTGCGCGAGCCAGCCGCCGAAGCGCCGGCGGCTCACGAACGGGAGCCGCGCGATCCGCGGCAGGAAGGCGACTACCGCCGCGGCAGCGATCCCGGCGGCGGCGACGACCGCGAAGCCTGCGCGCGCGGTCCAGTGGCTCGAGCCGGCTGCGGCGACCGACGCGAGCGGCGTGAGCGCCGCGTTGTCGAGCATTCCCAGCACGATCAGGCTGAGGCCGAGGGTTCCGATCCCCGTTTTCGTCCCGGGGTAGCGCTTCACGATGGCGATGCGAATCGCGTCGTCGACACGGCCTGGCAGGGCTATGCCGCCGACGCATGCGGCGCCGCCCGCGAAGGCGAGCGCGTCGGCCGTCGGCCGTTCGCTCGCGTGGAAGAGCCGCTGCCACCCCCACGCCTTGAAGGCGTAGGCAGCGAGGAAGAGCAGGGCGGCTCCGACGACGAGCACCGGGTTGGCGTGGTGGATCGGCCAGCCGCCGCCGACGAAGTGGCGGGCGCTGAAGAACGCGACGGCCAGTAGGGCGAGGCCGAAGCCGCCGTTCAGCCCGAGCTGAACCTTCCGGTTGGAGAGAAGCCGCATCACCGCAGTTGCAACGGTGCTATCGGCGTAGCGATTGGGAAGCTGAGTCACTCGATCGGGGCGGCCGCGGACGGGGAAGGTAGCAACGTGTCGTGAGAGCGGCGTAAGCGCGCTTCGGTCAGAGCCGCGGCCGCCCGGCGCGCCCGAGGGTCGCGTTCGCGCTCGGCCCAGTCGGTGGCTTCGCGCACGAGTTCACGCAGCTCGGCGAGGAGCGGCTTCACACCCGCGCCCTCGCGTTCGAGCGCCTCGATCCGCTCCAGCCGGGCCAGCACCGCACGCGCTTCTTCCATGTCCCGAGCGTAGGCGGCGAAACGTGGCGTGTCTGTGCCGGTTAGCTCGCGCGTTGATGGAGACTTGCAACCGCGCCGGTGACGCCGAGCAGCAACTCGTCGAGGTCGCGAACGAGCGCGCGCCGGTCGCCGTGCAGGAGAACGGCGACGAGGAGACGGCGCAGCAGCTCGCAGCTCGGCTTGCGCAGCTGCCCGGCCAGGTCGCTGCGCTCGGACGGAGTCGATCCGAGCAGCGCCGCGCCTCGCATCGCCGCGGCCCAGGCTCCGTCGCCCTCGCCGAGAGCCGCCTCGAGCGCGTGCCGGAGCTGCTCGCCGCGGAACGGCTCGGACTGGAACAGCGCGAGCTCCCAGCGGTCGAGCGCGTCACCGAGGTACGCGTCGTCGTCGGCGGCGGCGAGGCGGACACGGACGTCTGCCGCCACCGACGCACGGAAAGGGTCGAGGCGCGTCGGCTCGCCGGGCGGCGCCGTGGCCGCGATCGGCAGTACCGGCCGGATCCCGTACGGCCTCCAGTCGAGCCGCTCGAAGAGGACGGGGCCCGCCGCGACCGGGGCCGAGGTGGCGAGACGGATCGCAGTCACGGCGTCGGCGAGCTCGCCGGGGGCGTCGGGAGCCTCGTTGGTCCCACTCGCGAGCGAGCGCTCGAGCTCCAGCACGCAGATCCGGTCCGGCTCGCGGCCGAAGTGCCGAGGCAGGAGCCCGGCGGCCTCGGGCCACATCGCGGCAAGCTCGCCCATCGCAGCGACGCGGACGCGGATCCCGTCGCCCAGCTCGATCTGCGTGCCGACCGAGAGACCGACGAGCGGCGCGACGGCGCCGTACGAGTGACCGTCTCCGTAGAGCGACGCCTCGAGCTCCTCGTAGGCACGCGCGAAGGCGCTGTCGTCCCAGTCGAAGCCGCCGCAGTTCTCGGCGGTGCGGACGAGGAGCGGGACGAGGACGCTGCGATAGAGGGCCCGGCGCTCGTCGCGGGTGTCTCCCTCGTGCGCGTGCGCGAAGATCCGTGCCGCGGGCTCGCCCAGCAGGTCGGCGACGGCGTCCTGGACGTCGACCCGCGCGAAGAGCCGCTCGGCGCGCGCTTCGACGAAGCCGCGCACGAGCGGGCGGTACTCGTAGAGCGTCGGTCGGCCGTACGAGCCGTGCTCCTCGAACGAGAACGGAAGCGGCACGCCGTCCTCGAGCTCGCGGGTGAAGACGGCGAACGCGCCGAGGCAGAAGCGGCGAAGCGTGTCGTGTAGGTGCGGCGCGCGCATGCCGAACTGACGACTACGACGGCGGCGCGCGGCCTCCTACCTCTGGCACTCCGGGCACCAGTACGCGGTGCGCGCGTGGTCGCCCTGGGGTGCAGAACGGATTCGACCGCCGCAGCGGTGACACCCGCGGCCGGCGCGGCGATAGACGCGCCTCGGCGGTCGAGGCCCGTCGAGACTCGTCCGCATCAGCGAGTGCGCTGCCTCGAGCGTCGCCAGGAGCTCGTCGTCGCCGACCTCGGCCAGCCGCCGCCATGGAGAGACGCGCGCCTCCCAGAGCGCCTCGGCGCGCCAGACGTTCCCGATCCCCGAGACGAGGCGCTGGTCGAGGAGGGCGTCGCCGATCTCTCGCGCCGGCTCGCTGCGTAGGCGCGCGACCATCGCGGCGAAGTCGGGCGGCTCGGCGACGATGTCGGGGCCGAGCCGCGGCTTGTAACAAGTTGTTACAAGCTCGAGCTCCGCGCCGTTCCAGAGCACGGCTTCGTGCTCGGTTCCGCGCAGGACGAGCCACGGCTTCCCGCGGCGAGGGGCTCCGCGCGGCTCGACCCGCCAGCGCCCGTTCATCCGCAGATGGCCGCGGAGGACGAGGCCGCCGTCGAAATGGAGGAACAGGTTCTTGCCGACCGCCTCCACCCCTTCGAGCCGCCTGCCGTCGAGCCGGTCGGCGTGCCCCTTCACGGCTGCCCGCGGGTGGGGCGTCTCGACCTCGATGTGCTGGCCCACGAGAACCTGCAGCCGCCGGGCGGCCCGGTGCAGCGAATCACCTTCGGGCATGCGGGGAAGCCTACGATTGAGCCGTGCTTCGACCTTCTATCGGCGTTCGCTGGTGGCTGGGGATCGCGTTCGCGGTGGTCGCCGCGACGTCGACCGCCATCGTGGTCTCGCAGTTCTCCGACCGCTCGGAGAACGCCTTCCGCCGCCACGGACAGCAGATCGCCCTCAAGGACGCGCAACACGGCGCTGTCCTCTCGCCGCAGAGGCTCCAGAGCTTCGCGAAGCGCGAGAATGTCAGGATCCGGGTGATCCGCGCGCCCGCGGCCGCGGCCTCCGAGCTCGAGCGAGATGCCGTGACCGCCGCGCTGAGCGGAGAGTCGTTCGTCAAGGGAGACACGGAAGGCGGGACGTACGTCGCCGCAGTTCCCTACCGCGGCGGCGCCCTCGTCGTGGTCGACCGCCTCCCGGACCTCGCCGAGGCGATCGACACCGTCAACGGCGAGGCGCTCCGCGCGGGGGTGATCGCCGGTGTGATCGGCGTGATCGTCGGCCTCCTGCTCGCCCAGCTGATCGCGCTGCGCCTGCGCCGCCTGAGCGCTGCCGCCGAGGCGATCGCGCACGGCGACTTCGAGACACCGCTCCGCTATCGCTTCCGCGACGAGTTCGGGACGCTCGCGCACAACTTCGACCGGATGCGCCGCCAGCTGCGCCGCTCCTTCCGCCGCATCGAGGCCGAGCGCGACCGCCTGCGGCTACTGCTCGAGCGGCTGCACGAGGGGGTGCTCACGATCGACCAGGACCTCGTCGTCCACTTCGCGAACACCGAGGCGCGTCGCCTGCTGGGCGGCCGTCTCAAGGAGGGCGACAAGCTGCCCGAGCCGTGGCACGGATTCGAGCTGCGGGCGTTCGCGCACGGCCTGTTCGACGAGCGGGCGCGGGTCACGCAGGTGCACGTGGCACCGGACACCCAGCACGCGTACGGCGTGACCGGCATCCCGTCCCAGCCCGAGACCGACTGGGCGCTGCTCGTGGTCGACGACCTCACCGAGCAGGAGCGGCGCGAGCTCGCCGAGCGCGAGTTCGTCTCGAACGCCGCCCACGAGCTGCGCACCCCGCTGACGACGATCATCGGCGCCGTCGAGGTGCTGCAGGCCGGCGCGAAGGAGGATCCCCTCGAGCGCGACCGCTTCCTCGCCCACATCGAGCGCGAGTCGGGCCGCCTCGCGCGGCTCGCGCGGGCGATGCTGACGTTGGCGCGCGCGCACTCCGGTCAGGAGCAGCCGCGCGTCGAGGCCGTGGAGCTCGCGCCGCTGCTGCGCGAGGTCGCCGCCGGCCTTCGTCCGCACGAGGGCGTGGCGCTCGAGGTCGAGGTCGCCGACGGACTCGCGGTCGAGGCGAACCGCGACCTGCTCGAGCAGGCGGTCCGCAACCTCGGGGAGAACGCGGCGAAGCACACGGCGCGCGGCTCGGTCGTCCTCCGCGCCCACGGAGACGGACGCACGGTCACGGTGGAGGTCGAGGACTCCGGCCCGGGCATCAGCCCCGAGGTGCAGCGCCACGTCTTCGACCGCTTCTACCGCGGCGAGCGCGACGCGCACGGCTTCGGCCTCGGGCTCGCGATCGTGCGCGAGTCGGTGCGGACGCTCGGCGCCCGCATCGAGCTCGATTCCTCCCCGGGCGAGGGCACCGTCTTCCGGATCCTGCTCGCCCCGGCACGCGTGCGAGAGAAGGCGACGGCGGCGTGAGCGAGACGATCCTCCTCGTCGACGACGACGCGGGCGTTCGGGACGTCGTGGCCTTCACGCTGCGACGGGAGGGATACGAGGTCGACGAGGAGCGCGACGGGCCATCGGCGCTCGAGTCGGGCCGCTCGGGCCGTTACGGGCTCGTCGTCCTGGACGTGATGCTCCCCGGGCTCTCCGGCGTCGAGGTGTGCCGCGCGCTGCGGGCCGAGAGCGACGTCCCGATCCTCATGCTGACCGCGCGGGACGCGGAGTCCGACCGGGTGCTCGGGCTCGAGCTCGGGGCGGACGACTACGTGACGAAGCCGTTCTCCAGTGCCGAGCTGGTCAGCCGTGTGCGCGCGATCCTGCGTCGCCGCGAGCTCGACCGCGCCGGCGGCGGCGCGACCGTCCGCAAGCTCGGCGGCCTCCAGATCGACCTCGGCCGGCACGAGGTGCTCGTCGACGGCGAGCGCGTGCACCTGACGCTCTCGGAGTTCAAGGTGCTCTCCCTCCTCGCCGAGCAGCCGGAGGCCGTGGTCTCCCGGCGCGAGCTCATGCAGCACCTCTGGGCCAGCGAGCACGTCGGCGACGAGCATGCGTGCGAGGTGCACATCTCGAATCTGCGCCGAAAGATCGAGCGCGACCCGACCCGGCCGGAACGGCTCGTGACCGTGCGCGGCTCGGGCTACAAGCTCGTCGCGGCGTGACCCTTCTCGACACGCCGCTCTGCGCGCTGCTCGGGATCCGCCACCCGCTGATGCAGGCGCCGATGGCGAACAACGCCCCGCCGGCACTCGCCGCCGCGGTGTCCGCCGCCGGGGGCCTCGGCTCGATCGCAGGAGCGGCGCTGTCTCCCGACGAGCTGCGGGCGGCGATGCGTGAAGTGCGGGAAGCGACCGACGGGCCGTTCGCAGTCAATCTCTTCGCCGCGCCGTACCTGCGCGAGGGGGCGCTCGACGTTGTGCTCGAGGAACGCCCGCCGGTCTTCAGCTTCACGTTCGGGATCGTCGATCCGGCGCCGCTCCGGACCGCGGGGATCGTCACCCTCGGGACGGCGACGACGGCGCCCGAGGCACGTGCGCTCGAGGACGCCGGAGTGGACGCCGTCGTGGTGCAGGGGTCCGAGGCGGGCGGCCATCGCGGGTCGTTCCTCGGCGGCTTCCCGCTCGTGCCGCTCGCCGAGCTCGTTCCCGCGTGCCTAGAGGCCGTGTCGGTACCGGTCGTCGCGGCCGGAGGGATCGTCGACGGCCGCCGCGTCGCGGAGCTGCTCGAGCTCGGGGCGGCGGGCGTCTCGCTCGGCACGGCCTTTCTCTTCACACCCGAGGCGGGGCGCCCACGCGAGCACCTCGAGGCGCTGAGGACGTTCGAGACCGTCGTCACGGATGCATACACGGGCCGCCCGATGCGGGCCGCCAGGACACCCGTCCTCGAGGAGTTGATGGCCGGACGGCCACCACTCCCGTTCCCGGAGCAGCGGGCCGTCGCGCCAGACAAGGGCCCGCTCTTCATGGGTGGGACGGGAGCTGCGCAGGCCCGGGAGCTGACTGCAGCCGAGCTCGTCGAGCTTCTCGTCGAGGAAGCTGGAGGGACGAGCACGGACCCCCCACGGCCCAGACGATCACAGTGAAGTGGAACCAGATCCACGACGTCGCCGTGCGAGAACCGGGGATGGATCGGTGGGTGACCGCGGCAGGGACGACCGACGTCCTCGAGGGGGACGAGGTCGGCACGAGATCTCGACGAGCGATTCTTCGGCGGGATCCTCGGCGAGACCGCAGAGCGCTGGTCTTGCCGCTCGCCGACTAGGCGCGGAGGACGGCTCGTCGCGGCCCGGCGAGGAAGCCGGCCTCGACGAGCAGCGGCATGACGAGCGTCTCGGTGACGGGCTCGCCGCCGAAGCGCTCCACGGCGAGGCGTTTGGCTCCTCCGCGCTTGACGAACCCGACGAGCGCCGCGAGCGCCGGGCGCAGCCAGTCCTCCTCCGGCTCCCGGAGCGGGACGAGCGAGCGGCCGCCGCGCTCGACGTAGAGCGACGGCTCGCCGCCGAGCAGGACGACGTGCGCACCGGCCACCCGCGCCGCCCTCGCACCCGCCCGCTTCGGCCACGGGAGCACGGCTCCGTAGGGCTGCGCCGGGTCGGCGGCGGCGAGCACGAGCGGCTCCGGCTCGTCGTCCTCCCGCGGCCGGAGCTCCCGCAGGCGCTCGACGGCGCCGCCGAGCGCGAACTGTGCTCCACCGAGGCCTTCGACGAAGTAGCCGCGCCGGCAGGAGCCGAGCGTCTCGAGCGCCCGCAGCTCCCCGTACACGGCGCCGTAGCCGCCCGGAATCCCTTCCGCGCGGACGGCGTCGCGCGTGACGACGCCGTGCCGCTCGAGCAGTAGCTCGGCGAGCGCGCGGCGGTCCGGCTCGGCGCCGGCGAAGAGATCTGCCGCGAGAGCCCAGCGGCCCTGGGTCGCCGTCGGGCGGTGTGCACGGGTGCGCGAGAAGCGGCGGGCACGCCGGTCCGGACGCGGCGGCCGGTAGCGCCGCTCCGCCCGCAGCGGCACCCAGGAGTCGTTCGTCACCTCGCCGCTCCAGACGAGATCCCAGAGCGCAGGCAGCGCGTTCTCGGCGTCGAGCCCGGTCGAGCCGAGGAGGCCGTCCCAGAAGAGCGCGCCGCCGGTGAGCGCCACGCGGATGGCGTCGTGCACCTCACCCTCGGGAGCGTTCGCGGCCGACGGCCGTCCGAGCAGCGGCGCGTCGTCGCGGAAGAAGACCGCGACGCGGTCGAGGCCGGCCCCCACCCAGACGAGCTCGCCGGAGGCGCAGAGCTGGTCGAGCTGCTCGGGGCGGTAGTCGGGCACGCGCCGCGGCAGCAGCTCGCTCTCCCAGAGTGCGACGGGCAGCGCGAGCGCCTGCAGCGGAACGAGCGACTCGCGCAGCGAAGCGCGCCGGTCGATGCCGTGCCAGCTCGGCAGGAAGCGGCCGAGCGACGCCTGCTCGACGGGCTCCACCTCGCGGCGGAACGCGGCGAGCGACGCGCGGCGCAGCCGCCGCAGCACGTCGGGATCGCACCACTCCCGCTCGCTGCCGCCGGGCCGAAGCTCGCCGCGGGCGAGCTTCTCCTCGTGCTCGAGCGCTCGCAGCTCCGCCTCGACGTCGACGCCGAACCACGCCGACGCCTCCGCGGTCGTGAACGGGCCCCGGCCGCGCGCGAAGCGCGCAACCAGCGAACGCAGCGCATCGGGCACCGGCTCGAGGAACACATCCGGGAGGCCGGAAGGCGGGACGATGCCGAGCGCGTCGCGGTAGCGGCCCGCGTCATCCACCGCCGCGAGGCGCTCCTCGCCGGCGATGCGCACGCGGATCGCGCGCCGCTCCGCCTCGAGGATCGCCGCGTGCGCCTCGTCGAACTCGCCCGGCCGCAGGTCGCCCCGCAGGCGGAGCACGTCGTGGAGACGCTCGGGATCGTCCGGGAAGGGCCTGAGCGAGGCCTCGACCTCCGCCAGCGCCGCCGGGTCGATGAGCTCGCGCAGCTCCTCCTGGCCGAGCAGCTCCCGCAGCAGGTCGCGGTCGAGCGACAGCGCCTGCGCACGCCGCTCCGCCGGCGGCGTGTCGTCTTCGTACATGTACGTCGCGATGTAGTCGAAGAGGAGCGACGACGCGAACGGAGACGCCGACGCAGTCTCGACGTCGACGAGGTCGATCTCGCGCGAGCGCAGCCGGCCGAGCAGCCGCTTCAGCGCGGGCAGGTCGAAGACGTCCTGCAGGCACTCGCGATACGTCTCGAGCACGATCGGGAAGCTCGAGTACTTGCGCGCGACCTGGAGCAGGCCCTGTGCCTTGAGGCGCTGCTGCCAGAGCGGGGTCCGCTCGCCCGGCCGGCGGCGCGGGATGAGCAGGGCGCGCGCGGCGTTCTCGCGGAAGCGCGCACCGAACAGCGCCGTCTGCCCCACCTCGGCGAGCACGAGCTCCTCGAGCTCGTCCGGATCGAGCACGAGCAGATCGGTCGCCGGCGGCGAGTCGGCGTCGGGCAGGTGGAAGGCGATGCCGTCGTCCGACCAGAGCGACTGCACCTCGAGGCCGAGCGACTCGCGCAGCCGCGCGCCGACCGCCATCGCCCAGGGTGCGTGCACGCGCGCGCCGAACGGCGTCAGGATGCAGACGCGCCAGTCGCCGATCTCGTCGCGGAAGCGCTCGACGACGACCGTGCGGTCGGACGGGAGCGCTCCCGTCGCGCGCTCCTGCTCGCGGAGAAAGGCGAGGAGGTTCCGCTCGGCGCGCTCGTTGAGGTCCGGCACGCTCGGGTCGCGCGCGGCCAGCAGCACGCGGGCGAACCTCCCGATCGCCTCGCCGAGCTCGTACGGGCGGCCGACGCCCTCGCCCTTCCAAAACGGCACGGCACCCGGCACGCCGGGCGCCGGCGAGACGAGCACGCGGTCGCGGGTGATCTCCTCGATCCGCCACGACGAAGCGCCGAGCACGATCACCTGACCGGCGCGCGCCTCGTAGACCATCTCCTCGTCGAGCTCACCCACGCGGCCGCCGGTCTCTCCCGCGATGAAGACGCCGAAGAGGCCGCGGTCGGGGATCGTGCCGGCGTTCGTGACCGCGAGCCGCCGGGCGCCCGGCCGGCCGCGGACGACGCCCGCGGTGCGGTCCCAGACGATCCGCGGCCGTAGCTCGGCGAACTCGTCGGACGGATAGCGGCCCGCGAGCATGTCGAGGACGTTCTCGAGCTGCGCGCGCGACAGGTCGGCGAAGGGATAGGCACGGCGGACGAGCCGGTGCAGCTCCGCGACCTCGATCTCCTCGTCCGCACAGATCGCGACGACGTGCTGCGCGAGGACGTCGAGCGGATTGCGCGGGATCTGCGTCTCCTCGATCAACCCTGCGCGCATGCGCTGTGCGACGACGGCGGACTCGAGCAGGTCGGCCCGGAACTTGGGGAAGATGCGCCCCCGCGAGACCTCGCCGAGCGAGTGTCCGGCGCGGCCGACCCGCTGCAGCCCGCGCGCCACCGACTTCGGCGACTCGACCTGGATCACGAGGTCGACGGCGCCCATGTCGATGCCGAGCTCGAGCGACGACGTCGCCACGAGGCACGGGATCCGGCCGGCCTTCAGATCCTCCTCGATCACGGTGCGCTGCTCGCGCGCGAGCGAGCCGTGGTGAGCGCGGGCTATCTCGTCGTCGGCCGCTTCGTTGAGCCGCAGCGCGAGTCGCTCCGCGAGCCGCCGGTTGTTGACGAACACGATCGTCGAGCGGTGCTCTCTGACGAGCTCGACGAGCGCCGGGTAGATCGACGGCCAGATCGAGCGCGTCTCCCAGCCTTCCTCGCGACTCTCGCCGCCCGGCTCGCGCATGTCCTCGACGGGGACGACGACCTCGAGGTCGAGCTCCTTCGCGGCGCCCGCGTCGACGAGCTCGATCTCTCGGCCGCCCGACACGAACTTCCCGATCTCCTCGAGCGGACGCTGCGTCGCCGACAGGCCGATCCGCTGCACCGGCTGCGCCGCGAGCTCCTCGAGCCGCTCGACCGAGAGCGCGAGGTGCGCGCCGCGCTTCGTACCGGCGACCGCGTGCACCTCGTCGAGGATCAGCGTGTCGACGCTCCGCAGCAGCTCGCGCGCGCGGGAGGTGAGCAGCAGGAAGAGCGATTCCGGCGTCGTGATCAGGATGTCGGGCGGCTCGCGGAGCATCGCCGCGCGCTCCTTTTGCGGCGTGTCGCCGGTGCGGACGGCGACGCGGAGCTCCGACCGCAGCCCGGCGAGCGGCCCGCGCAGGTTCCGCTCGACGTCGTAGTTCAGCGCTTTCAGCGGCGAGACGTAGAGGACGCGAAGCCTGCCGCCGGGAGAACCGGTCAGGCTGTCGATCGCCGACAGGAAGGCGGCGAGCGTCTTCCCCGAGCCGGTCGGCGCCTGGATCAGGACGTTGCCGCCGGTGTGGATCGCGGGCCAGCCCTTCTCCTGCGCGGGTGTCGGCGCGGCGAAGTTCTGCTCGAACCACGCGCGCGTCTCGGGCCGGAAAAGCGTCAGCGGGTCCACGAGTCGAGCCTAGCGCGGAACACGTGTTCGTGGTGGATGCCTCTTGCGGGGCGTACGGTATGCCGTATGGCCACCTGTCCTGCCTGCGGCCGCGGGAATCCCGAGGGCTCCCGGTTCTGCGGGATGTGCGGGGCGCCGCTGGCCGCTGGGGCCGGGCCCGCACGCGAGGAGCGGAAGATCGTGACGATCCTCTTCACGGATCTCGTCGGCTCGACCGCCCGCGCGGAAGGCCTCGATCCCGAAGACGTGCGCGCGACGCTGTCGGCGTACTACGCGCGGCTGCGCTCGGAGCTCGAGCGCTACGGCGGCACGGTGGAGAAGTTCATCGGCGACGCCGTGATGGCGGTCTTCGGCGCGCCGCTCGCGCACGAGGACGACGCCGAGCGCGCGGTGCGGGCCGCGCTCGCGATTCGCGACTCGATCGGCGACGAGCTGCAGATCCGCACCGCGGTCAACACCGGCGAGGCGCTCGTGGCGCTCGGCGCGCGCCCCGGCGAGGGCGACGCGATGGTCGCAGGCGACGTCGTCAACACGGCGGCCCGACTACAGAGCGCGGCGCCCGTCAACGGCATCCTCGTCGGGGAAGGGACATACCGCGCGACGCGCCACGTGATCGAGTACCGCGAGGCGGCGCCGGTCGAGGCGAAGGGGAAAGCCGAGCCGGTCGTGGCCTGGGAGGCGGTCTCCGCCCGCGCACGTTTCGGGAGCGACGTCGAGCAGAAGCTGCGCACGCCGCTCGTCGGCCGCGAGCGCGAGCGCAGCCTCCTCGCCGACGCCCTCGACCGGGCCCGCACCGAGCAGTCGGTACAGCTCGTCACGCTCGTCGGCGTCCCGGGAATCGGCAAGAGCCGCCTCGTCGCCGAGCTGTTCCAGATCCTCGAGGAGGATCCCGACCTCATCGGCTGGCGGCAGGGCCGCTCCCTCCCCTACGGCGAGCGCGTGAGCTTCTGGGCCCTCGGCGAGATCGTCAAGGCGCATGCGGGAATCCTCGAGTCCGACGACGCGGCGACGGCGGAGGCGAAGCTCGAGGCGGTCGTCGAGACGCTCTCCGACGACGAGCAGGAACGCGGGTGGCTCGTTCGGCACACGCGCCCGCTCGTCGGGCTCGAGGGAGCGGAGCGCACCGAGCGCGAGGAGGCGTTCGCGGCCTGGCGGCGCCTGCTGGAAGCCGCGGCCGAGCAACGCCCTCTCGTGCTCGTGTTCGAGGACCTCCACTGGGCGGACGAGGGCTTGCTCGATTTCGTCGACCACCTGGCCGACTGGGCGACGACGGTGCCGCTCCTCATCGTCGGCACCGCGCGTCCGGAGCTCCTCGACCGGCGGCCCGGCTGGGGCGGCGGCAAGCGCAACGCCTTCACGCTCTCGATCGGTGCCCTCAGCGACGAGGAGACGGCGGTCCTGCTCCAGCGGCTGCTCGACCGCGCCGTGCTCGACGCCGACGCCCAGCAGGCGGTGCTGCAGCGCGCCGAGGGAAACCCGCTCTACGCCGAGGAGTACGCGCGCATGCTCGCCGAGCGGCCGGGAGGCGACCTGCCGCTGCCCGAGACGGTGCAGGGGTTGATCGCCGCGCGCATCGACGGGCTCGCGCCGGACGAGAAGGCGCTCCTGCAGGACGCGTCGGTGATCGGCAAGGTCTTCTGGCCCGGCGCCGTGCCGGGGGCGAACGGCCAGACGCTCCACTCGCTCGAGCGGAAAGAGTTCGTCCGCCGCGACCGCCGCTCCTCGATCGCGGGCGAGACGCAGTACGCGTTCCTGCACGCGCTCGTGCGGGACGTCGCCTACGGACAGATCCCGCGCGGCGAACGGGCGGAGAAGCACCGGCGGGCGGCCGAGTGGCTCGCGTCGCTCGCCGGCGACCGCGCCGAGGATCACGCCGAGATGCTCGCCCACCACTACCACGAGGCCCTGACTCTCGCGGAGGCAGCGGGGCTGGACACGACGGCGCTGCGCGAGCCGGCGCGCCAGGCCTTCGCCGAGGGCGCCCGCCGGGCGCTGTCGCTCGGAGCTGGACAGGCGGCGCACGACCTCGCGCTCGAGGCGCTCGCCCTCACCGGCGCGGAGGACCCCGACCGGCCGGAGCTTCAGCTCCTCGCCGCCTACGGCGGACGGCTCACCGGCACCCCCGACGCCGAGGAGCTCCTCGCGCCCGCCATCGGGGCGTTCGCCGCGCGGGGCGACCGGGATCGCGCCGCGGAGGCTGCCGTGCTCCTCGGCAGCGACTACTTCTACCGCGGGAACATCGCGGGGGTGCGAACCGCTCGCGACCGGGCGCTCGAACTGGCTCGGTCGGCGCCGCCGTCGCGGGCCACGGCCCGGGCGATCGCGAGCGCCGCGAGATCCAAGGCCGTCATCGATCGGGAGTTCGCCGAGTCCCTCGAGCTCGCGCGAAAGGCGCTCCTGCTCGCCGAGGAGGTCGGCGACGACGAGACGGTGTCCGTGGCGCTCAACACGATCGGAATGGCGCGCGCGCGTTCCGGCGATCCCGGCGGCATCGACGACCTCGAGGGCAGCGTCGACCGGGCCGAGCGCTCCGGATCGGTCTTCCATCATCACAGCGCGCTCAACAACCTCGGCAACATGCTCTGGCTGACCGGCAGGCTGACCGAGGGCACTGCCCGGATCCACGAGGCGCGCGTGCTCTGCGAGCGTTACGGCTTCGAGAGCGCGCGGGTCTGGAACGACGCGGAGCTCGTCTATGCCGCCCAGTACAGCGGCGACCTCGAGGAGGTCGTCCGTGCCGCGAGCCTGTTCCTCGCCCATGACCGGGCGGCGGCCGGCTACCAGCTTCTGCCGGTCCTCGCCACGCGTGCGCGCGTGCTGGCGGCGCAGGGACGGATCGACGAGGCCGTGGCCGACACCGAGCGCGCCCTCGCCGACATGCGCGAGACGGCGCCCGACGCCCAGGTAACGCCGTGGGTCTACCTGACGTCGTCGATCTGCCTGCGGGCGGCCGGGCGCGAGCGCGAGGCCGACGAGCTGCTCTCCGGAGCTCTGACGCTGGGGCTGGAGGAGATCTTCTCCGACGTTCCCCTCACCCTCGTCGAGCTCGGTCGCGGCGAGGAATACCTGGCGCTGACGGAAGGCAAGCCGGGACACCTCTGGCGGGAGGCGGGCCGTGCCGCCGCTTCCGGCGACCTGGTGCGCGCCTCCGAGATCTACGGCCGGATCGGTGCGCGCTTCCCCGAGGCATGGACGGCGCTGCTCGTCGCGGAGCGCGGCGACACGTCACGCCTCGACGCGGCTCTCGCGTACTTCGAGGAGCAGCGGGCGACACCGTACGTCCAGCGGTGCCGCGCTCTGTTGCAGGCGTCCGCGTAGGATCAAGGCGTGCCCGACGCGCTCTGGTTCACCGACGACGAGGCGGCGTGCCGCCTGCTCGCGCACGATCCGTTCGCGCTCCTCGTCGGATTCGCGCTCGACCAACAGGTCACCGTCCAGCAGGCGTTCCTCGGCCCGCTGCGGCTGAAGGAGCGGCTCGGCACGCTCGAGCCCGCCGCGGTCGCGAAGGCCGACCTCGAGCCGCTCTTCCGCGAGAAGCCCGCGATCCACCGCTTCCCCGGCTCGATGGCCACTCGGGTACGCGAGCTCGCCGCGACCGTGACAGACGACTACGGCGGCGACGCGTCGCGCCTGTGGAGGGAGGCCGCGGACGGCGCCGACCTCCGCCGCCGCATCGGTGGGCTGCCGGGCTTCGGCGAGATGAAGATCAAGTCGCTCGGCGCCGTGCTCGCAAAGCGCTTCGGCGTTCCGGTCGCGCAGGAGCTCGTGCCGAACCATCCGACGCTCGGCGACGTCGACTCGCCCCAGGCGCTCGCGGACTACCAGGCGGCGAAGAGAGCCCACAAGGCGGAGTGGCAGGCGTCGAAGTCCGCACGCTGACCGACGGCGGACAACCCGCCGAGGAGACGGCTCACGCGCTCGCCGACTTCGTCGCGGCGGCGAAGCAGACGCTCGAGATCGCGGTCTACGACTTCCACCTGCCGCCGGGTCTCCAGGCCATCGTCTGCGACGAGCTCGTCGCCGCCGCGAAGCGCGGCGTCGCCGTCCGCCTCGCCTACAACGTCGACCACGCGAAGGGCGCTCCGGTCCCGCCGCCCCCGGGCACGGATCCCGCCGCCGTCGAGTCCATGCCGTTCCCGACCGCAGCGATCCCGGGCGTACCCGACCTCATGCACCACAAATACGTCGTCCGCGACGCCGCCTCCGTTTGGACCGGGTCGACGAACTGGACGGCCGACTCGTGGACGCGGGAGGAGAACGTCGTCGTGACCGTCGACTCCCCCGGCCTTGCCGCCCGCTACCGCGATGACTTCGAGCAGCTCTGGACGACGCGCGAGGTCGCGCGCAGCGGCAAGGTCGACACGTCGCCCGTCGACGGCATGCGCGCCTGGTTCTGTCCGGGCCGCGGGGAGAAGCTCGCGCACCGGATCGCGAAGGCGATCGGGTCCGCGCAGCGGCGCGTGCGCATCGCCTCGCCGGTCATCAGCTCGGCCCCGATCCTCGGCACGCTCGCGCAGGTCGCCTCCGACGGCAAGGTCGACCTCGCCGGCGTCGTCGACGCGACCCAGATCCAGGAGGTGCTCCAGCAGTGGCACGAGAACGGCAACGCCGAGTGGAAGGCGCCGCTGCTACGGACGGCCCTCACGCGTGCGCCGTTCTCGGGCAAGGTCACCACCCCGTACGCGCCCGGCTCGGTGCACGACTACATGCACGCGAAGGTCACGGTCGCCGACGACACGGTCTTCGTGGGCAGCTTCAACCTCTCCCACTCCGGCGAGCTGAACGCCGAGAACGTGCTCGAGCTGACCGACGCGCAGGTCGCCGAGCGCCTCGCCGGCTTCGTCGACGAGGTGCGGGCGCGCTATGCGTCCGTAGCGGTTTGAAGAGATAAACCCCTCGTATCAGGGGGAAACCTGTCTCCTGCCATGCGGCCGCATCGCCGAAGGAACCCTCGTGGCTGCGGCGCTGCTCCTCTTCTCGTCCCCTTTTAGGGGGAGGCTCCGGCCATACGGGACTCATACCTCGCCCACCCTCGATTTCATAAGGCGCGGGGCGATTCTCTGGTCACCGGGCAACGAGCCCGGCCGGTACGGAAACGACCAGAGGAGCACGTCAATGCGCAAGATTCGGAACGCTTCACGGATCACCAAGATGGTGATCGCCGGCATGGCCGCCGCCATCGTCTTCGGCGGCGTCTACGGCTTCGCCGCCTCGCTGGGCCTGACGACCAACGGGCTCGGCGCCGGCAGCGCCGTCGTCGCATCCTGCGGCACGGGCATCCAGGCCGCCTACACGACGGCCTACGCCTCGGGCATTCCCGGCTATGCGGTCAGCCAGGTGAACCTCTCGAGCATCCCGGCCGCCTGCCAGAGCAAGTCGTACAGGATCCAGCTGACCGGCGCCTCCGGCGTCGCGGTGGGTGCCGAGATGAGCGGCACGCTCCCGGCCACCGCCACGGCGACCATCGCGACCTCGGGCAACCCCGACGCGAGCCTCGTCACCGGCGTCTCGGTCGTCATCTCGTAAGGCAGGTCCCTTCGTACCGGCGGACGGCGAGCGGGGCGCGCACGACGTGCCCCGCTCGACTCCGGCCAGGGAGGTCATGGAGTGAAGCGGCTGGTCAAGATCCTCGGCGCAGTGCTGACGGCGACGTTGCTGTCGGCGGGAGTCGCCGCCGCCGCGAGCCTCGGCCTCTCGACCGGACTGCTCTCCGCCGGACACGTGGCGGTCGCCGGCTGCACCTCCTCCGCGCTGACCGCGACACGGAACGTGAACAACAGCGGCAACGTGACCCAGGTCAACGTCCTGAACGTCCCCCAGGCGTGCGCCGGCCAGACGCTCGCCGTAACACTCGAGAACAGCACTCCGGCGAGCCTCGGCTCCGCATCGACGACCGTCGGCGCGTGCACCGGGGGCTGCACGGTCACGCTCACGGGCTTCGGAACCGTCGCGGCCACGAGCCTCGCCGCCTACGCCCTCTCCCTCACCAACTAGACGAAATGCTCCGCCTCCGCATCACACGTCTTCGCCTCACCGCCGGGATCCTGGTCGGATCGCTCTCGTGCGCCGGCGCCGGGTACGCAGCGAGCCTCGGACTGGGTTCGAACAGTCTCCACGCCTGGACGCAGACGCTGACCAAGACGACCTGCAACCAGACCTCGACCACCGACGACGACACGTACGTCCAACAGGCGCTCCCGACCAGTACGACCGGCGGTACGGCGCAGACGCTGACGATCAGCCCCGTCGCGGCTGCTCAGGACTACGCATTCATCCGCTTCAACCTGAGTGGCTGCAACCTCCCGACCACGGGCGGAGCCGACGGCGCGGTGCTGACCGTACGAGTGACCACGGCCGGGAACGACACGATCTCCCTTTTCCCGGTCACCTCGAGTTGGAGTTCGTCCACCCTCACGTGGAACGGCGTAAGCGGTCTCACGATCGGCCCGACCGCGACGGGCACGTTCTCGGCATCGACAACCGGGAACAAGACGGTGACCGTCACAGCGGACGTGGACGCAGGGATCAAGGCCGGCAACCTCTGGGGCTGGGAGCTTCGCGCAACGAGCGGTACCGCGATCGTCGCCATCGGCGCGGCCGAGAACTCGACGTCCACGAACCGTCCCTCGATGACCCTCAGCGATGAGAAATAGCGCCGGTGCCCTCCGGCCGCCGGTCCACCGGCCGCACCTGACGCTGCCGAAGCTGCCGCGGATCCTCCTGCCGCTCGCGAAGCTCGCCGCACTCGGTTGCCTCGTCGCGACCTGCCTCTGGTTCGGGCTGCCGCAGAGCCTCGGCGGCCGCGCGAGCTGGGTGCTCGTCAGCGGCACGAGCATGCTGCCGCGTCTCCACACGGGCGACCTCGTCCTCGTCGAGCACCGGTCGAGCTACCACGTCGGCGAGGTCGTCGCCTACCGCGTGCCGCAGGGACAGGTCGGCGCCGGGCATGTCGTGATCCACCGGATCATCGGCGGCAACGGCAAGACGGGCTGGAAGCTGCAGGGCGACAACCGCACCGCGCCTGATCTCTGGAGCCCCACGAACCACGACGTCATCGGCGCGAAGGAGCTGCGGATCCCGTACGCCTGGTTCGTGCTGCGGATCTTCCACATGCCCGTCCTGCTCGGCCTGTTCGCCGCCGTCGGCGTCTTCTTCTGGATCGCGTTCTCCGGCGACGAGCAGATGCCCGAGGAGACCGCATGAGCGCGGTCCCCGACCTCTATCTCGTCGAGCGGTGGACGCCGGCGGCTCGCCTGCGGTCGAGCCTCGCGCGCCTCGCGCGGAACCGCACTGTCGTGGTGGGCGTCGCGGGCGCCGCGCTGGTCGTCACCTTCGCGACGATGCTGGCCACCGACAACGGGCCGGGGCGGATCGGGACGATCTGGTTCGTTCCCTGGGTGGCGCTCCTCGCCACGCAGCTCGGGCCGGTCGGCGGCGCCCTGTCCGGGCTCGCGGCCACGGCGCTCTACTTCGTGTCCGCCGAGGTGGTCGCGGACGCCGACGATCCGCTGGCGGTGGCCCTGCGGCTCGTCCCGCTCGTGGCGGTCGGAGTCGCGGCGGGCCTCTCCTCGCGGCGCATCTCCTCGGACGCACTCGAGCTGCAGTCGACGACGGCGCTGCAGGCGACGCTGCTCGACTCCACCGTCGACGGCATCTGCCTCACCGACGCGGCCGGCGACATCGTGCTCGCGAACGCGCCTCTGCAGCGCTTCGCGATCGAGCTCGGCCTCCCCCTGCACGGGACGGTCGCCGAGCGGCTGCTCGCGCTCGCCGACCGGACGACCGAGCCGGCGCGCTTCGCACAGCGCATGCGGGATCTCCGCCGCGATCACGCCGCGAGCGAGGACGAGTTCGAGCTCGCCGAGAGCGGACGGGTCTTCCGCGGCTACACCGCGCCGGTCGCCCGGCGGGACGGAACCGTCGTCGGGCGGATCTGGACGCTCCGCGAGGTGACCGCAGAGCGCCGGCTCGAGCGACTGCGCGATGCGTTCGTCAACGCGGTCTCGCACGAGCTGCGCACGCCGCTCACGTCGATGACGGGCTTTCTCGAGCTGCTCGGCGACGAGGAGCACGCGCTCGGGCCCGCGGGCCGCAGGTACCTCGAGGTCATCCGCCGCAGCAACTCACGCCTGCGCTGCGCCGTCGAGGATCTCCTCCTCGTGGCCCAGATCGAGGCGGAACGGCTCCGGCTCCGGGTCGAGTCGACCGACCTGGCGGACCTCGCGACCGCGACTGTCGAGGCAGCCTCGGCGGCGGCCGCGGAGAACGGGATCGAGCTCCGGCTCGACGTCGACGGCCCGCTCCCGCTCGAAGCCGATGCCGACCGCCTACGGCAGGTTCTCGACAACCTCGTCTCGAACGCGCTCAAGTTCACGCCCGGCGGTGGCTCCGTGACCCTGGCGGCCGGCGGCGCCGACGGCTCTCTGCGGATCGAGGTCACGGACACCGGCATCGGCATCCCGCAGGACGAGCTCGGCCAGCTGTTCTCGCGCTTCTACCGCGCGTCGACCGCCACCCGCCGCGCCATCCCCGGCACGGGCGTCGGGCTCGTCATCGCGCGCGCGATCGTCGAGGCACACGGTGGCACGATCTCCCTCGAGAGCACGGAGGGGAAGGGGACGCGCGTGACGGTGACGCTCCCCGCGGCTCAGGCCGCCGGCGGCACGTAGCGGTAGCCGAACCCGCGCACCGTCTCGATCGGCTCGAACCCGGCCGTCTCCTGCCCGAGCTTCTTGCGCAGGTACGAGACGTAGAGCTTCACCTGGTCCCGGGACACTCCGCCCGCATGGCCCCAGACGTGCTCCACGAGCTGGTCCGGCGAGAGCACCTGTCCCCCGTGCTCCACCAAGGTGCTGAGGAGCCGGAACTCGAGCGGCGTGAGGCGGACCGGCAGGCCGCGACAGACGACGAGCCGCCGCGCGTAGTCGATCGAGAGCGCTCCGTCGTCGTAGTGGTCGAGATGGGTCGGCTCCGGCGCCCGGCGCAGCAGGGCCTCGATTCGGGCGAGCAGCTCCCGGCGGCCGAACGGCTTGACGACGTAGTCGTCGGCGCCGGCGCGGAAGCCCCGCACCTTGTCGATCTCGCCGCCACGGGCGGTGAGGAGGATGACGGGCACGTCGCTCAGGTCGCGCAGCCGGTCGAGCGTCTCGAAGCCGTCGAGCTCCGGCATCGACAGGTCGAGCACGACGAGGTCGGTCGGCCGGGCGTGGAACGTGCGCAGCGCGGCACGTCCGTCGTGCGCCGTCTCGACGCCGTAGCCGGCGCCTCGCAGCAGCTCTTCGAGCAGAAGGCGGATGTCGTCGTCGTCGTCGACAACGAGCACCCGCCGCAAGGGTGCCGTCGACAAGGTGCTCAGTATGAGGAACGCTCCGGCCGATGACATGGCAATGCAGCGCGCAATCCTCGCAGCGGCGCCGCTCGCAGCCTTCGCCGCCGTTCTCCTGACGGGCTCGTCCGCCATGGCGTTGCGGCTGCCTGCGGCGCGGCACTGCCCGGTCTTCCCCGCGAACAACGCGTGGAACGAGCGCGTGGACAAGCTCCCTGTATCGGCAGATTCGGCGCGGATGATCAGCTCGATCGGTCTCGACGCGCCGGTCCATGCGGATTTCGGCTCGGGCACGTGGGACGGCGGCCCGATCGGGATCCCGTTCGACGTCGTCTCGCGAAAGACCACGGGGAGCCGTGTCTCGTTCGAGTACGCCGCCGAGTCGGACCGCGTCCGCTATCCGATCCCGCGGCACGTCCACATCGAGGGAGGCCCGCACGCGACCGGGGACCGGCACGCGATCCTCGTCGACAAGAGCTCCTGCCGGCTGTACGAACTCTACGACCTCCAACATACAGGACACGGCTGGACGGCCGGCTCGGGCGCAGTCTGGAGCCTTCGCTCGAACCGCCTGCGTCCGGCCGGCTGGACGTCGGCCGACGCGGCGGGGCTCCCGATCTTCCCCGGCCTCGCCCGCTGGGACGAGGACAAACGAGGCGAGATCGATCACGCGCTCCGTTTCACCGCGCCGCAGACACGCCGCGCCTACGTCTATCCCGCACGTCACTTCGCCTCCGACTCGTCCGATCCGGCCCTGCCCCCGATGGGGCTGCGCGTGCGGCTGAAGGCGAGCGTGAACGTCGCGTCGTTCCCGAGGCAGGCCCGGGTCGTGCTCGTCGCGCTGCAGCGCTACGGGATGATCCTCGCCGACAACGGCTCGCCCTGGTACATCTCGGGCGCGCCGAACCCGCACTGGTCGAACGACGCGCTCCACACGCTCGGTCGGCTCACCGGTGCCGACTTCGAGGTCGTCGACACCTCCTCGCTGCCCGAGCCCGGGAAGTAGCGCTAGCGCGTCGCCCAGTCGGCCCGCGGGTCGGGCAGCGGCGTCAGCAGCGGCTCGACGCGCTCGCGCAGATGCTCGAACGCCGGCGGCAGGATGAGCTTCTCGCCGAGATGTGCCGGATCCTCGTCGGTTGCGAAGCCGGGCCCGAGCGTCGCGATCTCGAAGAGGACGCCCGCCGGCTCGCGGAAGTAGATCGAGCGGAACCAGAAGCGGTCGATGATCTCGGTCGGGCGTCCGCCCGCGTCCTGGACGAGGTCGTGCCAGGCCTGCTGGTCGTCCATCTGCGATGCCCAGGCGACGTGGTGGACGGTGCCGGCGCCACCCACGCCCGGTGCGTCGGGCGAGTCCGAATACTCGATCCAGCCCCCGCGCGTTTCGGCGCGGGTGTTCCAGCGGCCGTCCTCCTGCTCGAAGCCGAACGCGCCGAGGAACTCGCCGCTCGGGCTGCCGTAGGCGCGGACTCCCTCGAAGCCCTGCAGCGCGAGCTCCGGCGGGATCTCGGGATGACGCGCCACGAGCGGCCTGTCGTCGACGTGCGAGACGACGAGCTCGTGCGCGAGCCCTTCCGGGTTGGCGAAGCGAAGCGACTCGCCGTCGGCCTCGACCTCGTGCCCCTCGGCGCTCAGCCGGTCGGCCCAGAAGTCGAGCGCCTCCCGTGAGCCGACGCGCCAGACGACCGTGTGGACCATCCCCTCGCCGGCCTGCCCCGGCCGCGCGTTCGGATACTCGAAGAAGGTGATGTCCGAGCCCGCGTCTCCTTCCTCGTCGGCGTAGAAGAGGTGGTAGACGGTCGGGTCGTCCTGGTTCACGGACTTCTTCACGAGCCGGAGACCGAGGACGCGCGTGTAGAAGTCGACGTTGCCGGGCGCGTCGGCCGTGATGCACGTCACGTGGTGGATGCCGTCGAGCCTCACGGTCGAAAGCCTACTGGCGGCCGCCTCGGCTGGGCCCGGCGCTGGAGCGCTCGCCCGCCGGTGTTCCGGAACGGAGGCGAGTGTTCGAGTTTCGCCCTGTCTGGGCGCTCGAGCTTCGCAGCGCATTGGTTCGAGTTGCGACGGGATTGGTCAAGATGAGTGGTGCAGGGGAGTTACGAAGGGGAGGTCTCATGAAGATGAGAAGCCCGCGGAGTTGGGTGATCGGGATGGCCGCGGTTCTCTGCCTGCTCTCCGGAGTGTTGGGGGGCGGAGCGGCCGCGGCGACTTCCAGGGGCACGAGCGCTGTTGGTGGGATGGCGCCGCTCGCGCTTCAGGTTCCGCGCGCCGCTGCGGCGGCCAAGAGTTCAGCTGCGACGGACTGCACGCTTCCGGACGGCAGCATGTACGACTACTACCACTGTTATACGCCGCAGGACATCCGTTCCTTCTATGGCGTCGACTCGGTCGCGCCGATCAACGGTTCGCCGGATTACGGTCAGGGACAGACGATCGTGCTCGTGGACGCCTATGGAAGCCCGACCGCGGCGTCGGATCTGCAGGTTTTCCATGACACGTTCTTTCCGGGTCTGCCCGATCCGAGCTTCGAGCAGGTGTTTCCGCAGGGGAACCCGCAGTTCCCCAGCGCCTGTAAGAGCAGTGGCCTTTCGGGGCCGTGCGCTGCTGCGAACTGGTCTGGGGAGGCGACGCTCGACATCGAGTGGGCCTACTCGATCGCTCCGCTGGCGCATTTGATTCTGCTGGCGGTCCCGCCTGCGGAGACGGAGGGCGTACAGGGGTTCCCGAATCTGTTCAACGCGATCTCGAGGGAGATCGCGGCCACGCCGCCCGGGACGATGTTCTCCATGTCGCTCTCGGCGACCGAGCAGGATTTCGGCGGCGCGGGCGCTGTGCAGACGGCGAAGTTCGACCAGATCTTCAAGCAGGGCCTGGCGAAGAACGACAACTTCTTCGCCGCGACCGGCGACTACGGGTCGACGAGCTTCCTCAAGCAGCACAAAGAGGCCTACCTATCCACGACGCCGGTCGTCGGCTACCCGTCCACCTCTCCGTACGTCGTGGCCGTAGGGGGCACGCAGGTTCAGGACGGCTGGACCTGGGATCCGACCAGCAACGTCCCGTTCACCTCGACGGGCTTCAACCCGGACTACTGGAACGCGACCTCGTCGGGCTCGAGCGAGGCGGTCTGGAACGAGTCGTGGGCGCCGATCGGCACCGGTGGCGGCGCCAGCGCGATCTACCCGAGACCCTCGTGGCAACAAGGCGTCGATCCGGGCTACGGCAACCACCGCCTCGTGCCGGACACGTCCTGGAACGCAGCCGTCAACGGCGGCGTCGACGTCTACATCACCGCCTATCCGGAGTACAACTGCGGCAACACCACCGGCTGCTGGACGTTCTTCGGCGGCACCTCGGCGGCCACGCCGCAGACCGCGGCGCTCGTTGCGCTCGCGAACGCCGCCCGGGCCGGAGAAGGCAAACAGCCGCTCGGGTTCCTCGATCCGCTCCTCTACCAGAGCGGGATCGGGGCCTCCGACTACTCGGACATCGTTCCCCAGCATTACGGCAGCGCCCCAGCAGCATTCGCAGGCAGCGATGTCGGCGTGAGCGGAACAGTCCTCAAGTCGGTCGGCGATCTCGTCGACAACCAGCTCTGGGAGTTCCCCGCGGCCGGCTATCCGACGACCTCGGGCTACGACGCGACCACGGGCTGGGGATCGCCCAAGGCTCCGCTCTTCGTCGCCGCCCTTGCAGCCCTGCCATAACGTATGTCGCGGTCGCGGCGCCCCTCACATCCGGGACGCCGCGACCGCAAAGCGCAGGCTAAGGTCGCTGGGTGAACGGGGCGAAGGCAGGCGCTATCGCGGCACTCGTCTGGGCGGCGGTGGAGCCGTTCGACCAGCGCGCCCTGCGCCACGACTACTCGGACGTTGCCGTGCTCGGCAAGGCGGTTACGCGCTCGCGGGCTTGGCCTCTCGCGGGCCTCGCGCTGCACGCGGCGAACGGTGCGCTGTTTGGCGTCGCGTACGAGCGGTTGCGGGTTCGCGGAGCGTCGGCGCTGGCGATAGCTCTCGCGGAGCACACTGCCCTGTTTCCGCTGGGCGCGATTGTCGATCGCCGCCACCCCGCGCGCGGGACGAAGGGCCTCGCACCGCTGTGGTCGAAGCGGGCGTTCGCGCAAGCAACCTTCAGACACGTGCTCTTCGGCGCGCTGCTCGGTCGCCTGACCGAACCGAGCTAGAGCTCAGCCGACGCCGGCGAGGAGGAAGGCGCGCGACTCGCGGAGCATCTCGCGGGCGATCACGAGCCGCTGGATCTCCTGCGTTCCCTCGTAGATCTGCGTGATCTTCGCGTCGCGCATGAAGCGCTCGACCGGGTACTCCCGGATGTAGCCGTAGCCGCCGAGGATCTGCACCGCCTCGGTCGTCACGGCCATCGCGACGTCGCCGCACTTGAGCTTGGCCATCGCCGAGGCCTTCGTCAGCTCGGCCCCCTCGACGCCCTCGTCGGCCATGCGTCCGTAGCGATAGAGGAGGCCGCGCGCCGCCTCGCACTCGGTCTCCATATCGGCGAGCTTCGCCTGGATCAGCTGGTGCTGGCCGATCGGCTTACCCATCGTCTCGCGCGTCTTCGCGTACTCGAGCGCGTAGTCGGTCGCACCCTGCGCGATGCCGAGCGCCTGCGCGCCGATGCCGGGCCGGGAGCGGTCGAGGATCCGCATCGCGATCCGGAAGCCCTCGCCCTCCTCGCCGAGCAGGTTCCCGGCCGGGATGCGGCAGCCGTCGAACGTCAGCTCGCCGGTCGTCGAGCCGGAGATGCCCATCTTCGGCTCGAGCCGCGCGACCGTGAACCCGGGCGAGTCGGCGTCGACGACGAAGGCCGAGATGCCGGAGTGGCCGGCGTCCGGATCGGTCTTCGCGAAGACGGTGTAGAGGTTCGCCAGGCCGGCGTTCGTGATGAAGCGCTTCGAGCCGTCGATCACGTACTCGTCGCCCTCGCGCCGGGCCGTCGTCCGCATGGCGGCCGAGTCGGAGCCGGACCCGGACTCCGTCAGCGCGTACGCCGGCAGCCACTCGCCCGACGCGAGCTTCGGCAGATAGCGCTCCTTCTGCTCGTTGCTGCCCGCGAGCTTGAGCCCGAGCGAGCCGAGCTCCTGCACCGCGAGGATCAGCGCCGAGGTCGCACAGACCTTCGCAACCTCCTCGATCGCGATCAGCGAGAGGAGCGCGCCGGTGCCGAGGCCGCCGTACTCCTCCGCGAAGAAGAGCCCGAAGATGTCGTTCTCGCGGAACAACTCGACGACGTCCCAGGGGAACTCGTGCGAGGCGTCGATCTCGGCGGCGCGTGGCGCGATCCGCTCGCGGGCGAGCTGCCGGACGAGGTCGCGCAGCTCCCGCTGCTCGTCGGTCAGGACGTCCCAGGGCACGGCTGCGATTCTAGGCCGTGACGCGTCGCGCGCGGAAACGCCTCGCCTACGGCTCGGTCAGCCGGAGGCAGGCGGTGTCGTCAAGCTCGCGCCCTCCCCGAGCGCCTTGTGGCCGACCACGTTCGGCCCGTTGCCCGGGGCCTCGCCGTAGGCATCTCCATAGGGGCGGCCGGAATGTTGTTCTCGCACGACGACGTTGCCCGCGACCTGGTTCCGCAGCGCGCCGATCCAGGCACCCGGTCCGCCTTTCCAACCCTCCATGAGAATCCACCGCCTTCCGAGACCACGTTGCCGCCCACCCTGGCGGCGGTGAGGTACATCGTCTCGGGCTGGTCGGCGGTGATGTTGCCGCCCACCGTGTCGTCCGTGGTGGTGAAGAAGCACGGCGCGATCGGTGGAGGCCCCTTGGAGCCGGGCGTGCAGCCGAGCGCCAGCGTCGCGGCGGCGCCGACGTTCAGGTTGTGTCCAACGTGCACGGTGCCCGTGCTGAAGGCGTCGGTTCCGGTAGCTACCGGACAACGGCACGCCGGCGGTGGCTTCCGTGCTACCGCAGATCGGCGCTGCCACCGGATCCGCACTCGCGGACCGGGCCCCGACCAGCACGACGGCCATGGCCGCAGAGGCCGCGACGCGACGCGCGTGCGCTCTCCCTCCCAGTAGCCTCGGAGGCACATGATTCTGCGCAACGGGACGATCCGCACCCTCGACCCGTCGCTCCCGTCCGTCTCGTCGCTCTGGATCGCGGGCGAGCGGATCGCCGGCGGCGTCGGCGTCCACGAGACGTCGCTGCCGAGCTCCGAGACGGTCGACCTCGGCGGCCGCTGCGTCCTGCCCGGCTTCACCGACTCGCACGTCCATTTCCCGACCTGGGCGCTCGCGCGGAAGGACGTCCGGCTGCACGGCTGCGCGTCGCTCGCCGAGGCGCTCGACTGCGTGCGCACGGCCCCCAAGGACGGCAGCTGGCTGCGCGGCCAGGGCTGGCGCGACGCCGACTGGCCCGACGGGCCGCCGACGCGGCAGGCGCTCGACGAGATCGAGCCCGACCGCCCGGCGATGCTGATCTCCAAGGACTACCATGCGCTCTGGCTCAACTCGGCCGCGCTCGCGCTCGCCGGCGGCGACCTCGAGGTCGAGGGCGGAGTCGTGGTGCGAGACGAGCGGGGCGAGCCGACCGGCGTCCTCTACGAGGAAGCCGCCTGGCAGTTCAAGGGACGCTTCGCGCGGGTGCCCGACGACGAGTACATCCAGGCGATGCGCGAGGGCGTGCGCGTCGCGGCCGCCCGCGGCGTCACCGCCCTGCACGACAAAGACGGCTGGCTCGGCGCGATCGGGCTGTGGCAGCGGCTCGAGCAGCAGGGCGCGCTGCCGCTCCGGGTCTGGCAATCGACCCCCGCCGACCGGCTCGCCGATCTCCGCGAGCT
>DATEHY010000025.1:0-12801 GCA_035279325.1 Gaiellaceae bacterium
GCGGCCGGGTCTTCCGGCGGGACGAGCAGGCCCGGCCGGACGCCGTCCGCGCCGTGCCCAAGCGCCTCGGGCAGGCCGCCGACGTCGGCCCCGACGACCGGCAGCCCGCGGGCGAGCGCCTCGGAGACGACCATCCCGTAGGTCTCGCCGCGCGATGGGAGGACGAACACGTCCGCCGCCGCGTAGCTGCGAGCGAGGTCGGCTCCCGTCTGTGGGCCCGAGAACTCCACCCGTTCGTGCAGCCCGGCGGTGACGGCGCGCCGGCGCAGGCGCCGGACGAAGGCGGGATCGCGATCGAGGCTGCCGACGCAGCGGCACTGCCAGGGGAAGCCGGCCAGGGGCGCGAGCGCGTCGAGGAGCACGTCGTGGCCCTTGCCCGGGATCACGGCGGCGACGGAGAGGAGCGCGCCGGCGGTCTCGGTTCCCGGAGCGAGGTCGGCCGCATCGACGCCCGGCTCGGCGACGTGGACGCGGTCGCCCGATAGGGAATAGAGCTCGAGGAGGACGCGGCGCGCCCAGGCGCTCGTCGTGGCGATCGCCGCGGCCGCTCGGAGGACCGCTCCTTCCCGCCTCCGGACGCCGTTCGCGGCGCCGTGACCGAGCGGCATGTGCACGAGCACGACGAGCCGCAGGCGATCCGCCTGCGGCGTCAGAGCTTCGGGCGCAGGCGAGGCGACGAGGCCGTCGACCAGGACGACTGCGCGATCGGGGAGCCCGCGGACGACGGCCGCGAGGGCACCGAGCGAGGGCGCGTCCGGCCTGGGCCACGTGCCCTCCACCTCGTGGACCTGCACCGACCAGCCCGCGACGGCGAGGCCCTGCGCGATCCGGCGGTCGTAGGCGTTGCCGCCACTCGGCCGGGCCGGATCCTCGAAGCCCGCAGGAACGATGAGGTGCACGGTGCTCACAGCGCACGCTCGTAGGACGCGGAGGCGTCGGGCGACTCGTGGAGCGTGACGACGAGGCCGTCGAGCTGGCGCGCGCCGTCGCCGAGCGCACCGGCGCGGGCCCGCTCCGCCAGCCGGTCGGCGATCGCGCGGGCGAGCGCCTCCGTCGTCGTGTTCACGCCGGCGAGGCTCGGCTCCTCGTCGAGGTTGCGGTAGTCGAGCTCGGCGAGCACCGCGCGGAGCTCCTCCCCGGCCCGGCCGATGTCGAGGACGACGCCGTCGGCGTCGAGCTCGGCACGGCGAAAGGTCGCCTCGACCACGTACGTCGCGCCGTGCAACCGCTGCGCGGGCCCGAACGCCGCGCCGCGCAAGCTGTGGGCGATCATCATGTGATCCCGGACGGTGAGGCTGAACACCTATGCCTCGCCGTAGGTGATCGTGTGGCAGGGCGCCGGCAGGCTTCCCCCGGCGAGCCGCGCCATCACGTCCGGCAGCTCGTCGAAGCGCGACTCCCCCGTGAGCAGCACGTCGAACGCGGGATCGCGCAGGAGCTCGAGGGCGAGCGCCAGACGGTCGGCCGCGGTGCGACGCGTCGCGCGCGCCGGCGAGAGGGCTCCGACCTGGCTGGAGCGGATCGCGAGCCGGCGGTCGTGGAACGCGCCGCCGAGTGAGAGTCGCACCTCCGCGTCGCCGTACCAGCTGAGATCGACGACGGTGCCTTCCGGCGCGAGCAGGTCGAGCGAGCGTTGAAGGCCTGCGGACGTCGCGCTCGTGTGCACGACGAGGTCCAGCTCGGCCGGAGCCTCCTCGGGTAGGGCGAACTCGACGCCCAAGGCCGCTGCCGCCTCGGCCCGTCCGGGATCGACGTCGACGAGGGTGACCCGCACGGCCGGATAGGAGTGGAGCAGGCGCGCGACGCAGCAGCCGACCATCCCGCCGCCCACGACGGCCACCCGGTCGCCGACCGCCGGGGCGGCGTCCCAGAGCGCGTTGATCGCAGTCTCGACCGTGCCGGCGAGCACCGCCCGAGCGGGCGGAACGCCCTCGGGCACGACCGAGACGGCGCCGGCGGGGACGACGTACGCCGTCTGGTGCGGATAGAGACAGAACACGGTCCGACCGCGCAGCTCGGCCGGCCCCTCCTCCACCGCTCCCACGTTCAGGTAGCCGTACTTGACGGGTCCGGGAAAGTCGCCCTCCTGGAACGGCGCCCGCATCGCTGCTGCGCGCTGCGGCGGGACGGCACCGCGGAACACGAGCGCCTCCGTCCCGCGGCTGATCCCCGACCGCAACGTGCGCACGACGACGTCGCCGGGCCCGGGTTCCGGGAGCCCGGCCGGACGGATCTCGCCGCAACCGGGCTCGCGGAGCCAGAACGCCTGGGCGACTCTGGCTGCGGGGGCCGCGCGGCCGTCGTGTGGACGCGCCTCTCTCATGAGGTGTTGTGACGAATCTACGCCGGATGCGTCGCCCCGGATTCGTGTTTGCGCAGGCCCGCTCCGCGAAACGGGGTGGACCATGGCGGTGCTCAACGAAAAGCAAGCTGCCCTCTTCACCGATCGCAACTGGGGCGTGATCGCGACCATCAGGGAGGATGGGTCGCCGCAGGCCACACCTGTCTGGATCGACTACGACGGCGAGAACGTGCTCGTCAACAGCGCGCGCGGGCGGACGAAGGTCGAGAACGTCGAGCGCGACCCACGGGCGACGGTGACCGTCCTCCCCGCCGAGGACCAGCAGAGCGGCTACGTGATGGTGAGCGGCCCCGCGGAGGTCGTCGAGGAAGGCGCGCGCGAGCACATCGACAAGCTCGCGAAGAAGTACCTGGGCGAGGACAAGTACCCGTATCTCGGCCCGGGCGAGCAGCGCGTCATCATCCGGATCCGGCCGGAGCGCGTCGACGGCTTCGGCGTCGGCGGTTAGGGCAAGGTCCCGCACCGTCGGCGTCAGCTGACGGATGACGCCTACCTGCCGAAACCCGACTGAGGAGCAAGGCAAGGCCGGGCCACGACCGGCTCCGGGCTACCCTCGGGCCGGTGAGACGCAGCTTCGTCCTCATCACGCTCGCCCTGCTCGCGGCATCGGCGCTCTCGATCGGGACGCTCGCGGCGCAGGTCCACGCGACGCACGACCATCGGTACACGTTTCTCCTCTGGAATCTCTTCCTCGCCTGGGTGCCGTTCGTCGCCGCGGCCCTGGCATTCGCCCTGGCCCGGCGAGGCGTCGGAGCGCTCGTCGCCGTGCTCATGGTCGTCTGGCTGCTGTTCTTCCCGAACGCACCGTACGTCCTGACCGACTTCATCCACCTGCACGGAAACGGGCCGTCGCCGCTCTGGTACGACGCCCTCATGCTCTCGTCGTTCGCGTGGACGGCGCTGATGCTGGGGTTCGCCTCGCTCTACCTCGTCCACGCGATCATCGCGCCGCGCGCGAGGGCTTGGATGGGCTGGGCCGTCGTCGTCTGCGTGCTCGCACTCGCGAGCTTCGGCGTCTACCTCGGCCGCTTCGCTCGCTTCAACAGCTGGGACGTCGTGACGCGACCGCATCTCGTCCTCTCCGTGATCCGAGAGGACGTCGACAGTCCGCTCCACGATCCGAAGCTGGTCGTCGCGCTGGCGGTTCTCACCGCGTCCCTTCTCGTGGGGTACCTCGTGCTGTACGCATTTGCCGCCATGCGCATCGAGCTCGCCGACCGCGGCGACGGTCGCGGAACTCCTCCCTAGCGGTGAACCGGGTCCACCGGTTACGCGGGATCGGGTCGCTGCCGCGAGATCCTGACGACGATCGCATAGCCCGTGACGACGAGCCAGGCGCTTTCGAGCATGAGGAATCCCCACTGCCGGTCGACGTAGGCCGAGGCCACCAACAGCACCGACCCGAGCCAGTTCGGAACGAGGTACCGGAGCGCAGACGAAGGCGCGATCTCGAAGTGGAGGAGCGCGAAGGCTCCCATGTTGAGGAGCGCCCCGACGATCTGGACGAGTTGAGCGGTGTGCATCCGGGCGTTCCTACCCGCTCGGCCGGCGGGTAGGGGTTGTCAGAGCTGGACCGCGAGTCCGCCGGCGGCGATCGTGGCTTTCAGGTCCGCGATCGCGTGCTCGCCGATCGCGGCGACGACGCCCGGCCGCTCCAGCAGACGCGCGCGCTCCTCGGCGGTCGACCAGGTGCGGAGGTACGGATCCTCGAGAATCTCCGTGAGCGGCCGCCCCTTGCGGTATTCGCGCACCAGGTACCGCTCGAGGTACTGCTCGCGCCTGGTCGCCGCGAATAGAGACCTGAAGGGGTTCCTGAACCGAACAGAGCTGGGCATCTCGTCCTCCTTGCTCGCTGTCGTCGCTTCGGCCGGGGCGCGCGGGGTTGGGGGCGCGCCCCGGCCTTCTCTGCCGGCGGAGCGGATGCTCGCTGCCCGGTTTCCCTGCGGTGTGAGACAGCTGTGAGTCCGTTCCGCTGCTGCCATGGTTGCCGTCCGGCCCCGGCGCCGCCATGGGCTCGACACCCGATCCGGCGCCGGTCGCAACCCCAGGCCGCCGGCCGAAGCGCCGACGCAAGATGGGGTACGCGCCCCATCGCGCCTCCGCCCCGCTTCGAGCACGCTGAGACCGTTGGAGACCTGGAACCGGAGGAGGAACGATGACGGGAGGAACGATCGTCTGCGGGGTCACCGCGACCCCCGATGGGCGCAGCGCCGCGGAACTGGCGCGTGCGCTCGTGACACGTCTCGGGCTGCGTCTGGTGCTCGTGCACGTGCTCGACGGCGTGCCGGCAGGCACGCAGGAGAGCCTCACGGCGCGTCAGCGACAGACGGGTGCCGAACAGATCCTGAACGAGATCGCCCGCGAGATAGGCAACGGAACCGAGAAGCGGATCATGGTCGGCAACCGCGCGGGAGCGCTCGCGCAGGTGGCCGCGGAAGAAGGCGCCGACCTCATCGTCGTCGGCTCGCGGCCGGCCGGGCTGGCCAACCGGAAGCTGCGCTCGACGCTCGCGCGTGAGCTCGAGGCAACGACGCCGGTGCCCGTCGTCCTTGCGCCGCCGGCAACCCGCAAACGCAGCGACCACCGGCTCGCGCTCGCGGGCGAGGCGAGTACGCGCTAGAACCCACGGGGAGGTTCTCGTCGGCAATGCATTTCTCACGACTACCGCTGCTCTGGCGGGTCTTCGCGATCAACGCGGTGCTGCTCGCCGTCGCGACGCTGCTGCTCGCGTTGACGCCGGTCACGATCCACGCGCGGATCGCGATCGTCGAAGGGCTCGACCTCGCGGTCGCGCTCGTGGTCATGCTCGCCGCGAACCTCGTGCTTCTTCGCCACACGCTGCGGCCGATCGATCGCCTGGTCGAGCGGATGCGCAAGATCGATCTCCTCCAGCCCGGTCAACGCTTCCCCGAGCAGGGCGGAGTCGAGGTCGCCGAGCTGACCCGGGCGTTCAACGAGATGCTCGAGCGGCTCGAGACGGAGCGGCGCGAGAGCGGCCAGCGCGCGCTGCGCGCCCAGGAGGCCGAGCGGCGCCGCATCGCGGGCGGCCTCCACGACGAGGTCGGGCAGGTGCTGACCGGCGTGCTGCTTCGCCTCGACGACGACGAGACGAAGGAAGCGGTGCGGCAGGCGCTCGACGAGGTGCGGCGGATCGCGCGCGAGCTGCGACCGGAGATGCTGGAGCAGCTCGGCCTCGTCAGCGCATTGACCGAGCTCTCGCGGCGTTTTGCCGAGTCGAGCGGCGTCACGGTCGAGCGGCGCTTCGCGGCGGACCTTCCGGCCCTCTCGGACGACGCCGAGCTGGCCGTCTACCGCGTGGCCCAGGAGAGCCTGACCAACGTCGCCCGCCACGCCGACGCGACGCGCGTGGAGATCGCGCTGCAGCCCGGAGCCGACAGCGTCGTCCTCCGCGTCCTCGACGACGGGCGCGGGATTCCCGTGCCGGATGCCTTCGCCCTGAACGGCCACGGCGGTTTGCGTGGGATGCGCGAGCGGGCGTTGCTCGTCGGGGGCGCGCTCGCGGTCAAGCGCTCCGGCGTGGGGGGCGTCGAGGTGAGGCTCGAAGTACCGGCAGGAGCGCGCTGATGCCGATTCCGCTCGTGACCCGGATCCTGGTCGCCGACGATCACCCGATCGTCCGCTCCGGCCTGAAGAAGATCATCGACGCCCAACCCGACATGGAAGTCGCCGCCGAAGCCGAAAACGGCGCCGAAGCCGTCAAAACCGCACTCAACGAGGACATCCACCTCGCCATCCTCGACGTCTCCATGCCCAAAACGACCGGCATCCAGGCCGCCGCCGAGCTGCACAAACGCAAACCCGAGCTGCGACTGCTGATGCTGTCGATGTACGACAGCGAACAGTTCCTCTTCGAGTCCCTCAAAGCCGGCGCCTCCGGCTACGTCCTCAAATCGGACGCCGACCAGGACATCGTCGAAGCAATCCGTCGCACCATGCGCGGCCAGTCCTTCCTCTACCCCTCGGCGATCTCCACCCTCGTCAAGGACTACGTCGACCGAGGCCGCCCCGAGGAGGAGCAGTTCGACATCCTCACCCCCCGCGAGCTGCAGGTCCTGAAGCTGATCGCCGAGGCCTACACCTCGAAACAGATCGCCCAGGAACTCGTGATCAGCATCAAAACCGTCGAGCGCCACCGCCAGAACATCCTCGACAAACTCGGTATGAACGACCGCGTCGAACTCACCCGCTACGCCATCCGCCGCGGCCTCATCCAGCCATAACCGATGCCGGGGGCGGGACTCGAACCCGCACGGCCCGAAGGCCACCCGATTTTAAGTCGGGCGCGTCTGACCAGTTCCGCCACCCCGGCCCGGTCAGCGTAACGCCCACCGCAGCGCCCGATACCCTCCCGCCCGATGACGCACAACACGATCGTCGTCCTCTCCGTGCTCGGGGTCGTCGGCCAGGTGCTCATCGGACTGGGGATCGTCGTCGGCCTGCTCGCGCTCTCGGGGGTGCGCGCGCCGCTCGACGCGCTCCGGAACGTGCTCTGGGGCTACGAGCTGTGGGGAGCCTTCGTCGTAGCCTCGATCGCGACGGGCGGGAGCCTCTTCTACTCGCAGGTCGCGCACTTCATTCCGTGCGAGTTCTGCTGGTTCCAGCGGGTCATCATGTACCCGCTCTCGATCCTCACGCTCCTCGTCGCCGCGCGGGGAGACAACCGGGCGGCGCGCTATCTGCTCCCTCTTCCGGTCGTGGGCGCGGGCACCTCGATCTACCACATGCTGATCGAGCGCGGCGTGGTCGAGCAGCCGAAGGCATGCACCATCACAGGCCCCGGCTGCGCCGCCAACTGGATCGCGGGGGAGGGATTCGGCTACCTCACGATCCCGACGCTCGCGCTCACCGGCTTCCTGCTGCTCATCGGATTTCTGCTCCTCGCCTCGACCGGAGACGCCGAAGCGCCCGCTACCCTTCCCGCGCATGCCGAGCGGTAAGAGGGCGAGACAGCAGAGGCAACAAGCCGCGGTTGCCACGCGGACGCCGCCACCAGTGCGCTCGAAGGGCGTCGGCGGGGCCCGCGCGCGCCAGGCGCCCCCGCGAGCGCTCGCGATCGCCGGAGGCGTCGTCGTCCTCCTCGTGATCGCCATCGTGCTCGGCGTCGTTCTCGGCACCGGCGGGAGCGGCGGCGGGGGCGGGATCGTCTCGAAGAGCGACATACAGGGCCTGCCCGCGACCGGAAGCGCAACGTCGCAGGTCGCACTCCCAGGCGCCTCCGAGGCGAACAGTCTCTTCAAGGGGATCCCACAGCACGGCCTGACGCTCGGCAGTCCGAAGGCGAAGGTCGAGATGGAGATGTTCATCGACGTCCAGTGCCCGTACTGCCGGGACTACGAGGTCAACAACCTGCCGACGATCGTCCGGAAATACATCGAGACCGGCAAGGTGCAACTCCACCTCAAGCCGTGGGCGTTCCTCGGCGACCAGTCGTTCAAGGGCCGCCTCGGCCTCATCGCCGCCTCGTACCAGAACAAGGGCTTCGAGTACGCCAAGGTTCTGTACGACAACCAGCAGGAAGAGAACACCGGCTGGCTGACCGGGCAGATGATGGCGAACATTGCCGCCAGCGTTAACGGTCTCAACCTGAGCCGGTGGCAGACGGACACGAACGCCTCGGCTCCCAAGTCGGTGGCGAGTCAGGTCGACGCTCTCGCGAAGACCGACAAGGTTCAAGGCACACCCACCGTCTTCGTCGGGCCGGTCGGGGGCAAGCTCGCCGACATCGCACCCGCGGGCAACGAGCCGACCCTTCAGCAGACCGAGCAAGCCCTCGACGCTGCCCTCGCGAACACGTAGCTCGTTCCTCGGCCAAAGTGCGCAAAGAGCGCGCTTTTCTCGCTTGACCTCCGGGCCGTCTCGCGCGTAAGCTCTGCGAGCCGGTTCCGATGGACTTTCGGGTTCGTCGGGGCCGGCATCTTCGTGGTCCGTCCGACGCGCTCTGTACATTCCCGCGCCCGATGCTCGGACTCCTTCTCATTCTCGTGCTGTTGCTCGTCGCACTCGCGCTCGGTGCGATGTACCTCCCGCGCCTGCTCCGGAGCGAGCTCGGCGAGCTGCAGGAGAAGACGTCGAGCGAGCTCTCGGCGCGGAATGCCGAGTTCGAGCTTCGCCTGCAGGGGCTGGAGCAGTCGCTCAACACGCGGCTCGCCGCGACGACGCAGACGACGACGCAGATCCACGACCGGCTCGGCCAGATGACCCAGGCGACGGCCGAGATGATCGAGCGGGCGAAGGATCTCGGCAAGCTCGAGCAGGCTCTGCGTCCGCCCAAGGCGCGCGGCGGCTTCGGCGAGCTCCTGCTCGAGAACCTCCTGCGCGACCGCCTCCCTCCCGACGCCTACGAGACGCAGTACACGTTCGAGAGCGGCGAGCGCGTCGACGCCGTGATCCGCGCCGGCGGACGGCTCCTCCCCGTAGACGCCAAGTTCCCGCTCGACAACTTCGAGCGGATGGCGGCCGCCGCAGGAGAGGAGCAGCAACTCCACGAGAAGGCCTTCGCCCGCGACGTCAAGGGCCACATCGACGCGATCGCCTCGAAGTACATCCGACCGGAGCTCGGCACCTTCGACCTCGCGTTCATGTACCTGCCGGCGGAGGCGATCCACTACGAGCTCATCAGCGGCAAGACCGGCGCGCTGCTCGGCTACGCGCACGGGAAGCGCGTCTTCCCGGTCTCGGCGACGACGTTCAGCGCGTACCTCCAGATGATCGTCCTCGGCCTCAAGGGCATGCAGATCGAGCAGCGGGCCGAGGAGGTCATGCGCTACTGCGCTGCGCTCCAGCAGGAGTTCGGCAAGTTCAAGGAGGACTTCGACCTCGTCGGCACGCACCTCTCGCGCGCCCACGGCAAGTACGCCGACGCCGAGAAGCGGTTGGACCGCTTCGAGACGAAGCTCGACCAGGCCGCCGACGAACAGGTGGAGCTCGACGCGGCCGAGCCGCCGCGAGCGCTCGGCTCTGCCGACCGCGCCGCCTAGAAGCGCAGCAGGGCAGCGACTCCGCCGACCGGCTCGAGGTCGCGGTGCACCTCGCCGATCACCTCGACGGTCCCGCCGTGCGTCAGCGTCTGGTGAACGGCGAGATCGAGGCCGGTGTCGGCCTCCTGCAACGTCGTGCCGTCGAGCGGGCAGGTGCCGTCGGTCACCTGTGCGCGCCCGCAAGCCGGACACACGTGGGCCGGGCGGTCGGCCCCCTCCTGAACGAGCAGAAGCTCGACGCGGCCGTCGGACGCGGCCTGCAAGGTCTCCTCCCAGCCGGTCGCGGCCCGTCCGTTCCGCGCGGCCTCCTCCCGCCACCGACCGAGCAGCCGCTCCTCCCTCCCGGTTCGCCACTCTTCGAGCAGCGGCGTGGCGACGTCGAGCAGCCCCTGCGCATCGACATGCGCCTCGGCCGCGACCCAGCCGACGAGCGCAGCCCTGGCCTCGGCCGACAACAAACCCTCGAAGCCCGACCGCGTCTCCTCGGGCCCCGCGAGCACGACCCGGACGTCCCGGAACCGGCGGACGCTGCGATCGAGCGCGTCGGCCACGTCCCGCAGATGCCGGTCGACGATCGTCTCGATGTGGCGTTCATAGCGGGACTGCGACCACCCGCCCTGGTCGTGACGACCCGGAACGTTCGCCGTCTCGTCCGCCAGCGGGACGAGCTCGCCGGCGCGCAGCCGGTAGACGTCGCCGCGCTCCCGTCCGACGTAGGCGACGAGCGCACCGTCGCCGGTCCCGACGAGGCGTACGAGCGGCGCGAGATAGAGCTGCTTGGCGATGCGAGCCTCGTCGCCGACCGGCCACGCAAGCGGCAGCGGCAGGAAGAGGTCGTCGAGCTCGGCCGCGAACACCGCCACGCCGCGAACCCCCTCGCGGCTGAACTCGTCGTCGAACCAGGCTTCGATCCGCTCGAGATCGCGCCCGAGCGCGCTCCGCTCGTCGTGCGAGAGGCTCGCCCGCTGCTCCTCGAGCTGCCGCTCCGCGCGCGCGAGCAGGGAGCGCGTGTGCGACGCGAGATCGCCGGCGGTCGGAACCGTGCTCGGGTCGAGGCCGACGTAGAGGCTGGCCGCGCAGCCATGCCTCGCGCGGAACGCCGCGAGCTCGCGCAGCTGCTCCCACGTGATGCTTCCCGCCACGTCGCCCCTCTCCCCTCGGCGCCGGATTCTATGCCTCCGGCGAGCCGCGCCCGGGAACGTCAATCCGCCCCGAATCGTTTAATACTGGAGCAAGTTTTGCGAGAGAGGAACCGAATGAGCGACGTACGTGACGTGATCGTGATCGGCGGAGGGCCCGCGGGATACACCGCGGCGCTCTACGCTGCGCGCGCCAACCTGCAGCCGCTCGTGATCGAAGGCTTCAGCTGGGGCGGCCAGCTGATGATCACGAGCGACGTGGAGAACTATCCGGGCTATCCCGACGGGATCATGGGCCCCGAGATGATGGCCGAGTTCCGGCGCCAGGCGGAGCGTTTCGGCACCGAGTTCGTGACCGACGACGTGACGCGCGTCGACTTCTCGGAGCGTCCGTTCCGCGTCTGGGTCGAGGGCGAGGAATACCGGGCCGACTCCGTGATCGTCGCCACGGGAGCGAGTGCCCGCTGGCTCGGGCTCGACTCCGAGGAGCGGCTGAAGGGCCGCGGCGTGTCGGCGTGCGCGACGTGCGACGGCGCGTTCTTCCGCGACAAGCACATCTTCGTCGTCGGCGGCGGCGACTCGGCGTTCGAGGAGGCGCTCTTCCTCACCCGCTTCGGCTACAAGGTCACGCTCGTCCACCGGCGCAGCGAGTTCCGCGCGTCGCAGATCATGATCGACCGCGCCCGCGACAACGAGAAGATCGAGCTCAAGACGCCGTACGTCGTCGAGGAAGTGCTCGGCGAAGACTCGATCAGCGGTCTCCGCCTGCGCAACACCGAGACCGGCGAGAGCGAGGAGGTCGACGCCGGCGCGCTCTTCGTCGCGATCGGCCACGACCCGAACACGGCGCTGTTCGTCGACCAGCTCGACCACGACGAGAACGGGTACCTCGTCACGAAGCCGGGCACGACGGAGACGAATATCGCAGGCGTCTTCGCTGCCGGCGACGTTCAGGATCACGTCTACCGCCAGGCCGTCACGGCCGCGGGCAGCGGCTGTATGGCCGCTCTCGACGCCGAGCGGTTCCTCGCAGCCGTCGAGAGCCACCCCGGTACGGCGCTCACGGCGCCGCGGCCGGAAGCCGAGCCGACACCCCAGCCGACGCAGGTCTAGCCGCACCTGCGGCGAAGTCCGCGCGGCGATGGCCGCAACCTGGATCGACCTCGTCGACCCCTCTGCCGAGGAGCTGCGCGACAAGGCGCCGCGCGAGCTCGAGGAGACCGCAGTCGAGCGGCTCCTCGCTCCGCCGGAGCACGAGGACGAGCCGCGGCCGACGCTGCAGGGCCACGGCGACTACGTCTTCGGGATCTTCCTGATCGCGGTCGCCGACCGCGCGAACGACTCGGTCTACTACCAGGAGATCGACGTCGTCCTCACGCACGACACGCTCCTCACGGTGCGCAAGACGCCGCCCGGCGGGAAGCCCGCCTGCGACATCGACATCGTCCGCAAGAGCGTCAAGTCCGACGACTCGGCTGGGATGATGGCCTACCGGCTGATCGACGAGATCGCCGAGCGCTACCTCACGCTCGTCGACGACCTCGACGACGAGATCGACGAGCTGGAGGACCTCGTCGAGACGCAACCGGCCGAGCGGACGCGAGGGCGGATCTCGACGCTCCGCCACGACCTCCTCCACATCCGCCGCACGCTGACGCCCATGCGCGACTCGATCCGGCGCGTGATCGACAACACGGTCGAGGTCGAGGAGGGTGCCGAGGTCTTCCCGCACGACGTCGAGGTCGCCTTCAACGCCGCCTACGACAAGTTCCTGCGCGCCTCGGACGGGCTCGACCTCGCGCGCGACCTCCTCGCGGGTGTCCGCGACTACAGCCAGGCCAAGATCGCGAACGACCAGAACGAGGTCATGAAGCGCCTGACGGTGATCGCCTCGCTGCTGCTCCTCCCCACCTTCATCGTCGGGCTCTACGGTCAGAACTTCGTCGACATCCCCGAGCTCCGCTGGAGCTTCGGCTACGCCTACGTCTGGGGCGTGATCGTCGTAACGAGCCTCCTCCAGCTGTGGTGGTTCCGGCGAAACCGCTGGTTCTGACCCGGCTACCCTGACGCCGTGCCGCACTTCATCTGTCCGAACTGCAAGGAGCGGTCGATCGACATCGACCGCAAGGAGGGGATGTTCGACGAGGCCGTCGCCTGCCACCACTGCGGGTTCGGCTTCCTCTTCGAGCTGATGGACGACTACTACCCGGCGCCGACGACCGGCCTCGTGACCTGCGACCAGGAAGGGCGGATCCTCGCCCTCGGGCGCGGCATCTTCGAGCTGAGCGGGTTCAGCGAGAAC
>DATEHY010000026.1:0-26600 GCA_035279325.1 Gaiellaceae bacterium
CGGAGGAGCTCCCAGACCTCGTCGCCCAGCAGCGCGCGCGCCGCCTCGGGCCGGCGTTCGAGCGCGATCCCGTGCCTTGCGGCGAGGCGCGCGGCCGCGGCCGACCGCAGCAGGGGCAGCAGCTGCCGGTGGGCGTGATCCGCGTCCGCCATCCCGAGCGTGAGCTCACGTTCCATCCGCAGGAACTCGACGGCCTGCGACGGCGCCGGCTTGCGTCGGCGGAGAGCCGCCTCGAAGCGCTGCGGAGGCGCCGGCCAGTCGCGCTCGCCGGAGCGGATGAGCACCGTGAGGGCGAGCGCCGCCGCGACCACGACCCAGATCGCGAGCGCGCGCGAGGTCGGCAGGTTCGGCAGGGAGAGCAGGACGATCAGCACGACCGCCGCCACGAGCGCGGGCCGGATGAGTCGTCCAGCCACTCTCACGCCGGCGCGGGCTCGGAGGCACGCAACTCGTCGCGCACCGCGACGAGCGCGTCCACCGCGTCGTCCCTCATCGACGGCTCCGGCTCATGGTGGCTGAACCTAGCCCATTCGAAGAGCTCGGTGAGCCTGCGGACGGCGCCCGCGCTCGTGTCGAGCGCGAGGAGCGCCCGCTCGAGGTACTCGACCGGCGCCTCGGCGGGGTGTCGCGGGATTCCTGCGGCGGCGAGGGCGCGCTCCATCCGGGCATAGGCGGCGACGATCGCGCGGCGCAGGTCCGGGTCGGCCCGCAGGTCGTCGAGCGACTCGTCGAGGGCCGCGGCGAGGACCTCGGGCGCGCTCTCGAGCCGCCCCGCCGGCCTCCGACGAGCGCGGACCGCGGCCCCGATCGCGCCGATGAAGACGAAGAGACCGACGATCACGAAGAGCTCCAGCCACTTGAACCCGGGCGGCCGCGACCGGGTGACGATCTGGCCGTTCGGGCTGGGCTTCTCGGGCCCCTGTCCGCCTGCCTCCTGCGGCGCGTGCACATGAAGCCGCAGCAGGAGGTGATGCTGCGAGAGCACGGTCCCCAGCAGCACCATCAGGGTGAGCGCGACCATGTAGTAGAGAAGGTGGTTGTGAAACGACTTCCGCCGCTTGCCCTTGCCGCGGACGAAGACGGCCGCGACCCCGAGGCAGAGCAGAAGCCCGGCGAAGACGATGACGACCGTCGTGTAGGTGTAGTCCCAGAACGACAGGGGCAGCCCGCCGCCGCCGGTGTTGTTCGCGCCGAGCGGCCGTCCCCGGGCAACGATCGCGACCACCGCGAGGAGCAGGGTCACCGCGAGCGCGAGGGGGACGAGGCGGCTCCGGCTCACGTGCGAAGTCTCGCAGCGGCGGCGGAGCCGACGCCGTCACGGCCGCCGAGTACGATCGACCTCCCGTGCCCGAAGCGCCATTCGTCCACCTCCACGTCCACTCCGAGTACTCGATCCTCGACGGCGCCTGCCGCATCCCGGACCTGGCGAAGCGCGCGGCCGAGCTCGAGATGCCGGCCGTCTCCCTCACCGACCACGGCTCCCTCGCCGGTGCGGTCGACCTCTACAAGGCGGCGCGCGACGAGGGCGTGAAGCCGGTCCTCGGCTGCGAGGTCTACGTCACAGACGACCGGCACGCGCAGCAGAAGGGGCAGGCGCACCTCACGCTGCTCGCCGAGACGAACGAGGGCTACGGCAACCTGATCAAGCTCTCCTCGCTCGGCTACCTCGAGGGGTACTACTACAAGCCGCGCGTCGACTGGAACCTGCTCGAGGAGCACGGCGCAGGTCTGATCGCGCTCTCCGGCTGCCTCTCGGGCCGCGTCTGCAAGGCGCTCGAGGAAAACCGCGCGACGGACGCCGAGGCGGAGCTCGACCGGCTCGAGCAGATCTTCGGCCGCGACCGCGTCTACGTCGAGCTCCAGAACGCGCACCTCGACGTGCAGCAGCGGATCAACCCCGAGCTCGTCGCGCTCGCGGCGAAGCGCGGCCTGCCGACGGTGGCGACCGGCGACGTCCACTACCTCCGGCACGAGGACGCCCGCGCCCACGAGGCGCTGCTGTGCATCCAGTCGGGCGACTCGCTGAAGAACCCGAACCACTGGCGCTTCGAGACCGACCACTTCTATTTCAAGACGCCGGAGGAGATGGCCGCCGACTTCCCCGGCCGCGACGACGCGCTCCGCCGCTCCCTCGAGGTGGCCGAGCGCTGCAGCGTCGAGATCGAGCTCGGACGGATCCTGTTGCCGCGCTTCGACACGCCCGAGGGCCGGGACGCCTTCGAGTACCTCGTCGAGCTCGTCGAGGCGGGTGCCGCGAAGCGCTACGGAACCGTCACGGCGGAGCTGCGGGATCGTCTCAAGTTCGAGCTGAAGACGATCAAGGAGATGGGCTTCACCGACTACTTCCTGATCGTCGCGGACCTCATCGCCTTCGCCCGCAGGAACGGGGTCAGCGTCGGGCCGGGGCGCGGATCGTCGGCGGGCAGCCTCGTGGCGTACTGCCTCGAGATCACCGACGTCGATCCGATCGCGTACGGGCTGCTGTTCGAGCGGATGCTGAACCCCGGCCGGAAGTCGATGCCGGACATGGATCTCGACTTCGCCGTGGAGGGCAGGGAGCGCGTCATCAACTACGCGCGCGAGAAGTACGGACGCGATCGCGTCGCCCAGATCATCACCTTCGGGACGATGGCAGCGCGCGCCGCGGTCCGCGATGCCGGCCGGGTGCTCGAGCATCCCTACGGCACCGTCGACCGGATCGCGAAGCTGATCCCGGAAGGCCCGGGGCAGACGCTCGCGGAGTGCCTCAAGCCCGGCGCCGACCTGAAGCAGGCGTACGACTCCGATCCGGTCGCGAAGGAGATCGTCGACCTCGCTCGGCCGCTCGAGGGCCTGACCCGGCAGGACGGGATCCACGCCGCCGCGGTCGTGATCGGCGCCGAGCCGCTCCTCAACGTCGTCCCCCTGCAACAGAAGGGCGCGGACCAGGAGGTCGTGACCCAGTTCTCCGGCACCGTGATCGAAACGATCGGCCTTCTCAAGATCGACTTCCTCGGCCTCCGCAACCTCGACGTGATCGACAAGGCGTGCCACCTCGCCGGCGTCGACATCTCGATGATTCCGCTGGACGACCGCAAGACGTACGAGATGCTCGCCCGCGGCGACGCGATCGGCGTCTTCCAGTTCGAGGGCTCGGGGATGCGCGAGGCGCTGCGGCAGATCAAGCCGACCGAGTTCGACGACCTGATCGCGATCGGGGCGCTCTACCGGCCGGGGCCGATGCAGTACATCCCCACGTATGCCGCGCGCAAGAACGGCAGGGAGCAGGTCCGGTATCCCGACCCCCGGCTCGAGCCGATCCTGGGCTCGACGTACGGAATCGCGGTCTACCAGGAGCAGTCGATGGAGATCGCGAAGGCGATCGCCGGTTTCTCGCTCTTCGAGGCGGAGGACCTCCGCCGCGCCATCGGCAAGAAGAAGCACGACCTCATGGCCTCCCTCAAGGACAAGTTCATCGAGGGCGCGATCGCGAACAACACGGCCGAGAACGTCGCCCGGCGGCTCTGGGAGGACATGGAGAAGTCGCAGGACTACTCCTTCAACAAGTCGCACGCCGCGTGTTACGCCCTCATCTCCTACCGCACCGCGTGGCTGCGCGCGAACCATCCCTGCGAGTACATGGCGGCGCTCATCTCCTCGGTCATGAACACGAAGGACCGCGTGCCGTTCTACGTCAACTCGTGCCAGGACATGGGCATCGACGTGCTGCCTCCCGACGTGAACGAGTCGCAGGTCGACTTCGCGGTCGTCGAGGGAAAGATCCGCTTCGGGCTCAACGCCGTCAAGAACGTCGGGGAGGCCACGTGCCGGGCGATCGTCGCCGCGCGCGAGGAGGGCGGCCCGTTCGAGTCGATCTGGGACTTCACCGAGCGCGTCGATCCCTCGGTGGCGAACAAGCGCGCGCTCGAGTCGCTCGTCTCGAGCGGCGCGCTCGACTCGACGGGCGCCTCGCGAAGAGGAATGCTCCACGTCCTCGAAGACGCTCTCTCCTACGGCCAGAAGCAACAGCAGGACCGGCTGCTCGGCCAGGCCTCGATCTTCGACCTCGGCGACTCGCCCGCGTCGTCGGCGCGCCACCATGCTTCGATCCCCGAGGCGGAGTTCGAGAAGCCCGAGCTGTTGCGGATGGAGAAGGAGAGCCTCGGCCTGTACGTCTCCGAGCATCCGCTCAGCGCGATCCGCGAGCAGCTGCGCAAGCGCACCGACTGCACGCTCGTCGAGCTCGAGCGCCGCCGCGAGGGCGAGACGGTCCTTGCGGGCGGCATCGTCGCCGGCGTTCGAACGACGACGACGAAGAAGGGCGAGCCGATGGCGTTCGTCCAGCTCGAGGACGTGACCGGCGCCGTCGAGGTCGTCGTCTTCAACTCGACCTACGCGGCCGCGCGCGAGCTGCTCCGCGAAGACGCCGTCCTCGTCGTCAAGGGCCGCGTCGACCACAAGCAGCAGGGCGAGACGAAGCTGATCGCGCTCGAGGTCGGCGCGTTCGAGGCGACCCCGGAGCGGCGCGAGGTGCGGCTCAAGGTCGATGCCCGCAGCGCCCGGGCCGGTGTGATCCGAGAGCTCGCGGGAGTCGTGCGGGACTTCCCCGGCGAGGCGCCGGTGTACGTCGACCTCGTCACGTCCCTCGGCCCGAAGCTGCTCGAGCTCGGTCCGGAGTACCGCGTCGACCCGCAGCCGGACTTCTTTGCCTCGGTCCGCCACCTGCTCGGCGCGGCTGCCGTCCAGTAGTACGGGGAAATCCCCCCGGAGGGGGAGATCCATTCACGGCGGGATCCCGAAAGTTAAGGCGGATACCTCGGATGCCTGCGGCACACGACATAGACATGGTCGAGACCGAGACCGAGCGCGTGGAGCGGTGGCGCACGGCGGAGCTGATGCGGGTGGGCTTCCCCGGAGACGACGCCGTCGCGCTCGCCGCCCGGTTCGACGTCGATCTCCACGAGGCGATCGAGCTCGTTCGGCGCGGCTGCCCGCCGGACCTCGCGCTGCGGATCCTGAGCTAGGTCACACGCTCGGCCTCGCCTGCGGGCACAATTGGTGCCCGTGACGGAAGTGCTGGCCTACATCCCGTCGCCCTCGAGCGGCACGTTCAGCCTCGGGCCGCTGACCCTGCACATGTACGGCGTGATGCTGCTCCTCGGCATCGCCGGCTGCATCTACCTGACCGGCCGCCGCTGGGTGAGCTGGGGCGGCGACTGGGATCTCGTCTTCCGCGTCGCGCTCTGGGGCGTGATCGCCGGCGTGGTCGGCGCGCGCATCTACCACGACATCACGAGCTGGAACCAGGATCCCGCGATCCACGCGCACTGGTGGGGCTTCGCCGCGGTGTGGGACGGCGGGCTCGGGATCTGGGGCGCGATCCCGGCCGGTGTCGCAGTGGGCGCGCTGGTGGTGCGCCACTCGGGCAACAGCATCCGCCTGATGATGGACGCCGTCGCGCCCGGTCTCCTGCTCGCGCAGGGCATCGGCCGCTGGGGCAACTACTGGAACCAGGAGCTCTACGGCCGGCCGACGAGCCTGCCGTGGGGACTGAAGATCGACGCGAATCACCAGACGGGCATCGCGCAGCGCTATCAGGGCAAGGCCGCCTATCAGCCGACCTTCCTCTACGAGTTCCTCTGGGACTCGCTCGGCGTCGCCGTCCTGCTCTGGCTCGACCGGCGCTTCACGCTGCGCCGCCCGGCGCTCTTCTCGCTCTACATCGCGTGGTACACGACCTTCCGCACGTTCGAGGAGGTCCTGCGCATCGACCCCTCCAACTACTTCCTCCACATGCGGATCAACTTCTGGGTCTCGCTCGGGGTCTGGATCCTCTCGGTCGGGTTCTTCATCTGGTGGCAGTTCGTCCGCGAGCCTTCCGCGAAGCCGGTGACGAAGCCGCGGCCGGTCCCCACCGGGCCGCGCATGGCCGTCCCCAAGAGCCGCGTCCGGTAGCCGAACTAGGGTCCGGACGATGATCGTCCGGGAGCTCGAGCTCGACCTCGACGCCTTCGAGGGGCCGTTCGACCTGCTGCTCGCGCTCGTCCTCAAGGAGGAGCTCGACCTGCGCGACGTCGACCTCGCGGGCATCGTCGTCGCCTTTCTCGAGCGACTGGCCGAGAAGGAGGAGCTCGACCTCGAGGCCTGCGGCGAGTTCCTCGTCCTCATCGCGGCGCTGCTCGAGCTGAAGGCGCGCGCGCTCTTCCCGGACGAGGAGGCCGAGCTCGCCGAGCTCGACCCCGAAGAGGCCGCGCAGGAGCTTGCGCGGCGGCTCGCCGAGTACCGGCGCGCGAAGGAGGCCGCCGGCTGGCTGCGCGAGCGGCTCGCCGGCGAGGGCGACCGTTTCTTCCGCCTCGGCCCGGCGCCGCTCGCGCCCAAGGTCGAGACGCCGCTCGCACCGCAGGACCCGGAGGGGCTGGCCCGCGCGCTGCGCGTGCTCGCGCAGGATCCGCCCGACGTCTCGCTCTCGCACATGGCGCTCCGCTTCCCGCCGGTGTCGCTCTTCCTCGAGCGCTTCCGCGGGCTGCTCCGGCGGCGCTCGCGGTTCGACTTCGAGACGGAGGTCGCCCAGCTCACGCGGCTCGAGCAGGCGTCGGCCTTCCTCGCGCTGCTCGAGCTGCGCCGGGCCGGCGAGCTCGCGATCGACCAGGCGGCTCCGTTCGCCCCGATCAGGGTCAGCCGCCCGACGAAGGAGAACCACGACCGAGACGAAAGGACCGCTCAATGGACCGTCCGCTCCGCCTGATCAACGGTCAATCCGAGGGCGGCGATCCGCTCGACGGGCTCGCGCGCACGCTCGAGGCGCTGCTCGTGGTCGCCTCGGCTCCGCTCTCGGTCGAGGAGCTCGCCGCCGCGGCGGACGACAAGCCCGCGCGGGTGGAGGACGCATTGCGTCTCGTCGGCGAGCGCTTCGCCGAGGAGCGAAGCGGGATCGTGCTGGAGCACGTCGCGGGCGGCTGGGCCTTCCGCGCCGGGCGCGAGGAGGCGGCCGCGTGCGCGCGCCTGTTCGAGCGGCCGGCGCAGCGGAACCTCTCCCAGGCGGCGCTCGAGACGCTCGCGATCGTGGCCTATCTCGGCCCCTGCTCGCGGCCGGACATCGCGCGGATCCGGGGCGTCGCGGCCGACTCCGCCGTGGCGAACCTCCTCGAGCGCGGCCTCATCGCAGAAGCGGGTCGCGACACGGCGGCCGGCGGAGCGATCCGCTACCGCACGACGCCGCTCTTCGAGCGCGTCTTCGGTCTCGAGAGCCTGTCGGAGCTGCCGCGTCTCGACGACGTCGGCGAGGACGCGGCGGGAATCCGCGACCGCCTCCACGCCGTCGCGGAGAAGCGCTCCGCGTAGCCGGGCGTCACAGCTTCTTGATGATGTCTTCGGCCTCGTCGCGCGTGAACGCGCGCAGGGTCTCGGTCTGCTCGGCGCCGTGGTGGCTGAGCTTCGTCACGATCTCGAGTGCCGTGTCGTCGTCGGGCGCCTCGAAGACCTCGACCACGTCGTAACGGCCGAGCGTCACCCAGACCCCGACGAGCTTCCCGCCCGCCTCCTCGATCTCGCGCTGGCCGTCCTCGATCCGGTCCCGCCACGCCGGCAGGCCCATCCGCCCCTGCGAGGTCCAGCGGATGAGCGAGATGTACTGCGGCACGCCCGTATCTTCTCAGGATGCGCCTGAACGCGTTTCTCTCCCGGGCCGGAGTCGCGTCGCGGCGCGCCGCCGACGAGCTGATCAAGGCCGGCCGCGTCACCGTCAACGGCGAGCCGGGACAGCTGAACACGACCGTGCGCGCGCACGATCGTGTCGAGGTCGACGGTACCGAGGTCGCCTGGCAGCGTCTGCGGTACGTCCTCCTCCACAAGCCCGCCGGCGTCGTCACGACCGCGCGCGACCCGCAGGGACGCCCGACGGTGGTCGAGCTGGTGCGGGACGAGCCGCGCGTCGTGCCGGTGGGACGGCTCGACGTGGACACGACCGGCGCGCTCCTGCTCACGAACGACGGGCAGCTCGCACACCGGCTCGCGCACCCGCGCTACGGCGTCGAGAAGACGTACGTCGCGGACGTCGAGGGCGATCCGGGCGAGGACGCGCTCGCGAGGTTGCGCGACGGCCTGGAGCTCGACGACGGCCGCACGGCTCCGGCGCGAGCCCGCAGCCTCGGCCGAGGTCGCGTCGAGCTCGTCCTCCACGAGGGTCGAAAGCACCAGGTCAAGCGGATGCTCGCCGCCGTCGGCCACCCGGTGACGCGACTCCACCGCAGCGCCTACGCGGGGCTGACGCTCGAAGGGCTCGAGCCCGCCGAGTGGCGGGAGCTCGAGCCCTCCGAGGTTGAGCGGCTACGAGTTGGCTAGCTGGTGCGCCCGGATCAGGAGCGACTTCTCGAGTGCGAGTCCGCTCGTCAGCTGACCGTGACTCGGCGTGATGCCGTTCGCGGCGTCGGACAGCATCTTCTTGATCCTCGTCGCGGCCGCGTCCCGGTCGTCCGCGAGCTGCGTGAGGTCCGACTCCGCGGTCGTGTAGATGCTGTCGTCCGAGCTCGAGCCCGTGGCCAGCGCCTTCGTGTCGGCGATCAGCGTGTCGGTCGCGAGCTGTCCGACACTCGAGTTGATCTGGTCGTAGCCCTTCGCCAGACCCGCGACCGCCTCGAGCGCCGCTGACGGGCTCGTGAGCGCCTGCGTGATCACGTGTCCGTCCGACTGGTAGTCGTCGTGGAGGCCGGTCAGATAGAGCAGCGTCGGCCTGATGTCGGTCTCCTCGACCCAGGTCCCGTTCGTGCTCGCCTCGGGCACGGTGTGAGTCGAGTTCGGGTCCTGCGACTCGTTCCCGACCGCGGGCCCCGGCCCGTCGACGCCGTTGTGCACCACGCCCGGGCCGACCATGCCGACCCACGTGATGTCGACGTTGGGCGAGTAGTAGCCGTGGTCGTAGGCGAAGCCGTTGTTGTACGTGACGTTCGGGCCCGACGTGCCGAAGAAGTAGTCCGGCATCGGGAAGATCGAGTACGTAGGCGTGCGGAGCGGGTCGTTCGTCTGCATGTGCAGGATCCGCTGCTCCACCTGGTCCGCCTGGTACTTGGCGATCTTCTCGTTCGGCACCCCGCTGTACGTGAGGCTCGAGGTCATCCCCGCCGTGTCACGTTCCAGTTGCCGGACGGTCGGATCGTTCGGCCCCGGCTGGCCGTGGACGTAGAGCGACGCGCCCTGGGGATCGACGTCGAACTGCGTTCCGGCACTCGCGGTCGTCGACAGCAGGCCCTTGATGTTGGCGGCGAGCTCACCGTCCTGCGTGTTCGTGTAGTTGCAGGCGACGGTGACGCCGTCGCATCCCGCCGGTGTGGGCTGCGTGGCCCGGCCGACGTTCGCTCCCGCGAACTGGTCGTTCTCCTCGGCTCCGATCACGAACTCCGTGTTGGCCGGGGTGATGCCGTCGTCGGCGAGCCGCTGCAGCCACTGGCCGAACGCAGTGTCGTAGCTGTGGAGCGCGGCGACATAGCAGGCGTCGCCCGGGCCGAGCGCGTTGCCCGGCGACGTGCAGCCGGTCGCCCCCGACTTCTTGTCGTGCAGGTCGGAGATGTAGGCGTAGGTCACCGGGATGCCGGCCTCCTGCATGTCCGCGATCATCGCGAGGCTTTGCGACGCCGTCGGGCTGAAGCCGGGGAAGCCGGGCGTGTGCGAGAACGGCTCCTCCATCGTGTTCCCGTTGAGATCGGTGAGGTTCCCGTTCGCGTCGGTGACCGTGAAGCCGTCGTGCGTCACGTTGTCCCCGCCGCCGATCGCCGGCGCGATGTACTTCGCGCCGAACAGCGCCTGGTAGCCGTTGTAGCCGCCCGGCTCGTCGGGCAGGCTGTCGGGGACGGCGCGCGGCGAGTTCGCGCAGATCGGAGAGCCCTGGGCGCAGTGGATCGCCTCGCCGACGTACTGCGCGGTCTCGACGTCCTTGAACCGGTCCGGATCGGCTGCCGTCTGCATTGCCTCGGGCGAGCCGGCGCCGAATACCGTCGGGACGTCGCCCGCCGCGTTCTCGAGCACCATGTTCGCGGTCGAAAAGTCGCCGACGTCGCATCCCGCCCGGGTGAACGGGACCCACGGCGCAGGCGTGACCTTGTTCGCCGGGCCGGTCGCGGGCACCGTTGCCGAGTACGTCATGGACGGCGCCGTGTCCACCGGGCTCGGCTGGGCCGGCGTGGTCTTCGTGTCGATGACGGGCGACGTCCAGTACGTGAACGAGGTCGCCGGGTCAGTCGACCCATTCGGGTTGTAGACGTCGTAGCTGTTCGTCACCGGCTGCCCGTGCCGGTCGCCGTAGAGGCCCGTGTAGATCGACAGGCTGTCGTCGGCCGTGTGGGCGATCAGCGGCGTGTGCGTGTTCGAGAACACGGTCCCGTTCGACTCGAGGAAGTTGAGCAGGTTCGGCATCTGCTCGAGATCGGACGGGACGTTCGGGTTGTCCCGGAAGAAATGGACGTTGTCGAACACGATGTTGATCACGTGCTGCACGCCGTTGCCCAGATGACAGGTCGACGAGTCGGCCTTCGCGGAGCCACCCGCGCCGATCTGTACGCCTGCGAGCACGGCGATTCCAACCGCTGCGAGCACTACTGCTGCTCTCAGCTTCATCATCGCTCCCCCTTCCCTCGGTTGACCTGGTCCCGCTGCGTGTCGGGACGAGCCGTGTGGAGACTTGCAGACTCGGCGCCCCGGTGCACGGGCAACCGCGCAGCGCGCGGACGCTACAAACCGCGTGGCCGCGCCGCGCCGAAGAGCCGTCCGGCCTCGGCCTTGACGAAGCCCATTCGCTCGTACATCGCCTCGAGCGTCGGCTCGCTCGCACGGCGCGCCTTCTCCGCCCCGACCGCGAGCAGGCGCTGCAGCTCGCGCTCGTCGGCGCGTAGCTCGCGGTAACGCTCCTGGATCGGCTCGAGGAGCGCGACCACCGCCTCGCCCACGTCCTCCTTGAACTGCCCGTAGCCCGTGCCGTCGTAGCGCCTTTCGAGCCCGGCGACCGGCTCGTTCGTCGCGACCGACATGATCTCGAGGAGGTTCGAGATGCCCGCCTTCCGCTCGGGGTCGTGGCGGATCTCCTTCTCCGAGTCCGTGACGGCCGTCTTGAACTTCTTCCGGATCACGTCCGGCTCGTCGACCATGCGGACGACGCCCTGCGGCGCGCCGCGCGTCGTCGACATCAGGCGCTCGGGCTCCTGCAGGTTCTTGATCCGCGCGCCCTCCTCCGGATAGACGCCGCGCGGAATCGTGAACGTCTCTCCGTAACGCTGGTTGAAGCGCTCGGCGACGTCCCGGGTCAGCTCCAGATGCTGTCGCTGATCGTCGCCGATCGGGACGATCTCCGCCTGGTAGAGCAGGATGTCGCCGGCCATCAGAACCGGATAGGTGAACAGGCCCGCGGAGACGAAGTCCTGCCCCTCGGACTTCTCCTTGAACTGGGTCATCCGCCGCAGCTCGCCGAAGCTCGTCGCCGCGCTAAGGAGCCAGGCCGCCTCGGCGTGCGCGATCACGTGACTCTGCGCGAACACCGTCGAGCGCTCGGGATCGAGGCCGGTGGCGAACAGCATCGCCGCGCCCGCGAGGGTGTACTCGCGGAGCTCCGCCGGCTCGATCGGCGTCGTGATCGAGTGCAGGTCGACGATGCAGAAGAACGCGTCGCCCTGCTCCTGCGTCGCGACGTACTGCCGGTAGCCGCCGGAGTAGTTCCCGAGCGTCTTGTCCCCCGTCGCGCGGATGCCGGAGAAGATGCGGGGCCGGTCGGCCATGGAGGCTGATTCTGCCTAAGCTGTCCCGATGGCGATCACAGGCGCACCCGAACTGCTGATCGTGATGGGCGCGAGCGCCACGCAGGAGCAGGTGGACGAGGTCGTCGCACGGCTCGACGAAGCGGGCTGCTCGGCGCTCGTCACGCCCGGCCGGGAGGCGACCGTGATCGGCGCGATCGGCGAGCGCGAGCTGCTCGCGACGCTGCCGCTCGAGGGCTTCGCCGGGGTCGAGCAGGTGCTGCCGATCCTCAAGCCGTACAAGCTCGTATCGCGCGAGCTCTCCCCCGATCCGACGGTGATCGAGGCGCGCGGCCGCCGCATCGGCGACGGCTACTTCGGCTTCATCGCCGGCCCGTGCACCGTCGAGACGCGCGACCAGACGCTCGAGACCGCGCGCGCCGTCGCCGCCGAGGGCGTGACCATGCTGCGCGGCGGCGCCTTCAAGCCGCGCACGTCGCCGTACGCGTTCCAGGGGCTCGGCGACGAGGCGCTCGAGATCCTCGAGGTGGCGCGCGCCGAGACGGGGCTCCCGCTCGTCACGGAGCTGATGGACCCGCGGCACGTCGAGTCGGTCGTCGGCGCGGCGGACGTGATCCAGATCGGCGCCCGCAACATGTCGAACTTCTCGCTCCTCTCCGAGGTGGGCCGCGCCCCGAAGCCGGTTCTCCTCAAGCGGGGCCTCTCGTCGACCGTCGAGGACCTGCTCATGGCGGCGGAGTACATCGTCAAGGAGGGCAACTCCGAGGTGATCCTCTGCGAGCGCGGGATCAAGACGTTCGAGACGTCGACGCGGTTCACGCTCGACATCGGCGCGATCCCGGTGCTGAAGCAGGAGACGCACCTGCCGGTGATCGTCGACCCGTCGCACCCCGCGGGCCGGCGCGACCTCGTGCTGCCGCTCGCCCGCGCCGCCGTCGCGGCCGGCGCCGACGGGATCATCGTGGAGGTGCATCCGCGGCCGGAGGAGGCGCTGTGCGACGCCGCGCAGCAGATTCCGACCTCCGAGTTCGGCGAGTTCGCCGACGAGATCCGCGCGCTCGCGTCCCTCATGGGGCGCACGATCGGCTGACGTGCGGGTAGAGCCCGCTGCCTCGCTCGTGGGGCACGTCGTCGTGCCCGGGGACAAGTCGATCTCGCACCGCGCCGTCCTCATCGGCGCGCTCGGGGAGGGGGAGACCCGCGTCCGCGGCTTCGGCCGCTCCGGCGACACGCGGGCAACCGTCGACGCGGTGCGCACGCTGGGCGCCGCGGTCGAGGACGTCTCCGAGGACGAGCTCGTCGTGCACGGCGTCGGGCTGCGCGGCCTGCGCGCCGCAGCGGTCGACTGCCGCAACGCCGGCACGCTGATGCGGCTGCTCACGGGCGTCCTCGCCGGACAGGACGGCGAGTTCACGCTCAGCGGCGACGAGTCGCTCACTCCGCGGCCGATGGAGCGGGTCGCGGCGCCGCTGCGCCGGATGGGCGCGGCCATCGAGACGACCGACGGGCACGCGCCGCTCGTCGTCCGAGGCTCGGGCGCGCTGCGCGGGACCGAGATCGAGCCGGAGGTGGCGAGCGCGCAGGTGAAGTCCGCGATCCTCCTCGCGGCGCTCAACGCAGACGGCCCGACGACCGTGGTCGAGCGAATTCCGACCCGCGACCACACCGAGCTGATGCTCGCCGCGGCCGGTGCCCGCCTGCGCCGGAGCGCGACGTCGGTGACGCTCGAGCCGGCGGGAGCCCTGCGCCTGGAGGAGGTCGTCGTTCCCGGCGACTTCTCGTCGGCCGCGCCGCTGCTCGTGGCCGCGGCTCTCGTACCCGGCAGCGACCTCACGATCCACGACCTCGGCGTGAACCAGCGCCGCACCGGGCTGCTCGACGTGCTCGAGCGGATGGGCGCCCGCGTCGCGGTCTTCGACCGGCGCCGCGTCGGCGGCGAGCCGGTCGCGTCGGTGCAGGTGCAGCCGGGCGAGCTCGTCGCGACGGAGATCGGAGCGGCCGAGGTGCCCGGCCTCGTCGACGAGCTGCCCCTCGTCGCGCTGCTCGCCTCCCACGCGCGCGGCGAGACGCGAGTCTCCGGCGCGGGCGAGCTGCGCGTGAAGGAGAGCGACCGCATCGAGGCGGTCACGGACGGGTTGCGGCGGCTCGGCGCCCGGATCCGCTCGCGACCCGACGGCTGGACCGTGACCGGGGTCCCCGCCCGGCTGCGCGGCGGCCGCGTCGACGCGCGCGGCGACCATCGCATCGCCATGCTCGGCGCGATCGCGGGGCTCGGCTCCATCGAGGGCGTCGCGATCGAGGGCGCCGACACGGCCGCTATAAGCTTCCCCGGCTTCTACGAGCTCCTGGATTCGGTGACGAGACGGTGAGGCGACAACGATGATCGTGGCGATCGACGGGCCCGCGGGTGCGGGGAAGAGCACGGTGGCGCGCGCGCTCGCGGAGCGGCTCGGCTTCCGTTACCTCGACACCGGCGCGATGTACCGGGCGCTCACCTGGCTCGCGATGAAGCGCAGCCTCGACCTCGGCGACGCCGATGGGCTCGCGCGGCTCGCGCTCGAACAGCCGGTCCTCTTCTCCGCCGACGACCGCGTCGGGATCGGCGGCACCGACGTCACCTCCTCGATTCGCAGCGACCGCGTCGACCGCATGGTCCCCGTCGTCGCGCGCCACCCTGCGGTGCGCGAGGTGATGCGCGACCGGCAGCGGCAGCTCGGCCGCGAGGGCGACGTCGTGATGGAAGGCCGCGACATCGGCACGGTCGTCGCGCCGGACGCCGAGGTGAAGGTCTATCTCGTCGCCGACCGCGAGGTGCGGGCCCGGCGGCGCATGGCGGACCGGCCCGGGATCGGCGCGGACGCGCTCGCCACCGACCTGCGGAAGCGGGACGCGAAGGACGCCGAACGGATGCAGCCGGCCGCCGACGCGGTCGAGATCGACACGACCGACCTCGAGGTCGAGGACGTCGTCGACCGCATCGAGGCGCTCGTGCGCGAGCGCTCCCCGGCGTGAACGCCCATGACGTCGCCTGGGTGGTCGGCCGCCCGCCGATCGGTGGGACGGCGGCGCTTGCGACGCGGCTCCGCTCGTACGGCGGCGAGCGGATCCCGCGCGAGGGCGGCCTCGTGATGGCGTTCAACCACTTCAGCTGGATCGACATCCCCTGCATCGGCCGGGTCTGCAAGCGCCACCTCTACTTCCTCGCCAAGGTCGAGGCGCACCGGGCCCCGGGGCTCGGCGAGCTGATCCGGACGTTCGGCACGCTGTCGGTGCGGCGCGGCGAGTCCGACCGCGAGGCCGTGCGCCGGATGCGAGAGGTGGTGCGCGACGGCGAGGCGCTCGGCATCTTCGTCGAGGGAACCCGGCAGCGAAGCGGGGTTCCCGGCCGCGTCCAGCCGGGCGCGGCGATGGTCGCGCTGCAGGAGGACGTGCCCGTGATCTGCGGGGCGATCCACGGCTCGCAGAACTGGAAGCTCGGCAACTTCGCGCCCGTCTCGATCGCCTGGGGCGAACCGATGCGCTTCGCGGGGCTGCAGCGCGGCGGCAAGGGCTACCGCGAGGCCTCCGAGCAAGTCGAGGCGGAGCTGCACCGGCTCTGGGCCTGGCTGCGCGACCTGCACGAGGCCGGCCGGCCGCGCATCGCGACGCCGCCGACGCGCGAGGACGCCGCGCCCGTCACGCTCCCCCTGTGAGCGGCCTCGAAGAGCTCGACGCGGGCGAGCTGCCTGCGGCTCCGCCTCCTCCGCTGCTCGGCGTGGTGGCGATCGTCGGCTTCCCGAACGTCGGCAAGTCGACGCTCGTCAACCGGCTGACGGAGTCTCGCTCTGCGGTCGTCCACGAGCTGCCGGGCGTGACGCGCGACCGCAAGGAGCTCGTCTGCGAATGGACGGGAAAGCGGTTCGTGCTCGTCGACACCGGGGGCGTAGACCTCGCCGACACGACGCCTCTGACCCGGGCGATCGCCGAGCAGGCCCGCGAGGCGGTGGGGGAGGCCGATCTCGTCCTCTTCGTGGTCGACGCCCGCGCCGGCGTGACGCCGGGTGACGAGGAGGTGGCGCAGATCCTGCGCGAGGCGCACAAGCGCGTGCTCGTCCTCGCAAACAAGATCGACGACCCGAGCCAGGAGCCGCTCGCGCTCGAGCTGCACCGGCTCGGGCTCGGCGACCCGATCCCGATCTCGGGCCTCCACGGCACCGGCAGCGGCGACCTGCTCGATCGCGTGATCGCCGAGCTCGAGGACCTCGCTCCCGCGGGACGGCCCTCGCTGTCGGACGACGCGATCCGGGTCGCGATCCTCGGCCGGCCGAACGTCGGCAAGTCGAGCCTGGTCAACGCGCTGCTCGGGCGCGAGCGCCTGATCGTGAGCGAGATCCCCGGCACGACGCGCGACGCGGTCGACACGGTGCTCGAGCGCGGCGAGCGCACCTTCGTCCTCATCGACACCGCAGGCCTGCGGCGCAAGCGCCGGCACCGGCAGGGGGTCGAGTACTACTCGGAGCTGCGTGCCCTCGAGGCGGCCGAGCGGGCGGACGTCGCGCTCGTCCTCATCGACGCCTCGGAGGGAATCGTGGAGCAGGACATCGCCGTCGCCGACGTCGCGCGCCACGCCGGCTGCTCGACGCTCGTCGTCTTCTCGAAGTGGGACGCCACGACGATCCGCGTCGAAGACGCCCGAGGCGAGCTGCGCCGACGGCTGCGCCAGCGGCCGCCGTTCGTCGCCGTCTCGTCGCACACCGGCCGTGGCCTCGAGCGCCTGCTCGACAACGTCGCCGAGCTCTTCGACCGCCACACGGCGCGGATCCCGACGGCGGAGCTGAACCGTGCGTTCGCCGAGCTGCGCGAGGCACGGCAGCCGCCGAGCGGCCCGCGCGGCCGGCGACTCAACCTCCTCTACGGCGCGCAGGTCCGGGTGCGGCCGCCGCGGTTCAGGGTGTTCGTCAACGACCCCGGGCTCATCACCCGCGACTACGGCTACTGGGTCGAGAACCGCCTGCGCGAGCGCTACGGCCTCGATGGGGTCCCGGTCTCGATCGACTTCGTGAAAAAGTCCTGAGCATGCGGTTTCTCGTCGTCGGAGCAGGATCGTGGGGGACGGCGTTCACGCGCGTGCTGCTCGACCGCGCACACGAGGTCGTCCTTGCGTGCCGTTCGCCCGAGCAGGCCGCGGCGATCGCGAGCACGGGGTGGAACCCACGCTACCTGCAGAGCGTCGACCTCGGCGCCGCCGAGGCCGTCGCGCTCGCGGACGCTCCGGCCGACGTCGACGTGGTCGTGCTCGCCGTGCCGAGCCGCGCCTTTGCGGAGGTCGTCGACCGGCTTCCCGGCGAGGCGCCGGTGCTCAGCCTCGTCAAGGGTCTCGATCCGGAGACCGGAGAGCGGCTCTCGACGCGCGTGCGCGGCCGTCCCGTCGCCGTCCTTTCCGGCCCCAACATCGCGGAGGAGATCGCCGCGGGCCTGCCGACGGCCGCGGTGATCGCGAGCGAGGACGGCTTCTTCGCCGGCCAGCTCCAGCACGCGCTCAACTCGAGCCTCTTCCGCGCCTACGTCAATCCCGACCTCGTCGGCGTGGAGCTGTGCGCGGCGGCGAAGAACGTGATCGCGCTCGCGGCCGGCGGCGTCGACGGGCTCCGGCTCGGCGACAACGCAAAGGCGTCGCTGATCGCACGCGGCCTCGCGGAGATGACGCGGCTCGGCGAGGCGGCCGGCGCGAGGCCGGAGACGTTCGCCGGCCTCGCCGGCATCGGCGATCTCGTCGTCACCTGCTGCAGCTCGAAGACCCGCAACCGCCAGGCCGGGGCTCTCATCGCCCAGGGGCTGACGCCGGATCAGGCGGTCGCCGAGATCGGCCAGACCGTGGAGGGCGTGACGACCGCGCCGATCCTGCGCGACCTCTCCCGCCGGCTCGGCGTCGAGCTGCCGATCACCGAGGGCGTCTGCGCCGTCCTCTCCGGCCAGAGCATCACCGAGCTCGCCGCCGGGCTGATGGGGCGGGAGCCGACGGAGGAATAGGCCGGTCTGTTCTCGCCTCCACGATTATGTTTTGAAAGTGTTAACCTGCCGGCATGCCGATGCTGCACGGATGCGCGTTCTCCGAGTGCGAGACCCTCACGCTCAGCACCTACTGCTTCGAGCACGAACAGCTGATTCGGTCCGAGCTCGAGGCCGAGCGGGCGCAGCTCGCGGCCCGCGACGAGCGTTCGGCCCGTGACTCGCTCGAGACGCCCAGGGCCGCCGCGTGAGGCATCGCGGGGCCGAGGCGCTTCGCCTTCGCATCGAGCAGACCCGTGCTCTCACCGGCCACGCGCTGCGCTGCGCCGAGTGTGACCGGCTCTCCAGCGGACGGGCGACCGGCTGGACGATCCGCCGGAGCGAGGACGGGCACCTCCTCGCGCGCTGCCCCGAGTGCGACGAGCTTCGATTCGGCTGAGCCCGGGGGTGTCGTGTTCGTGCGGGGCGATGCATTGCTCGTGGTCGACGTGCTCGACGACTTCGACCACGACGACGCGGGGCCGCTGCTCGCGTCGTTCCGGGAGCGAGGCGCGACCATCGCCCGGGCGATCGAGCTGGCGCGAGAGGCCGGAGTCCCCCTGATCTACGTCAACGACGACCGTGACCGCTGGGACAGCGACGCGCCGGCGCTGGCGCGGGAGGCGGCGGCCGGCCCGGGCGGCGAGATCGTCGGACGGATCCTCCCGCGGCCCGGCGAGCACGTCCTGCTCAAGCACCGTTACTCGGCGTTCGACCACACGGCTCTCGAGCTGCTGCTCGAAGCGAAGTCCGTGGAGCGCGTCGTCCTCGTCGGGGCCGCGACGGAAGGCTGCGTGGTGCAGACGGCGCTCGACGCGCGCGAGCACGGGCTGAAGGCGACGATCCTCGCCGACGCCTGCGCGACGGCGGACGCGGACCTCGAGGCGACGGCGCTCCGGTACGCGGAGGACGTCGGCGGCATCCACGTGCAGCGGGTGCAGGCCGCGGGACGCTAGCCTGCGCGCATGTCTACGCGCTCCTTCTCCTTCACATCCGAGTCCGTCACCGAGGGTCATCCCGACAAGATCGCCGACCAGATCTCCGACTCGGTGCTCGATGCCGTCCTCACCGACGATCCCCAGGGCCGCGTCGCCTGCGAGACGTTCATCACCACCGGCCTCGTCGTCGTCGGCGGCGAGATCACGACCGACACCTACGTCGACATCCCCGGCCTCGTGCGCGACCGGATCCGCGAGATCGGCTACACGCGCGGCAAGTACGGCTTCGACGCGGACACGTGCGGCGTCACCGTCGCGATCGACAACCAGTCACCGGACATCGCGCAGGGAGTGGACAGCTCCTACGAGCTGCAGCACGGCGAGGACGACCCGCTCGACCGGGTCGGCGCGGGCGACCAGGGAATGATGTTCGGCTACGCCTCGAGCGAGACCGAAGAGCTGATGCCGCTGCCGATCATGCTCGCGCACCGGCTCGCCAAGCGGCTCGCCGCGGTGCGCAAGTCGGACGTCCTCCCGTACCTGCGGCCGGACGGGAAGACGCAGGTGACGGTGCGCTACGAGGAGAGGGACGGTCGCAGGCGGCCCGTGGAGATCGAGCGGGTCGTCATCTCCACCCAGCATCGCGAGGGCATCGACATCGAGTCCCTGATGAAGCCGGACCTCGCCGAGGCCGTTCTCGAGCCGATCCTGCCCAAGGACCTGTACGACCCGAGGCGGCTCGAGGAGAAGGGCTTCTTCTATTGCAACCCGACCGGCAAGTTCGTCGTGGGCGGCCCGATGGGCGACGCCGGGCTGACCGGCCGCAAGATCATCGTCGACACGTACGGGGGAGCGGCCCCGCACGGCGGCGGCGCGTTCTCGGGCAAGGATCCGACGAAGGTCGACCGCTCGGCCGCCTACGCGGCGCGCTACGTGGCGAAGAACGTCGTCGCCGCCGGGCTCGCCGACCGGTGCCAGATCCAGGTCGCGTACGCGATCGGCGTTGCCCATCCGATGTCGATCCTCGTCGAGACCTTCGGCACCGAGAACGTCCCGGTCGCGACGATCGAGGAGCTCGTGCGCGAGCACTTCGACCTGCGTCCGGCCGCGATCCTCCGCGACCTCGACCTGCGCCGGCCCATCTACGCGAAGACGGCGGCGTACGGGCACTTCGGCCGGGACGACGGCGACTTCACCTGGGAGCGGACGGACAAGGCGGACACGCTGCGCGCGGCGGCGGGCCTCGCAGCAGCTACGCCGGCCTGACGAACAGGCCGGCGGCGGCCTTCTCCGAGATCGCCCGCTCGCCGACCTTCTCGATCGCGACCGTGAACTGATCGGCCGCCGGCTCGGCGGCGCGGACGAGGATGCTCGTGCCCGGCACGAGCCCCTGGTCGTAGAACCAGTGCAGGAGGTCGCCGTCGTGCTCGGCCAGGCGTACGATCGTCGCGCGCGTCCCGGCCGGCAGCGTCGCGAGCGGCGCGAGCTCCGCGTTCTCCGCCTGCTCCGCCCCCGGATCGACGGGCCAGCCGTGCGGGCACCGCTGCGGATGGCCGAGCTTGTCGTCGATCCGCTCGATCATCTCGTCGCTGAACGTGTCGCCGAGCTCGTCGGCACGCTCGTGCGACTCGTAGCCCGTGTAGCCCATGAAATCGGTGAGGAGCCGCTCGATGATGCGGTGCTTGCGGACGACGCGTTCCGCCCGCTCGCGACCGGCCTCGGTCAGGAGCGCCTCCTTCTTCCTGCCGCGCTCGATCAGGCCCTCGGCCTCGAGCCGCTTCAGCATCTCGCCGGCCGACGCGCGGGAGACGTGGAGCATCTCGGCCACACGCGAGGCGAGCGGAGGGGAGCCGGCGCCGTGCGGGGTGTACTCGCCGATCGGAAACGCGAGGAAATAGATCGTCTCGAGGTACTCGTCTACCGAGTGGCCGGCGGCTGGCACGCAGCTATATTGCCCCGTGGCCTGCGTGTAAGGGAACCCTTACAAGGGCAGGCGAGAACTGGTCATGTCGACGGCACACATCCTCCTGCTCGGCGCGATCGCCGGCGCGACGATCTTCCTCGGCCTGCCCGTGGCCCGTGTGAACACAGTCGCGCCGATCGCGCGCGCGTGCCTCTCCGCCCTCGCGACCGGGATCCTGCTCTTCCTCTTCTGGGACGTGCTGACCGGCGCCGTCGACCCGATCGACTCGGCGCTGCAGGCGCGGCACTGGGGGAGGTTCGCCTGGCTGTCGGGGATCGGCGCGGCGGGGTTCGCGCTCGGCCTGATGGGGCTCGTGCACTACGCCGTGTGGATGCGCCGCCGAGCGAGCCGCCGCGTGACGACGATGGTCGGCCCCGGCGCGGCAGCGGTCGACGAGTTCACCCACCGCACGTGGCTCGACGAGCTCACGCCCGGCAAGCAGCTCGCCCTCCTGATCGCGGTCGGGATCGGCGTGCACAACTTCGGCGAGGGGCTCGCGATCGGCCAGGCGGCCGCCGCCGGCTCGATCAGCCTCGCCGTGACGCTGATCGTCGGCTTCGGGCTGCACAACGCGACGGAGGGCTTCGGCATCTGCGGGCCGCTCGCGGGGGAGGGGACGCGCCCGAGCTGGGGCTTCCTCGGCCTGATGGGCCTGATCGGCGGCGGCCCGACCTTCCTCGGCACGGTGCTGGGGCAGGCGTGGTCGAGCGAGGCGATGTCGGTCGTCTTCTTCGCGGTCGCGGCCGGCTCGATCCTCTACGTCGTCCAGGAGCTGATGGCGGTCAACCGCAGCTATGGGCGCACGGCGCTTGTGTCCTGGCTGGTCGTGGCCGGCGTCCTGCTCGGCTTCGCGACGGACTTCGTGGTCACCGCGGCCGGCGTCTGAGCGGCACTTCGCGGTCCAAGCGGGTTCAGGCGGGAGGACGCCGGCCCAGACGAGCGTGGGGTGGCCTGTAACGACAGGGCGGTTCCCGGCCATCATGTAGGCAATGGGTGAGCGGTCAGAGGATCGGGAGGCGCGGCTGGAGGCGCTTTTCCAGCGGCACTATCGCGATGTCGCGCTCTACGTCCGCCGTCGCGCCGACGCGGATCTCGTCGAGGACGTGGCGGCTGAGACGTTTCTGGTCGCCTGGCGCCGTCTCGACGATATCCCGACCAACGCTAGGCCCCCTGGCTACTTGGCGTCGCCCGCAAGACGCTCTCGACGCACCGCCGCTCAGCGGGTCGCCGCCGCTCACTGGTCACGAAGTTGGAAGCGGAGGCAAGCTCCGTGTGGAGCGAACAAGCGAACGAGTCCCGGGTGGCCGAAGCGTTGATGCGACTTTCGGCGAAGGACCGTGAAGCCATAACGCTCGTCGCCTGGGAAGGGCTCAGGCCCAGCGAAGCGGCGGTCGTCGTCGGCCAGTCGCCGATGGCGTTCCGCGTTCGCCTGCACCGAGCAAAGCGGCGGCTCCGGGAGCAGCTGGGTGCATCCGTGGAGGCCGCAGACGGAGAACACCGCGTCAGCCCAAGAGAGATTCCGTTGACCGGAGGACCGGGGAGATGAGTGATCAGAAGTTGCTGGACGCGGTCAAGCAAGCCGATCCGGTGTCCGCAGATGTTGGGGAGCCGCCGGATGCGCTCTTCGAGCTGGTTCTCGCGATCGTTCGAGCCGAGGAGGAAACGCGACCTTCTGCAGCCGGACACCATCGCCGTCACCAGCGAGCGCGCTCCAAGTGGGTGCTCGCGGTAAGCACAGCGGGCACCGTTGCTCTCGTCGCTGTAATTGCCACAGTTCTGCTAGCCGCTGATGCGGGTTCGCCCAGTCCGGCAGCCGCAGCCGTATTGCTCCGCGCTGCCCACACGGCTACGAAACAGCCAGCGACCGGTCCGCCTGGCCCCGGCCAGTTCGTCTACACCAAGAGCGAAGGCCTGCTTGGGACCACCTCGGTACCGGCAGGGGGCCAGGCTTTCAACACGGTCTGGCGGTACATCCGTCAGCAGTGGATTGCCCCTGACGGCAGCGGTCGGGTCCTGCAGGTCGCCGGGAGGCCGAGGCTGGCAACAAGCGCCGACAGGGCTGCTTGGATCGCGGACGGAAAGCCGAATCTTGACGACGGCAGTGGGGGCATCAGCACCCCGCTCAGCAAGGGGTCGGGCCTGTATCTCGACCTGAGCAACCTCCCGACCGACCCGTCGGCGCTCAAGCGGTTGATCGAGCAGCGCAAGCTGGAAGGCGGGCCACCCGGGGAAGCCGAGACCTTCACGATTATCGGAGATCTCCTTCGCAACAGCTATGCGCCTCCGGCCGTGCGATCGGCGCTCTACACGGTTGCCGCTCAGCTCCCGAACATCACGCTCATCGGACCCACGCACGACAAGCTCGGCCGCATCGGCACCGCCGTTGGGTACGCCTCAAACGGCACCACCCACGAGCTGATCCTCGACCCACGAACCTCGGCCCTGCTCGCTGAGCAGACCGTCGACAGCCGGGGCAGGGTCGTCGCCTGGACCGCCTACGTGAGCTCCGCGATCGTCAACTCCACCAGGGCCACAGCGCCCAACACGCCCTAACCCGTAGGGGGTTCCGGAACTCACTGGCCCAGGCGAGCGTCCGCGCCGAGGCGGATCGGGTGCATTGACTCGCCCGTGGCCGGCCGCGAGAATCGGCGGCGACTCAGCGACCAGGGAGGACTTCATGTCGTGGAAGATCGCAGGCTCGTACTTCGAGACGTGCTCGTGCGACGTCGTATGCCCGTGCACCGCGTCGCTGTCCTTGGGCGCGACCAACGACTACTGCCGCGTGGTGCTCGTGTTCCGTGTCAAGGAAGGCGAGATCGAGGGTGTCGACGTGAGCGGACTCGCGGTCGCCGCGGTCGCCGACACGCCCAAGGTCATGACCGATGGCAATTGGCGCCTCGGCGTGTTCATCGACGAGGCCGCGTCCGACGAGCAGGCGGAGAAGCTCGGCGGGGTGTTCTCGGGCGCGCTCGGCGGGCCGATGGAGGCGCTCGGGCCGCTGATCGGCGAGAACCTCGGCGTCGAGCGGGCGACGATCGAGGTACGCGAGGACGGGCTGACCCACTCGGTGAAGATCGGTGACTCCGTCGACTTCGAGATCGAGGACGTCGTACCGTTCGGAGTCGACACCGGCCGGCCGGCGCAGCTGGTCGGGATCTTCCATCCAGTGGGGTCCGAGCTGACGATCGCCCACGCCACGCGGTCCCAGATCGATGCCTTCGGCATCTCCTACGAGGGGAAGTCCGCCTTCTCACACGAGTTCGCCTGGGCGGCATGAGCTCACCCGAGCTGGAGGCGTTGGCCGCCGCACGCGCGCGGCTCGGCCTGGTCGCGTTCCTGATCGGCCTCGCCGCGCTCGCCTGGTGGTCGACCATCCGAGCCATGGCCCGCATGGGCGCGAATCCCGGCGCGGACCTCGGCACGCTCGGATGGTTCGTCGGCGTCTGGGTCGTGATGATGGCCGCGATGATGCTGCCGGCGGTCTCGCCCACCGTCGCCCTCTACGCGCGGATGACGCGGCAGCAAGGCGTTGCTCGCCCCGGCGCGTTCACCGGCGGCTATCTCGCCGTCTGGGGCGCAGCCGGCATCGGCGCCTACGCCCTCTACGAGTTCGGCCGTCATGCGCTCGGAGCCCAGCTCGCCTGGCACGCGGGCGGCCGCTGGCTCGCCGGCGGCCTGCTCGCGGCCGCCGCCGCGTACGAGCTGACACCGTTCAAGGACGTCTGCCTCAGCAAGTGCCGCAGCCCGCTCAGCTTCCTCCTCGGGACCTGGCGCGAGGGCGTCCGGGGCGCCCTGGCGATGGGCTGCAAGCATGCCGCCTGGTGTCTCGGCTGCTGCTGGGCGCTGATGGTCGCGCTGTTCGCGCTCGGCGTGATGAGCGTCCTCTGGATGGCGGTCGTCGCCGCTCTGATCACGACCGAGAAGCTCGTCCCCTGGCGGCGAGTCGCCGTCTGGTCGACGACCTTGCTCCTTCTGGCCCTCGCCTTCGGCGTGCTCGCAGCGCCCGGCGTCGTTCCCGGCTTCGTCATCCCGAGCGGCGGCATGAGCGGGATGTAGAGCGGCCGAGCTTCTCCAGCACGCGGCCCGCGGCTACGCTCGCTGCCCGTGTCCCGCCTCGCTTCCGTCTATCCGATCGTCAGCGCGCGCTCGCTCGCGCGGCCGTTCACGTACGAGATCGCGGACGAGGTGGGGAAGGGCGCCGTCCTCGCAATCCGCTTCGGCAACGCGCGGCGGCGCGGCGTTGTCGTCGACGCCGACGCGGAGGCGCCGCCCGACGTCGAGCCCGTCGCCGCCGAGCGCGTGCTCGAGACGCTGCCACCGGCGCTCGTCGACCTCGCGCTCTGGGTCGCCGAGTACTACGGCTCGACGCCCGCGCGCGCCCTCGCACTGGTCGCGCCGTACCAGCCCGCGCGCCGTGGTCAGCGACGTGACGTCGCCGCGACGGCGGCCCTGCCCGCGGAGCCGGCCCCCGCTCGGCTCTCGGACTCCCAGCAGACCGCACTCGCGCGGATCGAGGAGCTGCTCGCGGGCGGCGGCGGCAACGTCCTCCTCTCGGGCGCGACCGGCAGCGGCAAGACCGAGGTCTACATCCGCGCCTGCGGGGACGCCGTCGCAGCCGGCCGCGGCGCGATCGTCCTCGTGCCGGAGATCGCGCTGACGCCGCAGACGGTCGGCCGCTTTCGCGCGCGCTTCGGCGACCGCGTGGCGCTGCTCCACTCGGGCCTCTCGGAGGCGGAGCGGCGGGACGAACGGGAGCGGATCGTCTCCGGCGACGCGCCGGTCGTGGTCGGCGCGCGCTCGGCGGTGTTCGCGCCGCTGCCCTCGCTGGGCGTGATCTGCGTCGACGAGGAGCACGACGCGTCGTACAAGCAGGAGTCGGACCCGCGCTACGACGCCCGCACCGTCGCCGCGAAGCGGGCCGCGCTCGAGGGAGCCGTCGCGATCTTCGGCTCGGCGACGCCGCGGCCGGAGTCCTGGCAGGCGCTCGAGCGGCTCGAGCTCGGCGGCCGGATCGCGGCGCCGATGCCGGTCGTCCGCCTCGTCGACCTGCGGCACGAGACCGGCTATCCGCTCTCCGCGCCGCTGCTCGCCGAGCTGGGCCGACTCGCGGAGGGCGGCGGGAAGGCGATCCTCCTCCTCAACCGGCGCGGCGTCGCGCCTGCGCTCCACTGCCGCGCCTGCGGCGCGACCCGCCGCTGCCCGAACTGCGACGTCGCCTTCACCCTGCATCGGGACGGAACGCTTCGCTGCCACCACTGCGGCGCGCGCGAGCCGGCAGGGGAGACGTGCCCGGCGTGCGGCTCCCCCGACCTCGCGCGAATCGGCGCCGGGACGCAGCGGCTCGAGCGCGAGCTCGAGAAGCACGTTCCCGAGCTCGAGCGGATCCGCCTCGACGCCGACGCCGTCGCCGGGCCCGAGCAGCTGCGCCAGGCCCTCGAGCGGTTCGCAGGCGCCGAGCGGGCCGTCCTCGTCGGCACGCAGATGGTGGCGAAGGGACATCACTTCGCCGGCGTCGAGCTCGCGGCCGTCGTCGACGCCGACACGGGGCTCGGCCTGCCCGACTTCCGCGCCGAGGAGCGGACGTTCCAGCTCGTCACCCAGCTCGCGGGCCGCAGCGGGCGTGAAGCGCCCGGCCGCGTGGTCGTCCAGACGTTCCAGCCGGAGTCGCGCGCGGTGGCTCATGCCGCGCGTCACGACGTCGCAGGGTTTCTCGCCGGGGAGCTCGAGCGGCGCCGCGCGCTCGGCTATCCGCCGTTCCGCCACCTCGTGCGAGTGCTCGTCTCCGGGCCGGAGCTCGCCGCTGCCACTCGTGCGCTCGAGGAGCTGAAGGCGGGCCTGTCCGAGTTCGAGCTGCTCGGGCCGGCGCCGCTGCTGAGGTTGCGCGGCCGCCACCGGGCGCAGCTCGTCGGCAAGACGGACCGTCCGCGTGCGCTCGCCTCCCGCGCGGCGGCGCTGCTC